>JAFYVE010000048.1 GCA_017549285.1 Clostridia bacterium
GATTTCAGCGATGCAAAAGTGCTGTCAACAGATGCTGACGGCTATCTTTATATTGACGGCCAAAAAATAGATGTATATCTGAATTATTTTGATGAAGAGAGACAGCTCATTCCCTCAGGTAAATATAAGCTTGAAGGAGATATTGAAACTATAAATTGTACACCCGGAATCAAATCTCAGGAAAATGTTATAATTAACCTCGATGGTTATAAATGGACTTTTGAAGGTCTTGAACATCTCCTATTGGAAGGTGAACTTTCGATTTATGACCTGTCTGAAAAAGAAACAGGTAAACTTGTTGCATCTTCATCGTGGGGAGTTGTTAGTATTCAGGATAAAGGTGCTGTTTTTAATTTATATAGCGGTACTCTGGAATCAATAAATACATATGCATTAAGATGCACGAGTGGTACTGTGAACCTTTATGGCGGTAAAATTAAAGGCAGCAAATATGCAATTAGTTATCGTATAGATAGTGAAACCAAGGGACTCAATATTGATGATACTGTTATTGAAAGTGGAGACGGATATGAACAGATATCTTGTTATAATGGTGCTGCCAATCCAGAGAATTTTATTGATGTTTCTGATTACACAGGAGATTATTTAGCAGTTAAATTTAGTGTTACTGAACCAGGGAAACATACTGTTTTCGAAGGTGTAAAAAATGCAGAAGAAGCAGAGAAATATAGTATTAACGTAGTATGTGATGAGTATTACGAAGTTTTCTTTGATAAAACTGAATATGACGAAGCAACAGGTGAAATATCTGTTTATGCTGTTGCAAATGCATTCACTCAGCAGCCTTCTGCAGATAATAACCTTACAGTAGATTTCAATAATACTGCTGCTACATTCCAGTGGTATGAGTATGAAGAAAGCTATATTGGCACATATACTGCTGAAGAATTTACGACTTTATTTTCATATGATTTTAAAGCAGGTGATATACTTGTTATTTCTACGGATTCAGAGCTCAGACATGTAGTTATAGAGACTGGTATTATAGATACTGATTACGAATATATCGATTTAAATGAATATGAATATGAAAAGACAGCAACAATAACATTTGATGCTGATACAACTGTTGATTTCTTTGTAACTATTGTTAATGCGGATAATCCTGTTGAAGTTAATTTTACATTAATCAACGAAACAAAGCTTGACGGTGAAACAGAAAAAACATTACAAAAAGTCGAGTGCGGTAAATCATATTATTGCAAAGCAACTGTAAGTGAAAATGTATATCTTTCTGATGTTGTAACGGTTGGTCACGATATTGTTCAGGCAGATGCAAAAGCTCCCACTTGCACAGAAATCGGTTGGGATGCATACGAATACTGCACAGCTTGTGATTACACAACTTATGTTGAAAAAGAAGCTCTCAATCACAAGGACACACTTGTTAAAGTTGATGCAAAAGCTCCCACTTGTACAGAAATCGGCTGGGATGCATACGAGTATTGCACAGCTTGTGATTACACAACTTATGTTGAAATTCCTGAAAACGGTCACACACCTCTTGATGCAGTAAGAGAAAATGAAGTTGCTTCCAAGTGCGGTCTTGCAGGCTCATACGACCTTGTAGTTTACTGTGATGATTGCGGCGCAGAGCTTGACAGAGATACAAAGACAGTTGATGCACTCACTCACACAGATGCAGATGGCGACTATATCTGCGACCACGGTTGCGGACACGAATTTGAAAAGCCCGTAGAAGATGAAATATGTGAAGTTTGCGGAAAGGTACATACAAACTTCTTCTCAGATATCATCTGCTTCTTCACAAGAATAATCAACTTCATAAAAAATCTTTTTGCATAATTAAACTTACCGCCGGGGAGAAATCCTTGGCGGTTTTGTTTGTTGTTATAAAAGAGATTTCGTCCACCACGGTTGAAACAGAAAGGTGACCGATACCCCAAAAAGGTGACCGAGGATTCTTAAAAGGTGACCGATTTAAAAATTGTATTAAAATTATAAGCTCACTTCAAAAAATTCCAAATCTTCGGTCTTGGAATTTTTTTATCCATTGCGAAAAGCAATGGTATATCATTGTATTCTGTAATTTAATATCTCTTATAATGTCCAATTTCACAAAATGCGTCGATTTATGCTCTTTATAATGTTCAATTTTCCTATTGCAATATTGCATTCTTTTTAATATAATATTATGCGGATATTAATATAATTTGAGGTGCGAATATGATTAAAGTAGTTAAGTTCGGCGGTTCATCACTTGCAGACGCAAATCAGTTCCGCAAGGTTGCCGACATCATCAAAAGTGATCCCGACAGAAGATATGTTGTAGCTTCTGCTCCCGGCAAAAGGGACACACACGACATAAAAGTTACAGATATGCTTCTTCAGTGCTTCCGTCTTGTGAGAGACAAGAAGGGCATTGACGAAGTGTTTGATAAAATCACAGAGAGATACAACGGAATCATCCGTGACCTCGGCATTGATTTCTCACTTGATGAAGACCTTCAGGGTATCAAGGTTGCTATTATGCATCACGCAAGTAAGGATTATATTGCAAGCCGTGGTGAGTTCCTTAACTCAAAAATTCTTGCAAAGTTCCTCGGTTTCCAGTTTATCGATGCAGAAGAAGGCATTTTCTTTGATGACAACGGTTTGCTTGATATGGAAAAGACAGATGCTGAGCTTGGCAGACTTCTTTCATACCACGAATATGCAGTTATCCCCGGTTTCTACGGTGCTTCTCCCTCAGGTATGATCAAGACATTCTCAAGAGGCGGTTCAGACGTTACAGGTTCAATCGTTGCACGTGCAGCAAATGCTGACATTTACGAAAACTGGACAGATGTTTCAGGTATGCTTATGGCAGACCCCCGTTGCATCGAAAATCCTCAGCCTATCCCCGAAATCACTTACAGAGAACTCCGTGAGCTTTCATATATGGGTGCTACAGTTCTTCACGATGAAGCTATTTTCCCTGTAAGAAAAGCAAGAATACCCATCAACATCAGAAATACAAATGATCCTTCTGCACCCGGAACAATGATTGTTCACAAGGCTTCAAGCAACAATGTTCCCACAGTTATCACAGGTATCGCAGGTAAGAAGGGTATCACAGCTATCCACGTTGAAAAGGATATGATGAATGCTGAACTCGGCTTCGGCAGAAAAGTTCTTGAAGTTCTTGAAAATCACAAGGTATCCTTTGAACATCTTCCTTCTGGTATTGACACAATGAGCGTTCTTGTTTCAGCAGATGCTCTCGGCTCACACAAGGGTTCAATCACAGCTGATATCGTCAAAAAGGTCAATCCCGATTCAATCACACTTGTTGAAGGTCTCTGCCTTATTGCTATCGTAGGCCGTGGTATGGTCAATACAGAAGGCACAGCTGCAAGAGTTTTCACAGCACTTGCTAATGCAAAGGTCAATGTAAGAATGATTGACCAGGGTTCAAGTGAAATCAACATCATCGTTGCAGTTGAAGAAAAGGATTATCACAAAACAATTGAAGCTATCTACAACGAATTTGTGAAATAATGAATGAATAAACTGTATTCGCTGAATACAGTTTATTTTATTTTTATATTGCAAATTGTTTTCAAAAGTGCTACACTCATACTACCATATTATTTATTAATGTGATTGGAGAAAATTATGAAAATTGTTGTTGCAGGTTGCGGAAAAATCGGTCAGACAGTTATAGGCAATCTTGTTGCCGAAGGGCATGACCTTGTTGCAATCGATTCGGATAATAAAATACTTGATGAATTGACCAATATCTATGATATTATGGTTATCTGCGGAAACTGTGCAGACAGTGATGTTCTTGAAGAGGTTTCTATCAATGAAGCTGAGCTTTTTGTTGCTCTTACAGGCTCGGATGAACTCAATATGCTCAGTTGCTTTATTGCAAAACGTATGGGTTGTAATAACACAATTGCTCGTATAAGAAATCCCGAATATAATGATGACAGCCTTGTTTTCCTTCGTAAAGAACTTGGTCTTTCATTGTCTATTAATCCCGATATGCTTACGGCGTCAGAACTTTTCAATATTCTGAAACTTCCGTCAGCTCTCAAAATTGAGCATTTTTCGCGCCGTAATTTTGAAATGATTGAACTTATCATAAAAAGCGGTTCAGACCTTGACGGTGTTAAACTTGCCGATATGAAAGGCAGATACGGTTCAAAAGTTCTGATCTGTGCCGTTCAGCGTGGAGAAGACGTATATATTCCTGACGGTAATTTTGTGCTTCAGGCAGGTGACAGAATATCGGTTTCTGCTGACCATTCTGATATCAGTAAACTTCTGAAATCACTTTCGATTCATAAAAAACAATCAAAGAATGTTATGATTTTAGGCGGCAGTAAATCAGCATTTTATCTTGCAAAAATGCTGATAAATTCAGGTGCATCCGTTAAAATTATTGAAAAGAATCCTGCAAGATGTGAGGAGTTTTGCGAAAAACTGCCGCAAGCTATGATTATACAGGGTGACGGTGCACAGCAGGAACTTCTTCTTGAAGAAGGCCTTCGTTCTATGGATGCATTTGTTGCGCTTACAGGGATGGATGAAGAGAATATTCTTGTTTCAATTTATGCTGCCGCAAACAGTGTTCCGACAGTTATTTCTAAAGTCAACAGAAATGAACTTGCAACAATGGGGTCAAGACTCGGTCTTAACTGCATTGTTTCACCTAAAAATATCACGGCTGATATTTTTGTAAGATATGCGAGAGCTCTTGAAAATTCAATGGGAAGTAATGTTGAAACACTTTATAAAATTATGGATGGTAAGGCAGAAGCTCTTGAATTCAGAATTCAACCTGAATCATCAATAACCGGACTTCCTCTTAAGGATTTTAATTTTAAGAAAAATATTCTTATTGCAGGTATTATCAGAGGTAAGAAAATCATTATCCCCGGTGGTGATGATGTCATTCTCGGTGATGACAAGGTTATTGTTGTTTCAAAAGACCATAAACTGAATGATATTGAGGATATATTAGGGTAATTTTTTATGAATCGCAGATTTGTTTTTCGGTTATTAGGAAAATTGATGATGGTAACGGCGGCACTTCTTGTGTTACCGCTTATTGTATCTATTATTTATAAAGAGGATTGCTATACTGCTTTTCTTTTAAGCATCGGAATAAGCCTTGCTATAGGTTTCCCTCTTATGATTTTCTGTAAAACAGAGGACAGGGTTATTTATGCAAAAGAGGGCTTTGTTATTGTTGCTCTTTCGTGGCTGAGTATGTCTGCCATAGGTGCTTTACCTTTCTTCTTAAGCGGTGAAATACCGAATTATGTTGATGCTTTTTTTGAAACGGTCAGCGGTTTTACAACAACAGGAGCATCAATACTGACAAATGTTGAAGCTCTCAGTCACGGTATGCTTTTCTGGCGATGTTTCACCAACTGGGTAGGCGGTATGGGCGTTCTTGTTTTTGTTATGGCAATCATTCCTGCGTCAACTGACCGTTCTATTCATATTTTAAGGGCAGAAGTGCCGGGACCCATTGTAGGTAAGCTTGTTCCCAAAATGCGTGATACAGCAATTATTTTGTATCTTATTTACATTGTACTTACTGTTATTGAATTTATTCTTCTTCTTGCAGGCGGAATGCCGCTGTTCGACAGTATTGTTCATTCTTTTGCAACTGCAGGTACAGGCGGTTTCGGAATAAAAAATGACAGCTTTGCTTCATATAATCCCTACATTCAGTGGGTTGTAACAGCGTTTATGTTCATTTTCGGTGTCAATTTCAATCTTTATTACCTTCTTATTACAAAAAAATTCAGAAGTATTTTAAAGAGTGAAGAACTGTGGATTTATATAGGGCTTTATGCTGTTGCCATCTGCGTTATTGCATTCAATATAAGCGGATTATATGATAATTTCGGTGACAATATACGTGCTTCTGCTTTTCAGGTTGCAACAGTTATTTCAACAGCAGGTTTTGCAACGGCAGATTTCAACCTCTGGCCCGAGTTATCAAAAACAATTATTCTTATTCTTATGTTTGTAGGTGCCTGTGCAGGTTCAACTGCGGGTGGCTTCAAATTAACACGAATAATTATGCTCTTTAAAGTTATAAAAAGAGAAATAAAAGGTCTGATTCATCCCCGTGCTGTCGGAGTTGTACGTTTTGAAGGCAAAAAGGTTGATGACGATGTTGTAAAGAGTCTTTGTGCTTATTTTGCTATATATACAATGACTTTCTTCGGTATATTCATCCTTCTTTCTTTTGACGGATATGATATACTTACCAATTTTTCGGCGGCTGCATCGTGTTTCAATAATATCGGTCCCGGTCTTGCGGCTGTCGGTCCTGCTTCAAACTATGCAGGATATTCAGTATTTTCAAAGCTTGTGCTTTCACTTGCAATGCTTCTGGGCAGACTTGAAATTTATCCCATTCTTTTTGTTCTTTCTCGTAATGCGTGGTCAAAAAAATAATGAGGTGATTGAATGCCTTTTCAGATAGTAAGAAATGACGTAACAAAAATGAAAACAGACGTTGTTGTAAACGCCGCAAACTCACATTTGCGTAACGGCTCAGGTGTCTGCGGTGCTGTTTTCAATGCTGCAGGCAAAGACAAACTTGCCGAAGCCTGTCGTAAAATCGGTCATTGTTCAGTAGGTTCTGCTGTTGTTACACCGGGTTTTGATTTGTGTAAATATATTATCCATACCGTAGGGCCTATATGGAAAGGCGGCTTTTTCGGTGAAAAAGAGAAACTCGCATCATGTTACAGAAGTGTTCTTGAACTTGCATCCGAACTTAAAGCTGAAAGTGTTGCAATTCCTCTTATTTCTTCGGGTGTTTACGGCTATCCCAAAGATAAGGCTATGAAGGTTGCCGTTGAAACGATTGTTACAAGTGAACATCTTCCTGAAATGGATATTTATCTTGTTCTGTTTGATAAAAATGCAGTCAGACAAGGTAAGAAATATTCAAAAATTCAGGAATTTATTGACGAAACTTATATTGAAGAATATCCTTATGCAAGAAGAGCTTCTTTACCTATGGCTCAAAGCATTATGCTTGAAGAATGTAAGTGTAAGGATAATTTTTCAATTGAGGATGTACTTTCAGATCTTGACGAATCATTTTCCGAAGCACTTCTCCGTATGATTGATGAACGAGGTCTTAAAGATTCCGAGGTTTATAAAAAAGCGAATATTGACAGAAAACTTTTTTCAAAAATCAGGAATAATAAAGATTATAAACCGAGAAAAAATACGGTTATTGCGTTTGCAATTGCACTTGAATTATCCCTTAAGGAAACAAATGCATTTCTTGAAAAAGCAGGTTTTGTGCTTTCTCACAGTAACAAAGCTGATGTTATAATTGAATATTTCATAAAAAATGAAAAGTATGATATATTTGAAATCAATGAAGCTTTGTTTGAGTTTGACCAGCCTTTGCTCGGTTGTTGAAAATGTCGCATTCAATGCGACCAAATAAAAATAAAATTCTCCTATAATATGGTTGTAAGTAAAAAACATACAACATATTACAGGAGGTTTTTTTTATGAAAAAGACAAACAACAATCTTACAGAAATGGTATTCATCCTTGACAGAAGCGGTTCAATGCACGGGCTTGAAAAAGACACAATCGGCGGATTCAATTCGATGCTGGCAAAGCAGAAAAATGAAGATGGAGAAGCTTTTGTAACAACTGTTCTGTTTGATAATGAATATATGATTCTTCACGACAGACTCTGTGTGAAAGATGTTCCTGAAATGTCAGAAAACGATTATCAGGTAAGAGGCTCAACAGCTCTGATTGATGCTATCGGAAGAACAATAAAGCATATAGCAAATATTCATAAATATCAGAGAAAAGATGATGTGCCCGCAAATACAATTTTTGTTATAATAACGGACGGAATGGAAAATGCGAGTCATATCTATTCATCTGAACAGGTGAAAAGAATGATTGAACACGAAAAGGAGAAATACGGGTGGGAGTTTATTTTCCTGGGAGCAAATATTGATGCTGTTGAAACGGCACGACATTTCGGTATAGGTGCTGACAGGGCTGTTAAATATAAAAGCGACAGTCAGGGGACAAGACTTAATTATGATGTCATATCCGATGCTGTTTCGTGTTGCAGAATGAGCGCACCCTTACAGGCTGACTGGTCACAGAGGATTGATGAAGACTTTAAGAAGAGGAAACAATAATTTGTAGAGGTCTTTAGATAAACATTTCGTAATAAAACAATTTTTGTAGGGACCGATGCCCACATCGGTCCGATTGCGTAATGTAATGGAGCAATAACGATTGGAAATCGTTCTATTGCAACAATCTTAATGAATCAATTTGTTCGTTATGCGGAAATCAGAGATTTCCGATTTGTCTTCGACAAATGCGGACCGATGTGGGCATCGGTCCCTACACATTATTAAAACATCACGACAAATTCTGATTTGTCAAACAAAAAACCGTCCTTTCGGACGGTTCTTTTTACAGTTCATAAATTCCCGAATCAAGGACAACAATCTCTTTGTCTTTGAATCTGAAATATTTATTTACGGGCTCGTTGAATTCGAGATAATCTGAAACATTGAGTGTATTTATATCAATTTTTCTGATTTCGCACGAAGCCTTGTTGCACACAAACAGTTCATCATTATAACACGAAACGGAAATGGGCATATTGAATGCCGTATTGTCGTCACCGCCGATTCTCATAATGATTTTCTGAGCCGATACGGAATATCTTATAACTGCATTTCTCTGAGGTACGGCACACCAGATGCTGTTGCCGTCAAATGCGGCATCACGTGCAGGTGCGTTATTATAATAAAGGTCACCCGTTTTCACTAATTTACCCTTATCATCAAAATGCCCCATTTCACCCGTGGGGTAAATGATTATTGTGTGATGATTGGGGAGTTTTGCAGTATCACAGGTGATAAAATCACCGAGCTTTGATGAAATGGTTTCATAAGCCATACCGAATTTATTCAGCAGATAAACACCCTTTGTGACGGTTGTAACTTCACCTGTTGCGGCATCATAGCTGAAAAAAGAAACTTTGTTAACACCGTCGGGCATTTGTTCACGTCTTACGAAAATCAGACCTTTTGAAAAGGGCACAATATCCGTTATATTGACATTGAGTATGCGTTTCACGGTGTTTCCTCCCTGTTGGTGATATTGAAACAAAGTCTCATAAGACTGTCACTCAGGTGAACATTTTCAACTACAGCATTGGGGAAGTCGTCAGTTATATTGTAATGACTGAAGTTCCAGAATGCCTTGATTCCGCAGTTGTAAAGTTCTTCTGTTACAGTTTTACCTGCAACGGTAGGTATACAGAGAATAGCAGCTGTGGGCATATTGTCCTTGCAGAAATCGGCAATCGTGCTGAAATGTCTGACTTCTGTTTCGTTGATTTTCATTCCGGCAAGTTTTTCGTCTGAGTCAAAAATTGCAACAAGCTTAAAGCCTCTTTTTTCGAAGTTCAGATGCTGTGCAACGGCTCTGCCGAGATTTCCGGCGCCGACAAGAATAACCTTGAAGCTGTTCCCGATGCCGATGATTTCGCCTATATTTTCTCTGAGCTGTTCAACGTTATATCCGTATCCCTGCTGACCGAATCCGCCGAAATGGTTTAAATCCTGTCTTATCTGTGAAGCAGTAAGCCCCATTCTTTTTGAAAGATCGTTTGAAGAAATTCTTTCAATTCCCGATTCAAGGAGCATTCCGAGGAAACGGTAGTAGCGGGGAAGTCGTTTTATAACATTTTTCGGAATATTATTTTTCATACATTAAAGTGATTCAACAGTATCCATAACGTACTGACCGAATTCACGGCAGGTGCATCCGTTATCTCTTCCTGTGATTGTCATTTTCTTTTCTGTGAGCATACAGATATCAAGAGCCTTTTCAAGCTTATCTGCTTCTGTCTGCTTGCCGATATGTGAAAGGAGCATTACAGCAGCTCTGAGCATTGAGCAGGGGTCTGCATACTGTGCTCTGCCTTCTTTTACCATTCTGGGAGCTGAGCCGTGGATAGCTTCAAACATCGCGTACTTCTTACCGAGGTTAGCTGAGCCTGCAGTACCAACACCGCCCTGGAATTCAGCAGCTTCGTCTGTGATGATGTCACCGTAAAGGTTGGGAAGAATGAATACCTTGAAATCTGTTCTTCTCTTGGGGTCGATAAGCTTTGCTGTTGTTATATCGATATACCATTCGTCTGTTGTGATTTCGGGGTAATCCTTACCGACTTCTTTACAGAGGTTGAGGAACTTACCGTCAGTTGTCTTGATAACGTTTGCCTTCTGGATGATTGAAACTCTGTCTTTCTTGTTGTTTCTTGCATAGTCATAAGCAAGCTTAGCAATTCTCTGACAGCCTTCTGTTGTTGTAACAACAAAGTCGAATGCGAGTTCATCGTCAACATTGACACCCTTTGAACCTACTGCATAAGCGCCTTCTGTGTTTTCACGGAAGAATGTCCAGTCAATGCCCTGTTCGGGAACCTTTACGGGACGTACGTTTGCAAAAAGGTCAAGAGCCTTACGCATAGCAACGTTTGCGCTTTCGATGTTGGGGAGTCCGTCACCAGCCTGAGGAGTTGTTGTGGGTCCCTTGAGGATAACGTCACAAGCCTTGAGTTCTTCAAGAACGTCATCGGGAATAGCTTTCATGTGAGCTATACGGTTTTCGATTGTAAGACCGTCAATATCTTTGAAAACGATTTTGCCTGATGCAACGTCATCTTTAAGAAGATACTTGAGGACTGTAGCAGCTTCGTGTGTGATTGTGGGGCCGATGCCGTCACCGCCGCAGACACCGATGATAATCTGTTCTTTATTTGCGAAGTCTGTGAATTCTTTTACAGACTTGATTTTTTCGTTTCTTTCTGCCTGTTCTCTTACGAGAGCTTCGAATTTTTCGACGGCAGCTTTGATGTTTGCTTCTGTCATTATTTTCACCCTTTAAATTAAAAATATTTTTGAATTGTAGGGGCGCCCATCGGGCGTCCGTTTGTAGGATATGTAACTATCGTAGGGACCGATGCCCACATCGGTCCGTATTTGTCGAAGACAAATCGGAAATCTTTGATTTCCGCTAACCGATAAATAAATTTAATGAATTTATTGCAATACAACGATGTACCATCGTTATTGCTCCGTTACACTCCGCAATCGGACCGATGTAGGCATCGGTCCCTACAAAATTTGTTTCTCTACGAACGGACTTAATTAAAATTTTAATTATAAAGTTAGGAGTTAGAAGTTAGGAGTTAGGAGTGTCGGAAGCCCTGACGGGCTTGATTTATAAAACGGGGTTTAAGGGGCTTGCCCCTTCCTTAACTCCTCACTCCTCATTCCTCACTCCTAACTTTTACTTATTTGCACCTGTGTAGTTAAGAAGACCGCCGAATGTGAGCATATTCTTCTGTCTTTCTGAGAAACCGCCTTCAAGAACATATTCTTCGCCCTTTGTTTCATTAACGAGAACAACATCTGTGTCGTTAAGGATAGCTGCCTTTACATCCTTGAGAGTAACTACATCGAACTTGTCAATTTTATCGTAATCCTCTGCATTCTTGAATGTGAGAGGAATGATACCTGAGTTGATGAGGTTTGCTTTGTGAAGTCTTGCAAATGACTTTGCAACAACAGCCTTGATGCCGAGGTAAAGAGGAACAAGTGCTGCGTGTTCTCTTGATGAGCCCTGACCGTAGTTAGCACCGCCTACGATAATGCCGCCGCCCATTGTCTTGCAGTTTTCTGCAAAGTCTTCGTCACACTGTCTGAAGCAGAACTGTGAAAGGTGAGGCACGTTTGAACGGTAGGGGAGAATCTTTGCGCCTGCAGGCATAATGTGGTCTGTTGTGATGTTGTCACCGACCTTGAGCATAACCTTTGTTGAAACAGATTCTGTAAGAGCTGTGCCGAGGGGAACACTCTTGATGTTGGGTCCGTAGATAACATTTACTGCGGGAGCCTCTTCCTTTGTTGCGGGAATTTCAACCATATTGTCATTGATAAGGAATTTTTCGGGCATAGGGAAGGAGGGCATTTCACCAAGTGTCTTTGCAGGGTTTGTAAGAACGCCTGTTACAGCTGAAACAGCGGCAACTTCGGGGCTTACAAGATAGATACCTGCGTCTGCAGTACCGCTTCTGCCTTCAAAGTTTCTGTTGAATGTACGGAGTGATACACCCTTTGAATTGGGTGACTGACCCATACCGATACAGGGACCGCAAGCACTTTCAAGAATTCTTGCACCTGCGGCAATCATATCTGCGAGCGCACCGTTTTCAGCGAGCATTGTAAGAACCTGCTTTGAACCGGGAGCGATTGAAAGGCTTACGTTAGGATGAACCTTCTTACCCTTGAGAATGTGAGCAACTTTCATCATATCCATAAATGATGAGTTTGTGCAAGAGCCGATACATACCTGATCGATTGTGATTTCACCGATTTCGTCAACAGTCTTTACATTGTCGGGCATATGAGGCATAGCAGCCATAGGAACAAGCTCTGAAAGGTTGATTTCGATAACTTTATCGTAAACAGCATCTTCGTCTGCAACAAGTTCCATCCAGTCTTCTTCTCTGTCCTGAGCTTTAAGAAAAGCCTTTGTGACATCGTCTGAGGGGAAAACTGATGTTGTAGCGCCGAGTTCTGCACCCATGTTTGTTATAGTTGCTCTTTCGGGAACTGAAAGTGAAGCAACGCCTTCGCCTGTGTATTCAATGATTCTGCCTACACCGCCCTTGACGGAGAGGATTTCAAGAACCTTGAGAATAACGTCTTTTGCGGCAACCCAGGGAGAGAGCTTACCTGTAAGGTTGACCTTTACGATTTCGGGCATTGTGATGTAATATGTTCCTCCGCCCATAGCAACAGCAACGTCAAGACCGCCTGCACCCATAGCAAGCATACCGATACCGCCGCCTGTGGGAGTATGGCTGTCTGAGCCGAGAAGTGTCTTACCGGGCTTGCCGAATCTTTCAAGATGAACCTGATGACAGATACCGTTGCCGGGACGTGAGAAACGGATGCCTCTCTTTTTTGCAACTGTCTGGATAAATCTGTGGTCATCGGCATTTTCAAAGCCGTTCTGAAGTGTGTTGTGGTCGATGTATGCAACAGAAAGTTCTGTTTTTACTCTTTCAATGCCCATAGCTTCAAACTGAAGATAAGCCATTGTGCCTGTTGCATCCTGAGTGAGAGTCTGATCAATGCGAAGACCGATTTCGGTACCCTTGACCATTTCGCCCTCAACAAGATGAGCTTTTATAAGTTTTTCTGCGATAGTATAACCCATAATGTCCTCCGCTTTTACATTAAAATACATAGTATATAATATAACTTTATAATGATACTGTCAAGTAAAAAGAATAATTTTTAAAATAAAGAACATTATTTTATTGATTTTTCTGGCGCGAAGTGTTATGATGTTAAATGTATAAAAAGACATGTTAAGGAGTTATGTGTCATGGATAAAAAATTAAAGGCTGGTATTGCCGTAGCTGCTGTAGGTTCAGCTGTTGCCGCAAACCTTATCAAAGCTAAAAAGTTTGTTCCTGAAGAAAGAGTGAATGAACCCTATCCCGCAGAAAGAGTTGATCTTGAAAGATATTCAAAGAACCTTTCTGATGCAATAAAAATCAAGACAATTTCAAATGTTGATGAAAGCAAAGTTGACTGGGCAGCATTTGATGAGCTTCATGCTCTTTTTGAAGAAAGATATCCTCTTATTCATAAAACACTCAAAAAAGAAGTTGTCGGCAAGGCAAGTCTTCTTTACACATGGGAAGGTAAGAATCCCGAACTTGATCCTATAGCACTCCTCGGTCATCAGGACGTTGTTCCCGTTTCAGCCGGAACAGAGCAGGATTGGGAGCACGAGCCTTTCAGCGGTGATGTTGCAGACGGTTATATCTGGGGCAGAGGTGCCGTTGATATGAAAAACCACGTTGTTGGTGTTCTTGAAGCTGTTGAAACTCTTCTTGAAGACGGTTTTGTACCCGAAAGAACAGTTTTACTCTGCTTCGGTCACAACGAAGAAGTTGTTGCTTCACCCGATAACGGTGCAAAGAAGATTTCAGCTCTTCTTGAAAGCCGTGGTGTAAGACTTGATTCCGTACTCGACGAAGGCGGTGCAATTCTTCCCATCAAGGTACCCGGAATCATTGATAAGAACCTTGCAGGTATCGGTATTGCAGAAAAAGGTTACTGCGACTACAGAATCAGCCTTACTGCAAAGGGCGGTCATTCATCAACACCTCCCAACCACACAGCTCTCGGTAAGATGGCTGATGTAATCAAGGATATTGAAAATAATCAGTTCAAATCAGAAATCACTTCAATTGTTGACGGACTTCTTGATAAAGTAGGTAGAAATACATCTTTCCTTGCAAGAAATCTTCTCTGCAACGCAAAATATCTCAAGCCCGTTCTCAAGGTTGTTATGTCAAACATTCCTCAGGCTGCATCATTCGTAAGAACAACTACTGCTGTTACAATGGCAGAGGGCAGCCCTCAGGCAAACGTTCTTCCCCAGAAGGCATCTGTTGCTGTTAATTTCAGAGTTATGCCCGGTCAGACTATTGCAGATGTAAAGACACATCTTCAGAAGGTTATCAAGAACAAGAATGTTGAAATTGAACTCATCGGCGGTCAGGAGCCTTCAAATATTTCTCCCACAGATTCAAGAGCATTCAAGGCAATTGAAGAAATCTGCTTCAGAATGAACAACAAGAATGTTGCCGCACCTTACCTTGTTATGGGCGGTACAGATGCGAGAAATTATCAGAACATCTGTGATAACGTTTACAGATATTCACCCTTTATGCTTGACCCCAAGCTTCTCGGCACAATGCACGGCACAAATGAAAGAATTGAAATTGCTTCATTTGAAGACGGTCTTGCATTCTTCAAGAGATATATCAAAACACTTGCATCATGCTAAGAAAAAAGCTCGTCCGGAAGGACGGGCTTTTATTTTGTGAAGTTGTTTGTAAATCAGAATTTGTCGGGATGTTTTGAAGCAAGTGTAGGGACCGATGCCCACATCGGTCCGCATTTGTCGAAGACAAATCGGAAATCTCTGATTTCTGCATAACGAACAAATTGATTCATTAAGATTGTTGCAATAGAACGATTTTCAATCGTTATTGCTCCATTACATTACGCAATCGGACCGATGTGGGCATCGGTCCCTACAAAAATTGTTTTATTAGAAATATTTATCTAAAGACCTCGACAAATTATTGTTTTCTCAATCCCTTCGGGTAATGATTCTTCGCTCTGCCGTTTGAGACTTTTGCACCGCCGACCGAGCATCCGTCAATCATTACAACAGCCCAGCCGTTGGGGACGTCTGTTTCAATTTCTTCTCCGTGAAGATATTTCTTCGTTTTTTCGTCATCGGCTGAAAGTTCTATTTTTCGTTTAAAATCGTTACCTAATCCCATAAAAAACTGATGATGAGGCTGAATGTAGTTCTTTTTTACTTCACCGATTGTGACACCGCAGCAGAATGCTGAGCCTTTTTCAATTTCCAGGTCAGGGGAGAAGTAAACGGGATTTCCGTTATAGATTCTTACATTTGTTTTATCATAACTTACAAGCACATCATCGAGAAAATCTGTGATGATTTTATCAATTTTTTCGGGTTTTGTGTTGAATGATTTCTTTATTTCAAAGCGTTCGTTTTTGTTGTGAAGAACAGCCATAAACTGACCTTCACCCTTTGAAATATGGGGATAAAAACGTCTTGTAAGGTGTATGTTTTCAGTTCTGCATCCGTCAAAGAAGATGCCGTCAGCCGTGTTTTCTCTGACTTCTTTTTTTACTTCGACAAGCTCAAAATCGGGGTGTTCATTAAGAAAATCATCAATGAGCATTTCGTTTTCTTCGAGTGAGAAAGTGCATGTGGCATAAACGATATACCCGCCGTTTTTAAGAAGAGGCACGGCATTGTTTAAAATCTCTTTCTGCCTTTCTGCACACATTCTTACGTTTTCTTCGCTCCATTCATCAATTGCAATCTGTTCTTTTCTGAACATTCCTTCACCTGAACAGGGAGCATCGCACATAATAAAATCGAAAGTATCCGTGAAATATTTTGCGAGCTTTTTTGTGTCCATACACGTTGTGACTGAGTTTTTAAGCCCGAGTCTTTCAATGTTGCCCGTAAGAATTTTACATCTTGAAGAAATATATTCATTCGATACGAGTATGCCGTTTTCACCGAGCTTATTTTTTATCTGCGTACTTTTTCCGCCCGGTGCGGCACACATATCAAGGCACACCCAGTCAGGCTCAATATCAATACATTCTGCAGGTGCCATAGCGCCCGGCTCCTGAATATAAATCATTCCTGCGTGGTGATAAGGGTGATTGCCTGCTTTTTCAAAGTCAAGATAAAACCCGTTTTCCACATAAGGAATTTTTTCTTTTCCGAATATGTTCAGTTTTTCGAAATCGGAGAGTGAAATCTTATCTGTATTCACTCTGAACCCCTTTACGGGCTCTTCATTGAGTGAATTTATGTATTTCGGGAAATCATCACCGAGAAGTGATTTCATTCTTTTTTCAAAAGCTTCTGGTAATTTTATCATTCGTTTTCACCGTTCATTTCAATATGGAGCATACACATTGCAACTGATGTGATAGCGGCAGTTTCTGTTCTGAGAATTCTTTTGCCGAGTGACACAATTTGAGCGCCTTTTTCTTTGGCAAGAGTGATTTCTTTTTCGTCAAAACCACCCTCTGAGCCTATGAAAATGCCCACACTCTGCCCGTTTCTGATTTTTGAAAGTGTTTCTTTTGTGCCTTTCATACCGTTCTCTGATTCATAAGGCACAATTATCATATCAAGCTTCTGTGCAAATGACAGAGCCTCTTTATAGCTCATTACATTCATAATTTCGGGGATAATGTTGCGTTTGCTTTGTTTTGCGGCACTTTCTGAAATTGATTGCCAACGGTCAATCTTGCTTTTCTTTTTCTTTTCCTCAAGTTTTACAACACATCTGCTCATTTCTGTTGGAATAATCGCAAAAACTCCGAGTTCAACGCATTTCTGAATTATTAATTCCATTTTGTCGCTCTTGGGAAGTCCCTGAAAAAGATAGATTTTAACGGGGAGTTCGGTGTTCTGATAATTTTCTTCAATTATCTTCGCAACTGCTGTTTCACCTTCAAAAGAAAAGACTTCACAAAGGTGGCTTTCTCCGTTGTCACTTACAAGAAAAGTTTCACCCGTCTTCATTCTCAGAACGTTTTTTATATGATTGAAGTCAGAGCCCGAAATGTAATAAAAATCGCCCTGTCTTGAATTATCTTCTGCAAAAAAATTGAACATAAGTTTCACCGTAAAATGTTTTTTCTTTATAATACTATAAAATTTTTTTTATGGCAATATATTTTATAATAAATATTGAAAATGAGAAAATTTAGTAGTATAATATCTGCATTAAAATGAAAGGAGAATTGTTATGATTTCAATTCTTAATAAAATTATCGCTTTACTTATAATTCCGTTCGTTATGAACCCTGCTTCACCCGTATTAACGGTTATGAAGATGGTTTTTGCTGAAAAGGAAGTTATCTCTCTTTCAGAAAACGGTGTCGGCTCAGAAAGTGACCCCGTTTACCTCACAGCTCACAGAGGCATCACAGCCGTAGCTCCCGAAAACACAATTCCCGCATATGAGAAGGCTGTTGAACTCGGTTTCTACACAGCAGAATGTGACATTCTTCTTACAAAGGATAACGAATGGGTGCTTAACCACAACAGCACAACAGACAAAATGTTCTTTCAGATGGGTAATGTCAGTGATTACACTCTTGAAGAACTCAGAGGTTTTACATACAGACAGGGTGTGAATTTCTGGCAGGAAGGTCTCAAAATTGCTACTCTTGACGAGTATCTTGATGTGTTTGTAGGTACAAATACAAGACCTCAGATTGAAATCAAGGCTGACGGTTACGATATGCTTTACACAGTAGTTGAAGCTGTTGAAGCAAAGGGACTTACAGAACAGGCTATCGTTATTTCTTTCGATTTCAAACAGCTCGAAACTATTCACGCAATCAATCCCGATATCGAACTGTGGTATCTCATTGATGAAATTACAGAAGAAGAAATCGCAAAGGCTCAGTCACTCAGTGACAATGTATGGCTTTCACCCAATTTTGAAGCAAATGATGCTCAGTCTATTCAGCTCGCTCTCGATGCAGGTATCGGTGTTTCATTCTGGACTGTAAATACAGTTGAAGATGCAAAAATGCTCTATGATATGGGCGTAAGATATATTGAAACAGACATTCTCTGCAATTAAGGAGAAATTATGGATAATTCATATCTTGAAAAAGTAATATCACTCACAAAAAACGGTTTCTGTGAAGAAATGTTCATCACGGCTCACAGAGGTGTTACGGCTTATGCTCCCGAAAATACACTTCCTGCATATCAGAAGAGTGTTGAGCTCGGTTATTATACGGCTGAATGTGACATAAGACTTACAAAAGACGGTGTATGGGTTCTTCATCACAACGGTGACCTTGCAATGTTCGGCAAAGAGGGGACAATTGAAGACCATACATATGAAGAACTGTGTTCTTATAAATATGTAAGAGGCACAAACTGTGATATGGAAGGTCTTAAAATCTGCACACTTGATGAATTCCTTGATGTGTTTGTCGGCACTTCCACAAGACCTCAGATTGAAATAAAGACCGAAACTTATGATACTCTCGGCACGGTTGTTGAGGCAGTTGAGAAAAAGGGAATGGCAGAGCAGTCAATCGTTATTTCATTTGACCTTGAACAGCTCAGAATCATTCACAATCTCAACCCTGATATTGAATTGTGGTATCTTGTCGGTAAGATTACCCCCGAATGTATTGCCGAGGCGAAAGCTCTTTCAGATAAAGTCTGGCTTTCACCGTGTTACGATGATAACGATGAGGATTCAATAAAACTTGCCGTTGATGCAGGTATCGGCGTGTCATTCTGGACAGTTGATACCGTTGAAGATGCAAAAAGGCTCTTCAATATGGGTGTAAAATACATCGAAACGGATATACTCTGTAAATAAAGGAAAGGATGCCTTGTGCATCCTTTTTTTTGTTTGTAAACAATAATTTATCGAGGTTTTCAGATAAACATTTCGTAATAAAAACAATCTTTGTAGGGACCGATGCCTACATCGGTCCGATTGCGGAGTGTAACGGAGCAATAACGATTGAAAATCGTTCAATTACAATAAACCAAATAAATTAATTTGTTTTGTTAAC
>JAFYVE010000049.1 GCA_017549285.1 Clostridia bacterium
CGCAAAATAGCCATTTCTAGCCAGTCTGAAAAAAAATTGAAAAAATTTAAAAAAATTTCAAAAAAAGTATTGACAAATCAGGATTCATCCGCTATAATAACATACGTTGCTGAACGAAAGACACAACGAAACAAACACGGCGGCATAGCTCAGCTGGCTAGAGCATTCGGTTCATACCCGACAGGTCATTGGTTCAAATCCGATTGCCGCTACCAACCGTCAGCTAAGCCTGACGGTGTAATATGGCCCGGTGGTCAAGCGGTCAAGACACCGCCCTTTCACGGCGGTAACACGAGTTCGATTCTCGTCCGGGTCACCACAAAAAAGCACTTCGGTTATGAAGTGCTTTTTATTTTTTCGGAGTGATTTTATGAACAAATTAAAATTCAATAACGGCAGATTCAGAATATTACAGTTATCCGATATTCAGGAAATTGCAAACACAAATCCCGATACAATCAATCTTACAAGAGAAATTATTGCTGTGGCTCAGCCTGACCTTATTGTTTTAACGGGTGACCAGATAAAGGGTTATGGTGTAACAATGCAAAAAGGTGATGCTAAGACGAATGCAGCATTGACACTCAACAACATTCTTGCACCAATAAAAGAATCGGGGGTGCCTTTCACGGCTGTTTTCGGCAATCACGATGTTTTCGGTGATGCTGATGCTGATTTCCAATGGAATATTTATAAATTGTATGATAATTTTTTAGGCGAAAATTATGATTTCGATTGTCTGCCCGTTTATGATGAGTATGACAACATGAAATTCTGTGTTTACTGCTTCGATTCGGGACTTAAAATAAAGGGTAAATATTTCCCCGTAAAAGACGAACTTGTAAATAACTACAAAGCAAAAAGAGATTCGTTATATAATGAAAACGGAAAATATATTCCGTCACTTGCATTTCAGCATATTCCCCCTGCAGATATTTATGACTGCTTTGACAAGGTAAGCAAAAATACAAAAGGTGCTTATCAGGGGGCAAACAGCTTCAAAGAAAACTATTTTGCACTTCCCTCTTATGCAAAGAATGATCGTTCATTTATGGGTGAAAATGCCGCATCTCCTGATGAAAAAGGGACTCAGGTTGAAGCTTTTAAAGAAAAAGGCGATGTACTCGGTCTTTTCTTCGGTCACGACCACAATAACAGCTTTGTTGTTAAAAACGGAAATCTTGATTTAGGTTATACTCAGGGATTAGGATTCAACATTTACGGTCCCGGCAAAAACAGAGGCGGACGAGTTTTTGATATTTACGAAAATACTCCCGACAAATACGAAACATTCACTATAACTGCAAATGACCTTGAATCATTCAGACTTGAAAGACCCGTTAAGGAATTTATTTACACCCACTCCCCTTCATCAATCAGCGAAGGTGTAAAACTTGCAAAAAAGGTGCTGACAGCGGCAGGAATCGCAACTGCAACTGCACTTGCAGTAAAATATATAATAAAGTAAATTACAGCGGGATTTCCCGCTGTTTTTTTGTGGGTTTTTGATATTGAATTTATGTAGTTAAGAGTGATATAATCTGTACGTTTGCGAACAGATTAAATATACGGAGAAGACATATGACAACTGTACTTATTATTGCCGCAATAACCTGTGTTTTACTTATGGTTGTGGCATTCCTCAAACCCTCTGTTACAATTAAAAATGCAACAATTCCCGTATTCTGGATTGTGCCGTTTCTCGGTGCCGTTGCAATGATTCTGACGGGTAATGTAAGTGTTGATGATATTATAACATCATTTACCGCTGACAGCGCTGTCAATCCCCTTAAAATACTGATTCTTTTCATTTCTATGACTCTTATATCAGTTTATCTTGACTGCGTCGGTTTTTTCAGATATCTTGCATCAGCTGTTCTCAGAAAAGCGGGGAAAAGTCAGCTTTCTCTTTTCTTTTATCTTTATGTAACCGTTTCAATTCTCACAATATTCACATCCAATGATATAATTGTTCTCACATTCACTCCGTTTATCTGCTACTTTGCAAAAAATGCTGACATTGACCCTATTCCCTATCTTATAACCGAATTCATCGCCGCAAATACGTGGAGTATGATTCTGATTATAGGCAACCCTACAAACATTTATCTTGCAACGAATGCGGGTGCTTCATTTGCTTCATATACTCTCAAAATGGCGCTTCCCACTGTTGCCGCAGGTGTTGTTTCACTCATTGTGCTTTATCTGATTTTCAGAACAAGACTTGCAGATCCCATTAAAACATCGGCATTAAAAGAAAAAATCAAGGACAAGCCTGCTGTAGCAATCGGACTTGTACATCTTGCAGGGGCACTTGTTTTTATGGTTATTTCTTCTTACATAAATCTTCCTATGTGGATAATCTCACTCGGTTTCTGCGTAAGCCTTTTTATTACAACAACTGTCTATTTTATAATCAGAAGAAAAGGATTTTCGGTTTTAGGTGAAACAGTAAAAAGAACTCCCGTTGAAACAATTCCGTTTGTGCTGTCAATGTTTGTCATTGTTCTTGCTCTTCAGAATTCAGGCATAACCGAAAAGATTGCAACAACTCTTGCAAATGGTAATACAGTTCTTACATTCGGCGCAACTTCATTCTTTGCTGCAAATCTTATTAACAACATTCCTATGAGTGTTCTGTATTCTTCAATTACAAGCTTTGCAGATACACAGACTTACACACAGGCACTTTATGCTTCAGTTATCGGATCAAATCTCGGTGCATTCTTTACTCCTCTCGGAGCGCTTGCCGGCATTATGTGGACAAATATGCTCAAAGGCAGCAACGTCAGAATGAACTTCGCAAGATTCACAAAATACGGCTCAGCTGTGGCTCTCCCCACTCTTGCAGCATCGCTTCTTACACTTGCAATAGTATAAAAACAAGCAGTCTGTTCAGGCAGACTGCTTTTATGATGTTTGAATATCAGAATTTATCGGGATGTTTGAACAAACTAATCGTAGGGGCTGCCATTGGCAGTCCGTATGGAAATACTTGCTGTAACGGACGCCCGATGGGCGCCCCTACGTTGTGATTTTCAAATTTAATGTCACCGATAAATTATTGTTTACTCAACAAACTTAACTATCCCCTTATTCTCCCTGTCTTCGGGTAATTCACAATCTGCATAGCCTATTGCGGCACAACCGAAACATATATGATTTTCAGGTATGCCGGCTTGAGTCATAATTGCTCTGACTTCTTCATTATTATAACTGTCCCTCAGCTGATTAATCCATACTGAGCCTACACCGAGTGAATGTGCGGCAAGAAACATATTCTCAAGAACACAGGCTGTGTCTACTGCGCCGTGACGGTAATCTTCAGGCACAGTAACAATGATAAATACGGGGCAATTATAGAATCTGTGATAATCAGGTCTGTCAAGAGCCTTTGCAACTGCTTTCTGAAGACGGACAAGGATTTCTTCATTTTTTATTACAGTAAGTTGCCACAGCTGAGTATTCATAGCACTGGGTGCATAAAGACCTGCGGTTATAATTTCATTAAGTATGTTTTCAGGAATTGGCTTGTCTGAAAATTTTCTTACACTTCTTCTTGTTCTGATATTTTTTATTACATCATTCATTTTATTCACTCCATAAATTATTGTATTATAATATTAACAAAAACTTAACACATTTTCAATATGCATTTTAAATTATTAGACAATAATAATTGACTTTTTTGCATAAATTATGGTAAAATATTATAAATTTTATAGGGAAGGTGTATTTATGAACAAATCTCAGTTTATTTTCAAGGCAATTGACGTTGTTTTTGATAAGCCTCAGAATCCTTATAATATAGAAAATATTTACTCTGTAAAAGATATTGCTTACAGCGATATTGACCCGAAAATGACCGTCGGTGACCTTTACTTCAACCCCGAAATCCTCAAAGACGGCAAAAATCACCCTATTATCCTGAATATCCACGGTGGCGGATTTGTTATGGGTGACAAGGAATACAGAAAAACTCTTTCTGAGCTTTATGCAAGCAGAGGCTATTATGTTTATAATGTAAATTACCGTATGCCTCCTGCAGTTAATATTTTCGGTTGTATTGAAGACTCTGTGAATGCAGCAAATCATATCAATTCACTCGCAGAAGAATACAGCATTGATACAGACAAAATTTTTATTTCGGGTGACTCTGCAGGTGCATTCCTTGCTGCATATTTAGGAGCGCTCCGTTTCAATGAAGGACTCAATGAGGAACTGAATGTTCCTGAAATTAAAATTGATATTGCAGGACTTGTGCTCAATTCTGGTCCTTATGACCTCAAAGCTATGCTTTCAGCCAAGCTACCGCTCGGTATTATTCCCGAACTTGCTTCAATGCTTGTCGGTTTTCAGCTCAAAGAAGACCTGAGTGATATTTATGACTACGAATATTTCAAGTATATGAGTGTCAATGATTTTGTCAATGACAAATGGTGTCCTGCTTTCATTTCGTGGTCCGATTCAGACTTTATATGCCCCAATCAGGGCAGACCGATGGCTGAAAAGCTTATGAAAAATTGTCCATATGTAGCAACTTCATATGCAGACGGCCTTCTTTACGGTCACGACTTCCACCTTACACTCAAAAATGAAAAATCAATGCAGTGTATTGAAAGCGGAATTAAGTTTATGAACAAAGTCTGTGAAGATATTGACAAAAAGAAAGTAACAATATAAAAATATGAGATACTTCTGAAAATGAAGTATCTCATTTTTTAACTATAAATGCTTATGCACCTGCTACGGCAGGTTTTTCTTTTTCTGACTCTGCTCTGGAAATATCGTGTTCAATTACGGGGGCTTCACCGTCTGTGATGCAGTTCTTTGTGATTGTTACCCTTGAAATTGTGGGGTCTGAAGGAACTGTGAACATAATGTCAAGAAGAGCTTTTTCCATAATGGCTCTAAGGCCACGTGCACCTGTTTTCTTTTCAAGTGCCATATCAGCAACAGCTTCAAGAGCATCGTCTGTAAAAACAAGTTCAGCGCTGTCCATTTTAAAAAGCTGAATGTACTGTTTTACGATTGAGTTCTTAGGCTCTCTGAGAATTCTTACAAGAGCTTCTCTATCAAGATTCTGAAGAGGAGTGATAACGGGAACACGGCCGACAAGTTCAGGAATAAGACCGAATTTGACGATATCCTGAGGAGTTGCCTGAGCCATAATATAATCCGAATCAAGCTGAGCTTTGTTCTTTACTTCTGCTTCAAATCCAATTACGGAATTACCCATTCTCTTTTCGATAATCTTCTCTATGCCGTCGAATGCACCGCCGCAGATAAAGAGGATATTTGTTGTGTCAATCTGAATAAATTCCTGCTGAGGATGTTTTCTGCCGCCCTGAGGAGGAACATTTGCAACAGTACCTTCAAGAATCTTGAGAAGTGCCTGCTGAACACCTTCACCGCTGACATCTCTTGTGATTGAGGGATTTTCGGAACGTCGTGAAATCTTATCGATTTCATCAACATAAATAATACCTCGTTCAGCTTTTTCAATATCGAAATCTGCAGCCTGAATAAGACGCAGAAGAATATTCTCAACGTCTTCGCCAACGTAACCTGCCTCTGTGAGAGTGGTTGCATCGGCAATTGCGAAGGGCACATCAATTATCTTTGCGAGTGTCTGAGCAAGCATAGTCTTACCGACACCTGTGGGGCCGAGAAGAAGCACGTTGCTCTTCTGTATATCAACATCACAGTCCTGACCGAAATAAATTCGCTTATAATGATTGTAAACGGCAACAGAAAGAGCTGTTTTTGCAGCATCCTGACCGATTACATATTCATCGAGCTTAGCTTTGATTTCGGCAGGCTTGGGAAGGTTTCTTTTTGAAACAGTCTTACCACCTTTTTTATTCGGCTGTGAATAATAATCTTCTTCTTCAATTATTGAAAGACAAAGTTCCGTACATTCGTCACAGATGAAAACATTATTGGGACCGGCAATAAGTTTTCTTACCATATCCTGCGATTTTCCGCAGAACGAACAACGGACTGTTTTTGAATCGTCATTTTTAGCCAATGATAATTCAACTCCTTAGCTTAAAAGTAACGGGCAAACCGAGTGATTTGCCCGTTGTTATTTTATCGATGAGTGATAACCTTATCTACAAGACCGTATTCAAGAGCTTCCTGAGCATCCATATAATTGTCACGCTCGGTATCCTGATAAATCTGTTCAATAGGTTTGCCTGTATTTTCGGCAAGGATCCTGTTGAGATTTTCTTTTGTTTTGAGAATCTGCTTTGCAACGATTTCGATATCAGTTGCCTGACCCTTTGCACCGCCTAAAGGCTGATGAATCATAATAAGGCTGTTGGGAAGAGCATATCTCTTACCTTTTGCGCCGCTTGAAAGAAGGAATGCACCCATTGAAGCAGCCATACCCATACAGATTGTTGAAACATCACATTTGATATACTGCATTGTATCATAAATAGCCATACCTGCAGATACAGAGCCACCGGGACTGTTGATGTATAGACTGATGTCCTTATCAGCATCCTGACTTTCAAGGAAGAGAAGCTGTGCTACAACAAGGCTAGCTGTTGCATCATTAACTTCGTCTGAGAGAACGATAATTCTGTCATTGAGAAGACGTGAATAGATATCATATGCTCTTTCGCCTCTGTTTGTCTGTTCAATGACGGTAGGTACCAATGCCATAATAAAACCTCCTTGGACTCTTAAATTATAGTTCAGATATCAAAGAATTATTCAGATTATTCTGCTGCTTCTTCTGCGGGAGCTTCTTCAGCAGCTTCTGCCTTCTTTGTTGTCTTCTTTGTAGTTGTCTTCTTTGTTGCTGTCTTTCTTGGTTTTGAAGCCTTTGCGTTTGCAACGATGAAGTCAATAGCCTTCTTGTTTACGATATCGCCCTTAGCTGTCTTTTCAGGGATAGCTGCCTTGATCTGGTCAAGTTCCATACCGTAAGCATCTGCATACTTCTGGTAGAGTTCATTGATATCATCTTCTGAAGCTTCAAGGCCTTCGTTTGCAACGATCTTTTCAAGAGCAAGCATAAGCTTAACGTCTTTTTCCGCCTGAGCTCTGTACTGTTCTCTTACAGCCTTTTCATCCATACCGATGTATGTCATATATGTCTTGAAATCAAGGCCCTGCATACGGAGTCTGTAATCCATATCGTTAATCATATCGTCGATGCCTTTTTCAATCATACATTCGGGGATTTCACCTGAAACAGCTTCAACAACGAGATCGAGAAGCTTTGACTCAAAAGCTCTGTCAGCATTAGCCTGCTTAGCTTCTGTCATATTCTTTTCAAGGTCACCCTTGAGTTCAGCAAGTGTTTCGAATTCACTTACGTCCTTAGCAAATTCATCATCAAGTTCGGGGAGTTCTTTAACCTTGATGCCGTGAAGTTTGATTTTGAACACTACGGGCTTGCCTGCAAGGTCTTCTGCATGATATTCTTCGGGGAATGTAACGTCGATATCGAATTCTTCACCGATTGTGTGACCGATGATCTTCTCTTCAAAGCCGGGGATGAACTGACCGCTGCCGATTGTAAGGTCGAATTCTTCAGCCTTACCGCCGTCGAATGCAACGCCGTCATTGAATCCTTCGTAATCGATTGTAACGATATCACCGTCTGCAACAGCTCTGTCGTCAACATCAACGATTCTTGCGCAGTCTTCAAGCTTCTTGTTGAGTTCTGCTTCGATTTCTTCAGCTGTAACAGCTACAGCTTCCTTTTCAGCCTTGAGGCCTTTGTATTCACCGAGTTCGATTTCGGGCTTTACTGTAACTTTACATGAAAGTTCAACACCGTCTTTGCCTACTGACTTGATGTCAAAATCAAAGGGATTGTCAACGGGATCGATTCCTGCTTCTGCAACAGCAGCTTCATATGCTTCAGGGAATGCGATTTCAAGTGCGTCATCGTAGAATACGCCTTCACCGTAGTACTTTTCGATAAATGCTTTGGGAGCTTTACCCTTTCTGAAACCGGGAACAGCAATGTTCTTCTTAACCTTGTTGTAAGCTTTGTTATTAGCGTCTGCAAAAGCTTCAGCGCTGATTGAAAGCTCAAGTGTTACTTCGTTTGTACCGGTTTTTTCACAAGATTTTAAACTCATTTAAATTTTCCTCCGTTCTCATATTAATATGAGATGATATATTTCAACTTTTGTATTATAACAAATTATTAAAATAATTTCCACTATTATTTAAAAAAATATGGAAAATTTATTATGATTTTTCAAGCTTTTTCTATTAATTTTGGACAAAATTTCAACCAATCTGATGAAATAAGTGAAAATTTTATATTATCTTTTTCAAAGTGGTCATACTTCCCTGTTGTTTCACCGTGGATATGACCGAAATAACATCTTTTTATCTGATACTCAGTAAGTACGGAATAAATTTCTTCACATACCCTGTCATCAAAAACGGGAGGATAATGAAGAAATACAATCGGCTCTTTTCCCTGTTCAAGACCTGATTCAATTGAACGGATAAGACGCTGTCTTTCACGCAAAATCACTTTATTATCAGATTCGGGAGAATCATAAAACCAGCCTCTTGTTCCGCATACAGCATAATCGCCGAAACTGAAAGAATTATTGAAAAGAATGTCAATTGTGTCAAAATTATTCTCTTTTAAATAATTATTCATTTTATTGAGAGTTGTCCACCAGTAATCGTGATTCCCCTTCATAATAATCTTTCTGCCGGGCAAGGAGTGAAGAAATTTAAAATCTTCATAGCACTCGTCAAGTTTCATTGACCAAGAAATATCACCGTTTATAACGACCGTATCATCATCTGTAACGACGGCACGCCATTGTTTTTCAAGTCTTTCAACATAGTTATCCCAACCTTTGAAAATATCCATAGGTTTGTTCTTGCCGAAGGTGAGATGTGTGTCACCGATGCCGAAAAGATTCATTTTGCCGCCTCCTTAAAATGGTAAAAATAATTGAGAATTATGTGTTGATACTATATATGAGATATTTCTCACAATAATTATCAAGGGTGATAAAAATGGAAAACAAGATTAAATGCGAAGTAAAGAACTGCGTATATCACACAACACAGAATCACTGCACAGCAGATTGCATCACAGTAGGTAACCCCACAGCCTGCAAGTGCGGTGAAACAGCCTGCGAAACATTCAAGATGAACAACAAGACAACAGGCTGATTATAGTGAGAGGACGGCATAGACCGTCCTCGTTTTTTATTCAATACCAAGCATATCGAAGCAGACTTTTCTCATACTGTCTGCATCTTTTTCGCATACGTTATTGAAGCGTACTTCTTTATTTTCAAGACCTCTGAGCTGTGAAGGAGCAATAACACCTGTCTTTTCTTCAAGCTGTGCGAGCATTGAGAATTCATCGCCTTCTGCAGAACCTTCAAGAGCTGTAAGAACACTTGCACAGAACTTGTAAGGACTTGCTGTTGAAGCAACAACAACGGGAGTCATATCACCTGTTTCCTTACGATAGTCTTCGCATACCTTGACAGCAACAGCTGTGTGAGTATCGCAAAGATAGTTATATGTATCATAAACTTCTTTGATAGTTTTCTTTGTTTCTTCATCGTCACAGCAACCTGCAGAATAAAGAGCATTGATTTTTGCAAGAACTTCTGCAGAAACTTCAAATGTGCCGTTTTCTTTGAGTGAGCAGTAGAGCTCTCTTACTGATGCATCATCTTCACCGTGAAGAGTGAACATAAGTCTTTCAAGGTTTGAAGAAATGAGAATATCCATTGAGGGAGAAATAGTAGCAAAGAAGCTTCTGTTTCTGTCGTACTTACCTGTTGTGATGAAGTCTGTGAGAACGTTGTTTGCATTTGAAGCACAGATAAGCTTATTGATGGGAAGACCCATTTTCATAGCATAGTTAGCGGCAAGAATGTTACCGAAGTTACCTGTAGGAACAACTACGTTGATTTTATCACCGAGATTGATTTTACCCTGCTTTAACATATCGCAGTAAGCTGAGAAATAGTAAACAATCTGAGGAACAAGTCTGCCCCAGTTGATAGAGTTTGCTGATGAGAATACAAGGTTATTCTTTGCAAAAACTTCCTTGATTTCGGCATCAGTGAAGATAGTCTTTACACCTGTCTGTGCATCGTCGAAGTTGCCGTTGATAGCGCAAACGCCTACGTTGTTACCTTCCTGAGTGCACATCTGACGCTTCTGCATGGGGCTGACACCGTCATTGGGATAAAAAACAAGAATCTTTGTTGAATCAACATCTTTGAAGCCTTCAAGAGCAGCTTTACCTGTGTCACCTGATGTTGCAACAAGAATAACGATTTCCTTATCCTTGAGTGTCTTCTTTGATGAGCCGATAAGAAGATAAGGAAGAAGCTGGAGAGCCATATCCTTGAATGCACATGTAGGACCGTGCCAGAGTTCAAGAATATTTACATTATCGTGAAGATTTACAACGGGAGCAACTTCATCACTTGAGAATTTGCCTTCTTTGTATGCACCTTCAACGAATGATGCGATTTCTTCGGCTGTAAAATCTGTAAGATAAAGAGAAAGAACTTTCTTTGCTCTTTCGATATATGACATATCTTTCATAGAAGCCACAAAATCAAGGTCAATCTGAGGAATTTCGCAGGGTACAAAAAGACCGCCTTCCTCTGAAATGCCCTTTGTGATAGCTTCAGCAGATGTCACTTTAAGAGATTTATCTCTTGTTGATGTATAAAACATTCGGATTACATCCTTTCAATTGTAAAAAATCACATTATATTATAACAGACTTGTTTTATTTTGTAAAGAGAAGATTTGCAAAAAATCTGTCTGCATTAGAGAAAAATATCTTATCAAGAAGATTTTCAGAAAAACCGTGATTTCCCAGGAAATCATAAAGTACGGGAATCTTTTCAATTCCTGCAAGTTCATCGTTTATATCGCACCCGTCAAAGTCTGTACCCATTGAAACAATATCTTCTCCGCCGATTTCGATAATTTCACTCATATGACGAAGCACGGCATCGAACGAATTGTCTTCATTTCCGAGGAGCTTTTCCCATAAGTTTATGCCGATAACGCCTCCGTGCTCAGCAATTATCTTAACCTGATCCTTTGTCAGATTTCTGTGTTTTGCCTTAAAATTATCAACTATATCAATGCAGGAATGTGAAGCCATAAAAGGCTTGTCGGCAAGGTCTGCAAGGTCATAGAAGCCTTTGACGGAAAGATGTGAAACATCGGCGGCAATACGTAAGTTTTCCATTTCCTTTACAGCTTCTCTTCCGAATGAGGTAAGACCGATGTCCTCTTCATCAAAGCAACCGCTTGCGAGTTCGTTTCTGCCGTTCCACGTGAGTGTGATGAGCTTTACACCGCAGTCTGCAAGGTGATAAAGACCTTCGATTGTACCTCCGATACCTGCTCCGCCTTCAACGGAAAGAACAGATTTAAACTTTGTATCAAGACGGTCAGCATATTCACTTATGCCGTTTTTGTTCATTTCATTTTTATAATATGCATAGACTTTATCAAAATAATCAACAGCCTCTTTACCTCTGTATTCATCAGGGATAAAAATCGCATAATCCTGAACATATTCGGTAAGATATGAAGCTCTGTCAAGGGAAATGTGTCCGTCATTTAATGCCAGACTTCCCTGCTTTTTGCAAAGCTCGGTTATTGTGTCACAATGGAGGTCAAAAAATCTCATAGTATCACCCTAAAAAGCGTTTATAATGTGTCTGATTGCGTATTTTTCTTTATCAATAATGACTTCAATGATGTCATAAGTCACTTCTGCAGTAATTTTTGTCTGTGAAAGAAAAACTGCCGCAGTGTTCTTTATGTTCATTTCTTTCTGCCCGTCAACAGTATCAGACGGACTGAAAAATGAATCTGCATTTCTTGTTTTTACTTCAACGAATGATAAGACACCGTCTTTTCTGACGATAATATCTATTTCTCCGCCTTTTGCCCTGTAATTTGAAGCAAGGATTTCATAACCTTTGTTTCTCAAAAATCTTGAAGCAAAAAGTTCACCGAAAACACCCGATTTCTGAGGTTCCGTTATCATTTTTCAAGAATCTTTTTAAGAAATGAACGGCGGTGGTCGGGCAGAATACCGTACTGTTCAATCATTTCGTAATGAAGCTTTGTGCCGTAGCCTTTGTGCTGTTCAAATTTATATTCAGGATGTCTTTCTGCAAGATCTTTCATATATCTGTCACGGCTGACTTTTGCAAGAATTGATGCAGCTGAAATTGAAATAGACTTGGCATCACCTTTGACTAAAGTCATTTCTTCGTAGCCCGTATTCGGCTTTCTGTTGCCGTCAACAAGCACGAGATCGGGCTTTACGCCCATAGCTTCAACAGCTCTTCTCATAGCAAGGAATGTTGCATTGAGAATATTTATTTCATCAATCTCAGTTTCTGTTGCAAAACCTATACCGTAAGCTGTTGCGTTTTCTAAAATTGTATCAAAAAGCTGTTCCCTTTTCTTTTCACTCATTTTCTTTGAGTCGTTTATGCCCATTTCTTCGAGTCCTTCGGGAAGAATTACAGCCGCTGCATAAACGGGACCCGCAAGAGGCCCTCTGCCTGCTTCGTCAACACCACAGACTACTGCGAAGCCCTCTTCGTGAGCTTTGTGTTCATATTCATAAGTCATTTTTATTCACCCATTCAAGTGTCATTCTGCCGAGCTTTCCGCCACGATATTCGTCAAGGACTGCAACTGATGCACGCATTGTGTCAATTTCGCCGCCTCTTATCATCATACCACGCTTTTTACCGATAAGCTCAAGTATTTCCCACGCTTCAAGATCATCGAAATTATCGATTTTATATCTTTCTCTGAGTCTGTCGGGATAATTATCTTTCATAACCTGTAAAAATCTTACGGCAAGAGTTTCGATATCAAGAATCTGGTCTTTTACACCGCCTGTGAATGCGAGCTTATCACCGACTTCAGGGTCTTCAAATTTTGGCCACAGAACACCGGGAGTATCAAGCATTTCAATGCCGCCGCCGATAACAAACCATTGGTTGTTACGTGTTACACCTGCTCTGTCTTCGACTTTGGCTTTTCCGCCTGCACCCATTTTGTTGATAAATGAAGATTTGCCGGTATTGGGGATACCTACAACCATAATTCTGAGAGTTTTACCGGGCATACCTTTTTCTTCATTTCTCTTTATTGTATCTGCAAGGACTTCCCTTACAAGAGGGCGGAATTTATTTAAGCCTTTACCCGTTCTGCAGTCAACTTCAAGTGAAGCGGCACCTTTTTTTGCATAATAATCAATCCATTGTTTTGTGGCATTGGAGTCTGCAAGGTCTGCTTTATTGAAAAGAATTATTGTGGGTTTACCCTGAATAAGTTCATCTATTTCGGGATTCTTACTGCTTTCGGGAATACGTGCATCAAGAAGCATTGTTACTGCATCGACCTGCTTAAGCTGTTCTTTTATAAGCCTTCTTGTCTTTGCCATATGTCCCGGAAACCATTGAACCTGCTGTTTTACGGAATCTGCCATTTTATTTCACCTTCCGAAAAAAGGGACTGAAAACAGTCCCCTTGATATTAATAAATGTTAAATTTAGAAGTATCAAAGCCTGTATCACCTGAAACAAGGCGGTACACTGCTTTGCCTAAGACATACTGTTCATTAATGAAACCTACAAGATCTGAACGGCTGTCTGTTGAATTGTTTCTGTTATCACCCATACAGAAAAGCTGACCTTCGGGAACCTGAACGGGATATTCGTGATTATCTGTGAAAGGTCTCTGGTCTGCAGGCTCTTTGATATAGGGTTCATCGAGTTCAACCATAGTGTCGGGTGTGTCACCTACGGAAACAGTTCCGTTGACATAGTCAACATCAACCCACTGACCTCCTGTTGCGATAACTCTTTTTACAAGAGGTTCATTGAGCATACCGGGCTGAACAATAATAACGATATCTTTATATTCATAATCACTTGTTGCAGTTGATGTAATAAGCCAGTCCTTATGCTGAAGTGTGGGAACCATTGATGTTCCGTCAACACCTACAAGACGGAAAAGGAATGCGAATATGCACACAATAGCAATAACCGATGAAAGAACGATTGAAGCTATTTCAAAAAGTGATGATGCTAATTTTTCGTGTAATTTTTTCATGAAGAGCACCTTCATTCATAAATGTTGTAATCTCCTGCGGGGAAAAGACGACAGATGGCTTTTCCGAGTATGTAACCTTCCTGAACAAAGCCGACTTTTGATGAACGGCTGTCTGTTGAATGGTTTCTGTTGTCACCCATACAGAAATACTGACCTTCGGGTACCTGAACAGGATAAACGTTCATATCATCATAAGGACGTTTTGTTGGAGGCTCTGCCGTATAGGGTTCATCGAGAGGTTTCATTGTGTCTTTCGTGTCACCGACATAAACTTTGCCTTCATCATAACGGACATCAACCCACTGACCTTCTGTTGCAATAACACGTTTGATAATGGGCTCAAAAAGTTCTTCATTGGGCTCAACTACAACAACGATATCAAGAAATTCATATTCGCTTGATTTTGATATTGTGATGAGCTTGTCACCGTCTGAAAGGGTCGGTACCATCGACTTGCCTTCAACTGTTGTGAGTCTTATACCAAGACCGAAAATAAGCGACACAGCAATAATTGAGGTGATAATAATTGATGCGAATTCAAATACTGAAGATGCAATTTTTTTCTGCATTTATTTTACCTCCGTCATTGATGAAAACGGATAAAAACGGTAAACAGCTTTGCCTGCAACTGTGTTTTCATCTATACATCCGAAAGTTGCATGACGGCTGTCACGTGATTCATCCCTGTAATCTCCCATAACAAAAAGATGTCCTTCGGGAACTGTATAGGGATATTTTATTTCATTTACAGGAACTTTAGTCATACCTGAAATGTAATTTTCTTCGAGTGGAACACCGTCCACATAAACTGTTCCGCTGTCATAATCAATGTCTACTCTCTGACCAGCTTTTGCAATAACACGCTTTATAACGGGCATATCTGCACCGTCGGGTGAACGGGCAACAATTATATCACCGTTTACGGGAGTATACATAAAAGAATAAATAAGAAGTCTGTCACCGTCGTGAAGTGTGGGCTCCATTGAAGGACCGTCAACAGTAACGGGTCTGAAAAAGAGCATAATAACAAGAAAAATAAGAACAAGAACTGAACTGATACCGCTCATCCAATGAAAAAATGAGCTGAATGCAGTTTTTATGATTTCTTCTTTTTCTGTCTGTTCTTTATATTCGTAATAAATATAGCCGTTCTTTTTCTCTGACACCGTAATTCACCTCACAAACAAGATTATATATCCAAAAAACTGATTTTAAGCAAAAAAAGGGACATAACTGTCCCTTTTGCTCCGGAAAAAACTTATCTGATCTGTTCTTTAACCTTAGCTGCCTTACCGACTCTGTCACGAAGGTAGTAGAGCTTAGCTCTGCGAACCTTACCTGTTCTGACAGTTTCAACCTTAGCAACGTTGGGTGAGTGAACGGGGAATACTCTTTCAACACCAACACCGTAAGAAACACGTCTTACTGTGAATGTCTGAGCTACACCGCTGCCCTTACGAGCAATAACAGTACCCTCGAAAACCTGAATACGTTCTTTTTCGCCCTCACGGATTTTAACGTGAACCTTTACAGTGTCACCAACCTTGAACTGAGGTGCGTCAGCCTTGATGCTGTCCTGAGCAATAAGTTTAAGTGCGTCCATAATTTTACCTCCTGATTTTTTTCAGCCGTTCTTACGCTATATTGCCAGAGGACCGACCGCTTTAATGTACGCTGTGCATTAATCGCCGTTTAGTGGTTTTAATCTCTAAACGCAAACGAACGCTTATATATAATATCACAACGAAATCAATAATGCAATAGTTTTTCTTTACTATTAATGACTTTTTTTAAGCTGTTTATTTATTCAAATGGTATAAGTTTATCATCAAGAAGGCCGAGTCTTATAATATTGAGCGGAACAATATCACTTTCAAGGAAACGGTTGAGTGCATCAAGAAGATTCATCGGATTTACGTTCTTTGTGTTACCACCGGGAAGAACAACATTCATTATAACAGCATCATCATTTTCATAAATTGAATATTTTCTGATGTTTTCTGAAACGTTGACTTCTTTTACTCTCTTTCTGCCGTTGACCTTACCCATTTTTTCGCAAGTGAGAACACCCGAATCCATAGCCCTTACAAGCTTATCTGTAAGGTTTTCTTCTTTTTCAAAGTATATCTCATACTCGGCAAAAGCAAGGTCATTTGATTTCATAAAAGGCTCTGTAACTTTTGTAATTTCAATACCGACTGGTAAAACTGCATTGAGTTTATCCATAATTTCTTTATCTGAGATTTCACCCTCAATTCTTATATCAAGAGGTTCATTGAGCCCTTCAACACCCAATGGCATAGGCTGTAAAAAGTTGAGATAAGGATGAGGATTGAAGCCTTCAGTATACCACAGAGGTATATCGGCACGTCTTACGGCTCTTGTCATACAACGCATAATATCAAGATGTGAAACATACTTGATTCTGCCCTGCTTACTGAACCATACTCTTACCAAACGCATCGCATTTACCTCCGTTCAATTTATTTGCACCGCAGGCGGCACAGTTTTCACGGCACTGAGGAGTTGTAACAGCCTCATAAGCCTTTTTACATTCGTTTTCAAGGAATTCACGTCTTATACCGTAGTCAAGGTGGTCCCACGGAAGAACTTCCGTAAATTCACGCTTTCTTGAAGCATAAAAACGAGGATCAAGTCCGCATTCTTCAAAAGTTTCCATCCATACATCAAATTTATAGTGGTCATCCCAGCTGTCAAACTTACAGCCTTTCTGCCACGCCCTGAGAATAACCTCACCGAGTCTTCTGTCACCTCGTGCAAGAACACCTTCAAGGAAACTTATGGGGATTTTATGGAATTTAAGAGTGACTTTCTTTGTTGTGACACTTTCTCTGAGATGGTTCTGCTTTGCTTCGAGCATTTCGGGGGTATCCTGTGCTTCCCATTGGAAAGGAGTGAAAGGCTTGGGAACAAATGACGAAGCGCTGACACTAACGTTGACACCCTTTCCCTTGGGCTTATCGGGGTTATAATAGAAAGCATTTACTACTTTCTGAGCAAGCTGAGCAATACCCTCAACGTCTTCCATTGTTTCTGTGGGAAGACCGATCATAAAATAGAGTTTTACTGCGCACCAACCGCCTGCAAATGCTTTTTTGGATGTTTCAAGAACTTCTGCCTCTGTTACATTCTTATTAATAACGTCACGAAGACGCTGAGTACCTGCTTCGGGAGCAAATGTAAGCCCGCTTCGTCTTACTTCATTAAGCTTCTTTACAAGCTCTTCGGGGAAATTATCAACACGCAGAGAAGGAAGAGCAACATTGATTTTATCTTTTGTTGCCCAGCTGAGAAGCTCGCTGAGAAGTTCGGGGAGTTCTGAATAGTCACTGCTTGAAAGTGAGCAGAGAGAAATTTCATCATAGCCTGATGATGCACAGAGTTTTTTGCAGTCTTCATTTATGACATCAACCGATTTTTCTCTTATAGGGCGATTGAGGAAACAAGCCTGACAGAATCGGCATCCTCTTGTACATCCTCTGAAAATTTCAGTTACTACCCTGTCGTGAACGATATCAATGAAAGGTACAACAAATTTGTCGGGATAGAAAATGTTATCCATATCGCTGACAATTCTCTTTGTGACCTTTGCAGGTGCATTTTCTTTGGGAGTGACACACTTTACGGTGCCGTCATCGTTATATTCAACGTCATAGAGAGAAGGCACATAGATACCCTGAATCTGTGAAGCTTTTTTGAGAAATTCTTCTTTACTTTCGCCATTCTTTTTACACTCTCTGAGAAGGTCAAGAACGTCATTCATCATTTCTTCACCGTCACCAAGCTGGAAAAGGTCAACAAAATCCGCAATCGGTTCAGGATTACACGCACATGCACCGCCTGCCATAACAATGGGAGTAAGTGATGTTCTGTCCTTTGAAAGTACGGGCAGACCTGCGAGGTCAAGCATATTGAGTACATTTGTATAACACAGTTCATATCCGAGGGAGAAACCGATTGCATCGAAATCCCTGATATAATCACCGCTTTCAAGGGCAAAAAGAGGAATATTACGTTCACGCATAATGTCTTCCATATCGACATCAGGCGCAAAAACACGTTCACACCAAGCATCATCCCTTGCATTGATGAGTGAATAGAGGATTTTCATACCGAGGTTTGACATTCCGATTTCGTATGTATCGGGGAAACAGAATGCAAAACGAAGGTCCACATCGTCTTTATTTTTTATGACTTCATTGAGTTCACCACCCGTATAACGGGCAGGTTTCTGGACAAGTCCGAGTATTTTTTCAACTTCACGTTTCATATAGTCACTTCCGAAAAAGAATGTAGGGACCGATGCCCACATCGGTCCGCATTTGTCGTAAGACAAATCGGAAATCTGTGATTTCCGCATAACGAACAAATTAAATTATTAGGATTGTTGCATTTGAACGATGTTCCATCGTTATTGCTCCGCTACACTCCGCAATCGGACCGATGTGGGCATCGGTCCCTACGTAATTTGTTTATATTTAAAATTGTTTATTTAAACAGCCCGACAAATTATTCTTTTATTTCTTTAATTTCAAAGAACACAACATTATTTGCGTCGAGCATAATGTTGAGATTGAGCTGACCGTCAACAGTTTCAACAACTGTTTCTGTGGGAGTAAGCTCTGAACATTCAATATACTTGTCTCTGAGTTCATTCATATAGATTTCTCTTGCCTTAGCATCTGAAAGAGTTCCTGTGCTGTCAAGAGTGGGGTCATCGGGTGACCATGAGAAACAGTCATCTGTAATTCCGTATGTTTTTCTGTCTTCCTGCCATTCATCGAAGAAATTGCAGTCATCATTTACAAGATACTGAGTAACTTTGTACTGTTTTCCTTCAAGAGAAGGAATCATAAGTGTAACATCGGCTTTTTTGTTGAATTTAAGGTCATTTTTGAAATTATAAACCATAGCACGGAGTGTACCTGTTTCTTCATCAACTGCAACAAGGTTTCCGATTTCAACTTTAACGCCTGTTTTGAGCTCTCTCTGTTCTGCAGAAAGGAGTTTCATACCTTCAAACTTTGCCATATTTGATGCGACATGATAGCTTACTGTGGGATAGCCGTTGAGATTACCTGCTGAAAGGAAATTCCATGATGAAAAATAATCTGCACCTGAATTGATAGCCTGTGAGAAAAGTCTTGCATCATATGCTGCCTGATATGTGTAACCTGTTATTCTTGAAAGAAGTTCGTCGGTGTCTTTACCTGATGAAACACCTGAAAGAAGTCTGCCTTCGTCAACACCGTAAATAAGGTCAGTAAGACCGTACTTTTCTGCTGTCTTTTTAAGATATCCGATTGTTTCGGGAAGAGTGTAACCATTTGTAAATTTGCCGGGATTTGAATCATAGAATGATGCTGAAAGGAATGAAATTTTTGTTCCTTTGCCGCCGTTTGCATAGTTTGTACCCTGTGCAACGTGACGGATGAAGATTTCTTCATCCCATAAACCTTCTGTAACAGTCATGCTGTGTGCACCGACAAACACATCATCACCGAGAACATCAACAAGAGCCTGAACGGTATAGTCATACAGTTTGCAGTAAGCTTCTGCAGAGTCTTCGGGGTCACCGCTTTTTGCTTTGAACCAGGCTTCGTTTTCATATTCTGTCATACATCCGAAACGCCATGTTCTGACTTCCTGGGCACCGAATTCTTCAACGAGTGCCGTTGCAATTGCCTTTATGTAATCATAATAAACGTTATAATCATCGGGAGGATAGACATTCATATCAAAACCGCCCATTTCGGCACCTGTTGTGAACTTAAGAGGAACTCCGCCGAGTTTGAGATGGGGCTTTGCACCGAGGGTGAGAATGCCTTTGCAGTTTTCTATAAGTCTGTCAAACTTATAATCGGTCAAAGTTGAAGTGTCATAAGGGTCAACAAACAGATCTCTGTCTGCAGTACCGCCTGTACACTGCATAAGATGAATGTATTTTACGAATTCAAAAACATTGTTTTCACTATTATTTACGGGATTATAAAAAGTTGTACCCATATCCCAATAATTGATATTATCAACAACATTGGGAGCAATTTCACCTTTATCTTCAACATTTACGGTGATTTCAGCCGTACTGATACCTTTGAAAAGATCACCGAATGATGATGCAAAAAATGAAAAAAGTGATATGATTGACATAATAAAAGCAGTTAATTTCATACAATCAACCTCCGTTTATATTCCTTAATATATTAACATTAATTGTTGTATTTGGCAAGAGAAAAAGAAATAAAAATATTCTGAAATGTTATTGAATTTATTTTTTTGAAGTGCTATTATTATAAAAAAACTGAAAGGATAATATATAATGGATAAGATTATCAAGATAGGCGTTCTCGGTGCAGGTCGAGGCCGTTCAATGATCCAGTACGCAAGCAAGGCTGAAAACGCTAAGCTTGTTGCAATCTGCGATTATTCCGAATTTCAGATCGAAAGAGTAAAAAAACAGCTTGAAGATGACTCAATCACTTACTACACTTCTTTTGATGAATTCCTTAATCACGATATGGATGCTGTTGTTCTTGCAAACTATGCAACAGAACACGCTCCCTTTGCAATCAAGTGCCTTGAAAAAGGACTCAATGTTATAAGTGAGGTTCTTCCCTGCCAGACAATGAAACAAGCTGTTGAACTTTGTGAAGCAGTTGAAAAGTCAGGCAAGATCTATGCTTACGCAGAAAATTACTGCTATATGCCTGCTACATATGAAATGAAAAAGCTTTACAAATCAGGTGCTGTCGGTGAATTTGAATACGGTGAAGGCGAATATATGCACAACTGTGAAAGTATCTGGGATATGATTACTTTCGGTGAAGAAGACCATTGGAGAAACAATATGTATGCAACATTCTACTGCACACATTCAATCGGTCCCCTTATTCACATCACAGGTTTACGTCCCGTTTCTGTTACAGGCTTTGAAATGCCCTTTAACGCAAGAATGGCAAGAATGGGTGCAAAAGCAGGTAATGCCGCAGTTGAAATGATTACACTTGAAAACGGTGCTCTTATCAAGAGCCTTCACGGTGTAGGATGCTCAAAGGATTCAATCTGGTATTCTGTTTACGGTGCAGACGGAAGAATGGAAAGTGCAAGAGAAGACGCTAAACACGGTGATTTCGGCAGAGTTTATCTCAACAACCCCGATAACTTCTCAGTAAAATCATACGAGCCTGTCGGCGAATTCGATGACATCGCAAAAGAATTCGGTCACGGCAACTCTGACTTCTATACAATGTATCACGCAGTTGAAGCAATCAAGGGCAATCCCGAAGCTGATTACATTGACATTTATGAAGCACTTGATATGTTCCTCCCCGGTCTTCTCGGATACCGTTCAATTTTAAACGGCGGTGTTCCTGTTGCAATCCCCAATTTCAGAAACAAGGAAGAAAGAGAAGCATTCAGAAACGATACTGCCTGTACAGATCCTAAGATTGCCGGTGATATGCTTATCCCCTCATATTCAAAGGGCAATCCCGAAATTCCTCAGGAAATCTATGACGGTCACAAGAAGACCTGGAAGCCCAGAGCTCAGGCTCAGAACAAACAGCTTAAGCTTCTTGTTTTCCCCAAGGACAAGAAAATCCCCGAGCTTCCCGAAGGATATTCAATCAGAAATTATCAGGGTGAAGAGGATATCCCCCATTGGATAAGAGTATGCAACAACGGTCTTGTCGGTTACGGTGCAGACAACTCTGCATTCACAGACTGTATGGAAGGTATCGATGTTTTCAAAGACTGTTTCTTTATCTGCAATGAAGAAAATCTGCCCGTTGCAACAATTACAGCTGTCAGAAAGCATCCTAAAACAGAACTCGGTCTTGTTCACATGGTTTCTGTTGCTGATACAGAAAGAGGAAAAGGTCTCGGTAGAATTCTCTGTGCACTTGCTGAAAAGCATTTCTTCGATAACGGTGTTGAAATGGCTACTCTTACAACAGATGACCACAGAATTCCCGCTTGCAAGAGCTATCTGAGCGCAGGCTGGGTACCCGTTAACCATGATACAGATATGGTTATCCGCTGGACAAGAGTTATGGAAAGATTCGGCATAAAAGAGCTTCAGATGTACACAGAAGAAGGCGAAAAAGACGTTCTTCTTGTAAACGAAAAAGCATAAGAATAAATGGAAGGACACCCGTGCGGTGTCCTTTTTTATTGACTTTTGCTTATTTTCCGTATTATAATAAATACGGAGGGATAATAATGATAAAAAACAATAAATTTATAAAAATATTACCTGCTATAATAATTATTATTGGCTTTATAAACAGTATTATAACAAAAGATATTAGTTTTAATGCGTTTGAATCACTTCCCGGCTTTGCAAATTTTCAGTATAAACTTATAACAATGCCCGAAATATATATTGCGATGTTTATAATGTTTATTTATTTGATTGCAGTCTTTATTTACGATGCAATCGCATCAAAAAAGCAGGACACAGAAAACATCAAAGCAAAAAAAGTTATTTTCATTTCAAACATTGTTGTTATCTGTCTTTCGGTTATCTGTGTTTTTCTTTCATCATTCTCTTTTATAACAACAGAAAATACCCCTATACCTGAAAAATCTCAGGGGAAATATCTTGATGTAAACGATTTCGGTATTGGGGATAAAATTACAGACATAGGTTTCAGTTTTGGAGATGTTGAAATATCAAATGAAATCAGAACAAAGAAAACTGTTTCAGCTGAACTCACCCTCACAAAGGAATCCTATTATATCGGTGACACGCACTTTTATGTTTATCAGGATATACTTGAATACAGAAACGAAAAAACTGCATTGAAAGTGGCAGAACTTCTGTCATCAGGCAAAAATACAGAATATAAAGAAACCGGATATGAAGGTTTCGGCAAGGTTTATGTTTCATATGAAGATTTAATAGGTGTAATCGGAAACACGGTTTACAGAATCACAATAATCACAAATGATAACACTCTCAGACCCGACAGTAACCATCTGCTTGAAGCAATTAAAAACAGAGCATAAAAAAAGACCGAATAATCGGTCTTTTTTATTTTACATTTCAGATTTCTCTTACTGCAACAACGCCGTCAACAGCTTTAACAGCTTCAACAGCATCATCTTTTGCACCGTCTACGATAACATAGCCGATATCTTTTCTGACTGCTGAAACAGCATCGTCACTGCCTGCAGCCGCAAGAACAGCCGCACTTACATCACCCTTAGTGATTGCAACGATTCTCTTTCCGCCTGTCATATCCTTTGAAATACAAGGAAGATTTACTGAATTTACAACATTACCCTTTTCAAGGTATTCTGCAATCTGATTGACAGCCATAACTGCACAATTTTCTTCTGATTCGGGAGTTGAAGCACCGAGGTGAGGAAGAGCAATAACACCGTCAAGACAGAGCTGTTCATCTGTGGGGAAATCTGTTGCGTAAGCAGCACATTTACCACTCTTGATTGCTTCAACGATAGCTTCGTTATCAACAAGTCCGCCACGAGCGAAGTTGAGAACTCTTACGCCGTCCTTTGCCATTGCAAGTGTTTCCTTGCCGACAATATTCTTTGTTGAATCTGTAAGAGGTGCATGAACTGAGATATAATCGCTGTTGACAAAAATATCATCAAGCTTTGCTGTAACTGTTACTGCAGAATCGAGCATTGCGGCACCTTTATCTGAAAGATAGGGGTCATAACCGATAACGTTCATTCCGAGAGCAACTGCTGCGTTACAAACCTTGATACCGATAGCACCGAGACCGATAACACCGAGTGTTTTACCCATAATTTCGGGACCTGCAAAGTTTGACTTGCCCTTTTCAATCTTCTTGCTGATTTCGTCTTCACCCTTGAGAGTTCTGCACCAATCAATTGAGGGAACAACTCTTCTTGAAGCTAAAAGAAGACCGCAGATAACAAGTTCTTTAACAGCGTTTGCGTTTGCACCGGGTGTGTTGAAAACACAGATACCCTTTTCTGTGCATACGTCAACAGGGATGTTGTTGTAACCTGCACCTGCTCTTGCAATTGCAAGAACTGATGCGGGGATTTCCATTTCGTGCATTGAAGCTGAACGGACGATTACAGCATCGGGAGCAGAAAAATCGTCTGCACAAGCATATTTTGCAGCATCAAAATTTGCAAGACCTGATGCTGAGATTTTATTGAGAGTAAGAATATTAAACATAGTAAATCACCTTTTATGAATTAGCTGCTTCGAAAGCTGCCATAAATTCAACAAGCTTTTCAACACCTTCAACGGGCATAGCATTGTAGATTGATGCTCTCATACCGCCTACTGAACGGTGACCCTTGAGGTTTACGAAGCCGTTTTCTGTAGCTTCCTTGATGAACTTTGCATTGAGTTCTTCGCTGTCTGTAACGAAGGGAACGTTCATAAGTGAACGGTCTTCGGGAACAACTGTACCCTTGAACATCTTTGAATTATCAAGGAAATCGTAAAGAATCTTAGCCTTCTTTTCGTTTCTTGCCTTCATAGCTTCAAGACCGCCCATATCCTTGATCCATTCAAGAACAAGCTTTGTGATATAGATGTTCCAGCAGGGAGGAGTATTGTAAAGAGAATCGTTATCAGCCATAACCTTGTAGTCAAGCATTGTGGGAGTGATATCTCTTGCATTGCCGAGCATATCTTCACGGATGATACAGATTGTTACACCTGCAGGAGCAACGTTCTTCTGCGCACCGCCGTAAACAACAGCAAACTTGCTGATATCAAGGGGCTCTGAAAGGAAGCATGATGATACGTCTGCAATAAGGGGAACATCACCTGTGTCGGGAAGTTCGTGGAAAATTGTACCGTAGATTGTGTTGTTCATACAGATATAAACATAGTCTGCTTCGGGATCGAAATCAGCCTTTGTTGTTTTGGGAATGTATGAGAAAGTTTTGTCAGCTGAAGAAGCAACTGCACGTGCTTCGCCGTACTTTGCAGCTTCCTGATAAGCTTTCTTTGCCCACTGACCTGTGATGATGAAATCAGCTTTGCCTGAGCCGTTCATAAAGTTTAAGGGAATAGCCGCAAACTGTGTTGATGCACCGCCCTGAAGGAAAAGAACCTTGTAATTTTCGGGGATATTGTAAAGCTCTCTGAAAAGCTTTTCTGTATCCTTGATGATTGCATCAAAAACCTTTGAACGGTGGCTCATTTCCATAACGGACTGACCTGAGCCCTGATAATCAAGCATCTCCTCTGCTGCCTTTTTAAGTACCTCTTCGGGAAGCATTGAGGGACCCGCTGAGAAATTGAATACTCTTGCCATAAATAATGACCTCCAAAAACAATATATTTCAAAAAAAAATAAATATGTTAATATTTTAACATAAGAGAAAATAAAAATCAACTTTTTCAGAAAACAAGTTCAACAAACTTGAAGTGAATATTTTGTTTAATATATTGAAAAATCGATTATAAAGTGATAAAATTGTGATTAAAAGTGAGGTAATGAAAATGTCAGAAATCTATAACAATATATGCATAACATCGGTTATGTCAACAGTATGTGACTTATTTGATATTAAAACAGATGAAAATACAGACCGTACAAACACAATTATAACAGCCCTCGCAAAGAAAAAACTCGGGGATGAAAAAATTGACAGAGCCGTTCTTTACAACCCCGATGCAGTTGCATTATGGCTTTATCAGAAGTATACAGATATGTTCACAGATGCGGCTGTAAATTCCGATATCGCACTCCCCCTGCTTTCGGTTATGCCGAGTGTCACACCCGTCTGCTTTGCTTCAATGTATACGGGCGTTTTACCCGAAATTCACGGAATAAGAAAATATGAAAAGCCCGTTCTTACACAAAAAACAATCTTTGATTACTTTATTGAAAACGGCAAAAAGTGTGCTATTGTTTCAACTGCAAGGGATTCGATTTCAATGATTTTTCTTGAACGTGAAATGGATTATTTCATTTATGATACACCTGATGAAGTCAATAAAAAAGCTCACGAGCTGATTGATGAAGATAATTATGACCTTATTGTCATCTACAACGGCAATTACGACGGCACAATGCACAAGCACGGCCCCGAAGCCGAGGAATCAATGAATGCACTCAGACACAATATTGATGCATATGCATCGTTTGTTGATGCAATCAATAAAAAATGGACACAGCACAATGTTTTTTACGGTTTTATGCCCGACCACGGTTGCCACGAAATAGACGGTGAATGCGGTTCTCACGGGCTTGATATGGAAGAGGATATGAATATTGTTCATTTTTACGGAATAAAACTAATGCATAATTTATAATTATTTTAGAAAAACAAATATTGTAGGGACCGATGCCCACATCGGTCCGATTGCGTAATGTAATGGAGCAATAACGATTGAAAATCGTTCTATTGCAATAAATTCAATGAATCAATTTATTCATCATACGGAAATCAGAGATTTCCGATTTGTCTTCGACAAATACGGACCGATGTGGGCATCGGTCCCTACTAATAATTACATTCACTTCAATAAAAGGTCTCTACAAATTCTGATTTACAAAAACCAAACGGACGTCCTGCGACGTCCGTTAATTTTATGCTTTATTACAGAAAACCTTGCCGTCCTCGGCTGTGACATTGATTTTATCAATGCTCATATTTCTGTTTTCTATAATGATATTTGCAATTGCATCTTCAATATTCTTTCTGATAGCAATTCTGATGTCACGGGCTCCCCTTTCGCCACCGACTGCCATTTCTGCAATCACTTCAGGAACATTCTCTGCAATTTCAAGAGTGATGCCCTTATCACGAAGCCCCGGAACGAGGTCTGAAATGAGAAGAGATGCAATTTTTGTGTAAGAATCTTTATCGAGCTTATTGAACACAATAACTTCATCAACTCTGCCAATGAATTCGGGTCTTAAGAACTCCTTGAGTCCCTTCATAGCCTTGTCTTTTGAAACATCATTCTCGTTCTTGCCGAAGCCCATAGCACTTTCACGGTTCTGTGAGCCGGCATTTGAAGTCATAATGATGACCGTATTTGAGAAATCAACAGTTCTGCCCTGAGCATCACTTGTCTTGCCTTCGTCAAGAATCTGAAGAAGAATGTTCATAACATCGGGATGTGCCTTTTCGATTTCATCAAAAAGGATGACTGAATATGGCTTTCTTCTTACTTTTTCTGTCAGCTGACCTGCTTCATCATAACCAACATATCCCGGAGGTGAACCGATGATTCTTGAAACCGAATGTTTCTCCATAAACTCAGACATATCAAGTCTTATAAGAGTTTCGGGAGTATCAAAAAGCTCATTTGCAAGCTGTTTTACAAGTTCTGTTTTACCGACACCCGTGGGACCGACAAAAATGAAAGATGCAGGACGTTTCTGCGGATTGATCTGGATTTTGTTTCTTCTGATAGCGGCTGAAACTGCTTCAACTGCTTCATCCTGACCGATAACTCTTGCCTTGAGATGAGCTTCCATATCTGCAAGCTTATCAAGGTCTGAATCGATGATTTTTCTTACGGGAATACCTGTCCAGAGATTGATTACCTTTGCGATATCATCTTCCGTCACATCATTATCTGCGGCTTTTTCACGAAGAGCAGGAAGTTCGTTTTCAATGTTCATAAGCTCTGAACGAATCTGTGCGAGTGCCTCGTAATCGGGCTCTGCACCGTCTTCTGTCTGCATTTCTGCTTCTTCCTGAGCTTTAAGTTCCCTGAGCTTATTTTCTGCAATTTCACAATCGCTGATTGCCTTGTTTCTGAGGTTTGCGCAAGTACAGGCTTCATCGAGAAGGTCTATAGCCTTGTCGTGAAGGAATCTGTCATTGATGTATCTTTCTGAAAGAGTGACAGTAAGATAAAGAAGTCTGTCAGAAATTCTTACTCTGTGATACATTTCATAATAGCCTTTGATACCCTGAAGCATTTTGTATGCATCGTCAATTGAAGGCTCTTCAACCTTAACGGGCTGGAAACGTCTTTCAAGAGCTGAGTCTTTTTCGATATATTTTCTGTATTCTGTAAATGTAGTAGCACCGATAACCTGAATTTCACCACGTGAAAGAGCAGGTTTAAGAATATTTGCGGCATTCATTGAGCCTTCAGCATCGCCTGTACCGACAAGGTTGTGAACTTCGTCAATAAAAAGGATGATGTTGCCTTCTGCCTTTACTTCGTCAACAAGACCTTTTATACGGCTTTCAAACTGACCTCTGAACTGAGTACCTGCAACGAGGGCTGTAAGGTCAAGAAGGTGGAGTTCTTTGTTCTGAAGCTTTGCAGGAACGGCACCTGCGGCAATTTTGAGGGCAAGTCCTTCTGCAATTGCTGTTTTACCTACACCGGGTTCACCGATAAGACAGGGATTGTTCTTTGTTCTTCTGCAGAGAATCTGTGTAACTCTGTAGATTTCGTCGTCTCTGCCGATGATTGAGTCAATTTTACCGTCACGTGCCTTTTTTGTAAGGTCGGTACAGTAAAGATTGAGGAACTTTCTCTCTTTTTCTTTATTGGGAGCCTGTTTCTTATCCTTGCCGAATCTCTTTTTCTTAGGAGCTTCGGTTGTTTCATTGTTTTCGGAAACAGCTTCATTCTCTTCTTTTTTAGCCATAGGCATAGAGCCCATGCCGTTCATAAGTCCCTGCATGAAGGGGAATGTTCCTGCACCACCGAATTCAAAGCCATCTGCACCGCCCATTGCATCCATTGCATCACCGAGCTGTTCGCTGACTGCTTCAACCTCTTCTTCGGTTATTCCCATTTTCTCCATAAACTGCTTTATAGGACCTATATTCATATCCATCGCACATTTGAGGCAAAGACCCTCCTGAGTTGAGTCATCGCCCTGAATTTTGGAAATGAACACAACTGCAGGTCTTTTACCGCATTTTGAGCATAACATATTAGCGTTCATCAATTATCTCCCTGTGAATCTTCCAGTAATTTAAGTATATCTTTACCCGTAAATCTGTAAGCCTTGTTACAGAACTGACATTTAACTTCTGTCACGGGGTCATTTGCCATATCAAGTAGCTCTTCCCTTCCTGCAGAAATGAGAGCTGTCTGAACTCTTTGAACAGAACAGTCACATTTATATTCGGGATACATAACATCGAGTTCCTGAATATCGAATGAGGGAAGGACCTTTTTGCATATTTCGGTGGGTGTAAGACCGTCTGTGAGCATCTTAGTGACGGAATCAATCCCCTGAATATCTTTTTCAACCATATCAATAATGCTGTCATCAGCTGTGGGAAGAAGCTGAATGAGGAATCCCCCTGCTGTGAGGACTGTTCCGTCCTGTGCTACAAGGACACCCAGACCGCATACTGACGGTGTCTGTTCACTTGCGGCAAAATAAGCTGTGATATCCTCTGCAATTTCACCTGAAACGATAGGCACCTGACCGACAAAAGGCTCTTTTAAGCCTAAATCCTTGATAACGGTCACAAAACCGTTTTTACCGACTGCACCGCCGACATCAAGTTTACCCTTGCTGTTGAGAGGAAGTTCAACATTACCGTCCACAACATAACCTTTTACGTGGCAATCGCTGTCTGCAACGGTAAGGACACTTCCTGCGGGGCCTCCGCCGTTTATTTTAAGTGTAAGCGTATCTTTTTTACCTTTGAGCATACTTCCCATCATGGCACCTGCTGTGAGAAGTCTGCCGAGAGCTGCTGTACACACTTTTGATGTACCGTGTATTTCATAAGCATCTGTTACAATATCTGTTGTGTCACACGCCATTATAAGGAGTGTGCCGTCTTCTGAAATACATCTTACAAGTTTACCCATTAAATTTAACCTCTTATCTCTTTACTGCTGTGAAATATACTCTTTCGCTTGTTTCAGACGGTTCGTTTTCTGTCATATCGTCATATACTCCCGTAACTTCAAAACCGGTTTCATCAAGCCATTTTTTAATGTCGTCAAGTGAGTATGCTCTTTCTGAGAAGCTTTCACGCAATCTTGTGTATTTATTTTCTTCTTCAACAAAAATATCAATATTAATATCGACTGTTTTACTTTTTCTTTTATAAGTATTCTGCCAGACGCAGAAAACATTATCTTTTTCAGAAACAAATGTGTTGTTACCAAGTATATTTTCGTGTTTATGGATTGTGTTCACATCAAAAACGAAGACTCCGCCTTTTTCCATAAAAAGCGAAACTGAAGAAAATGCCGCCTTGACATCACAAGGTTTAAGAAGATGATTTATGCTGTCGAGAGAACAAACGGCGTGATTGATTGTACCGTACAAATCAAGCTCAGTCATACTCTGACAGAGAATGAGTGCTTCGGGAAGCCTTTCCCTTGCAAAGACAAGCATTTCGGCTGACAGATCACAGAGAATCATATCGTAGCCGTATTTTGCAAGTTCAAGTGACAATGTACCCGTACCGCACGCAAGGTCAAGAAGCACTCCGTTTTCTCCCCCGTTTTTCAAAAGAATTGAACGGATATACTCTGCCCTTTTTTCATATTCAACATTTTCTGTAAGTTTATCGTAAACTTCTGCCAACGAAGAATAACTCATTACTTGTCCAGCCTTGTAAAAATATCAAACTGCTTGTAATTTTCCATATATCTCTTCACACGGCTGATGGTTGCAGGTGAAGCACCTGTTGCTTCTTCGATTTCGTCATACTTTTTGCCGGAAGCCACCATTTTTGCAACCATAAAACGCTGTGCCATTGAGAAAAGCTCTGTATCTGTGCAGAGGTCTTTGAAAAAACCTGCACATTCTTCTTCATTTTTAAGTGTAAGAACAGCTTTAAAAAGCATATTCACATTTTCCTGTTTTACTGAGTCTTTCATAATGATTTTACTCCTACATTATATCATAAGTTATTGAAATATTCTTTAATTTCAGCTGTTCTGCCGCAACACATAGCACCCTCCGGGCAGGATGAAACGAAACAGCTCGGACCGTATTTATTGAAAATAGCAGGTGAAACTTCACGAAGCTGACGGAGCATTTCAATTGCAAAATCACGGATTTCCCACTGTGCACGTGTACAGGTACGAAGTCTCATAAAGAGCATAAGCTCTCTGCCGTTCATACACGAAACGATATCGAGTATGTTACCGCTGAGCTGACAGTAAACAGCCTGTTCTTCCGTACATCCCTCAGCCTTGAGATAGTTATAAAACTCATTCATTTTAGCGAATGCTTCGTTATATCTGTCAAGAAGACCTGCATTTTTAACTGTTTCGGGGATAATATACTTTGTTCTGTCCGTAAGAGTGAGAGAAGGCACCATAAGTGAATGCATTCTGTGACGGGCAAAATGAGTTATTGTTGAAAGTGAAACACCGTTTACACGGAATGTGTAATTGACTGTTTCAAGCGGTCTGGGACGTGAAGACTCAAGAACACAATCAATGATTTTATTGACATTACCTTCGTCTGCAATAATTTTTTCAACTGCATCGGGTGTGTACTGTCTTGTCCAGATAAGAGCCGAACGGGCAACGCACTTTTCTGCATCGGGGAAAACAGAAATAAGCTCAACCGGCTTTTTGTTCTCGTTATTTTCTTCATAATTATTGAACATATAACCGAGAGCAATTTTTTCGCTCTTTTCGGGTCTTCTCTTATAGAAATCGGTTACAATACCGGGTGTGAGTTTTTCAATCTGAGAATAAATCTGCATACCGAGGTCATAAAGCTCTTTGAATTCACTTCCTCTGCCGAAAAGCATTGAACGAAGCATATGAAGAAGCTCACGTGCATTGACAGAGCAATAGAAATTACTTCTCAGGCAGTAAGGAAGAAGAAATCTTGCGTCTTCCTTGGGTACACCTGCATCAACAAATGCAGTATATTCATTGAAAAGGTATTCCATTGTCTGGCTGAACTTGTCCTCAAGCTCTTTTTTTCCGAGAAAAGGCACATAGAAACCACATTTTCTGAAGTCAACATAACGTCTTGACTTTACCGTGAATGAAGCAAGACGGAATTCAATCAGGAACTGCTCAACGAATACGGAAACATCCTGAAAAGCGAGGTTAAAAACGGTATGCTCGATTGTTGAGTTATGACCTGAACGGGTAACCTTTGAAATGAGCTTTGCGTTTTTCTCTTTATCCTGACTTTTTGCAAATATTTCGGAGGCATTCCCCTCCTGAGTAGAAATTCTGCCCGATGCGGCAGGGATTTTTTCATCTGTATCGGATAAACCGAGCACAATTGCAACAGAACCTCTGTAATCTTCTGTCATATTTAACGCCTCCGTCAATAGAATATAATTAATCTTTATAATTCTATCACATAGTGAAGAAAATTTCAACCACTAAACAATAATTTGTCAGTGACGTTAAATTAAAAATTACAACGTAGGGGCGCCCATCGGGCGTCCGCACTCAGGAAAAACAAATTTTGTAGGGACCGATGCCTACATCGGTCCGATTGCGTAATGTAATGGAGCAATAACGATTGAAAATCGTTCTATTGCAACAATCTTAATAAATCAATTTGTTCGTTATGCGGAAATCAAAGATTTCCGATTTGTCTTTGACAAATGCGGACCGATGTGGGCATCGGTCCCTACATAGTTACATATTTATCAAAGCGGACGCCCGATGGGCGCCCCTACGCTATACTCCTCGACAAATTCTGATTTATCAAACTCTTCACTCTTCCCTATTACTTTTTACCTAAAAAAAACCCGGGACTTTCGTCCCGGGAAAATGATTATTCATTTATTATGCCATGCCGAAGAGCTTTCTGAAGAAATCGCCGATTCTCTGGAAGAACTGAACGATTCTGTCCCAGAATGTGAGAACGCCTTCATCTGCTACACCGTCTGAATCAACGATACCGTCGAAGTAAGTGTCAAGAATCTTTCTGAGAACCTTAACGCCGGAGCTTGTAACGGGATCACCGAATGTTTCAAAGAAATTGAATACGAACTTCCATGTCTTGTTGAATGAAGTGTATTCTTCTTCAAAGTTATCGATACCTGTGTGGATACCGTAGAAGATGTAGTAAAGAGTTGCCATAGCACCGCTTGTAACGGGCTCTGTTGCAAGTGCAGTAAGAACAAACTTGATAAGTGCGCTTGCTGAACTTGTAGCATCATCACTCTGTGAATTATTTGCAATAAGAGCAATAATTGCATCTGCATTGTTGCCTTCTGCAAGGAAGTCAATGAGAAGACGGAGAACGATAGTAACCATATCTGATTCCTGCCATTCGCCGGCATATTCCATTGTGTAGTATGTTTCGCCGTTTGCTGACTGATATGAAACAACCTTACCTGTTGTAAGCTCTGCAACGAAGTCGTGGAGAACAAGAGTTACATCCATGCCTGTTGATTCTTCGATACCGTCAACAGCAAGACCGATGAGGTATTCAAAGTTGTATGTTGCAAGGTCAACACCGAGGAGTGTCATAAGGTCAGGAGCACCGAGGAGGGGCTCAAGAGCCATAAGAACAGTATCAACTGAGTTGATGATGTTCTTGACAGCTGTATCAAGACCGTTTGAGTTGATGAAATAGATGATAGCGGGAAGCATATCAAAGATTTCATTTACGGGATCAGCGAGAATTGCATCTACTCTGTCAAGGAGAGGATTAAGAATTGCGCCGACCTTTGCTTCATCGTCAAGAGCCTTGAATTCAGCGGGAGTCATCATTGTGCATCCGAGTGCCTCGAAGAGAGGAACAAGACCGTATGCATAACCTTCTGAACCGTAGATTGTAAGAGCATCTCTGCCTGTACCGTCTATTGAATAGAAGAGTTCAATGTTTTCACCGCAAAGGAGAAGATCAAGAACGGGAACGATGGGAGCGATCATCTGCTTGAGAGCTGCAAGGAATGAATCTCTGTCACCGTCAACAACTTCTACTGTCATTGTTTCCCATGCACCGATTGATGTACCGAGAGCATTGTCAACAAGAGTGATTGCCATCTTGCCGATTTCTGAGTATTCACCGAAGAGGTCGGGAAGACTCTTGAGAACATCGAGAAGTGCATCTGCAGTTGCCTGAGTATAGAGTTCTGTTGTAAGAAGTGTGTTGATAAGAGTATCAGCGTTTCTTACATTTACACCGTTGATATTAAGACCGAGGATTGAAATGATATCGTTTACGAAATCGGGAAGATTTTCAGCGATATATTCAGCCTTGTCTTCTGTCCATACGTTATTGTAAGCAACTTCAAACTTCTTTGAAGTTTCAAGACCTGTGAATGTCTTGTCTGTGTCAGCATATTCTGTAAGAATCCATGAGAATTCCTGCATTGCCTTAACACCCTGGATACCGAGAACAGCGATGATGCCGTTGTAAACATCTTCACCGAGCCATGATGAAAGCTGTGCATCATTTCTTTCGTCAACGAATGCGTCAACAACGAATGAGATGAGACATGTGATCATGTCTTTTCTTGTTTCTTCTTCGCTGTAAGTCATACGGTAAGCAAGCTTGCCGTTAGCTGATTCGAAGGGAACAACCTGACCGATGAAGAATGTTGCAAGGAATTTCTGAGTATATTCGGGGAAGTAGAGACCTACGAGATCTTCGAGAAGATCGAAGATAGCATAGAAATCAAAGTTTGTGATGTCGATACCTTCAATGAGAGTAGCGAAATCAACGTTTACACCCATGGGCTTGAGAGCATCAAGGATGAAGTTTACGGGCTGAAGGAGGTTATTTACAACAACCTTGAGACCGTCTGCATTGATGAAGTAAATAACGTTGGGAAGCTTTTCAAGCATTACGCTGAGAGTTCCGTCACCGTTAAGGTCACCGCAGATTTCAGCAAGCCAGTCTGTAACAGCTGTGAAGATATCTCTTACAGCCATTTCCATATCAAGTTCACCGTCAACATAGAATGCTGATGCGGGCTTGATGCCTGAAGCTGTGCCTTCGTAGTTCATTGTAGCTGAAAGACCTTCAAGGAGAGGTACGAATGCTTCATTGTAGCCTTCGCCGCCCTTGATTGTTACAAGAACTTCGTTAGTTGTACCGTTGAAGAATGTGTAATCTTCACCGAAGAGGAGCCATGCGAGAAGTCTGTATGCGGGTCTGAGAGCCTCAACAAAGCCTTCTACGAATGCTGTTCTCTTTTCTGCATTTGTTGCAGCTGAATCGATGCCCCAGTCCTTAACACAAGTTACAACTTTTTCACCGTTTTCATCTGTTGTGATTTCACAATAGTCATCGAACCATGCAGCAAGGTCTTCTGCACCGAGGAGGACGCCTGCCTTCTTGATGATATCTTCGTAATCAACAAGGAGTTCAACTACCATTTCGATAAGTGAATTGAGGATGTCATCCTTATAAAGAGCACCTGAAATAGCTGCATCGAGAAGCTGACCGAGAGATGAACCGTCATTTCTTGCGATTGTTGTGATTTCTTTTACAAGAGTATCAAGAATAACATCAATGTATTCAGCAGAAGCTTCATTCCAGTTATTCTGGTACTGTGTATAGATTTCATAAGCGTCGCCTGTACGCTCGGGAAGATTGTTGTTGTAGAGCTGAGAAGCAGCATCTTCACCTTCATACATATATGCCCAGTTCATATCTCTGTAAACAAAAGCACTTGAAGCACCCTTGATAAGGTTATAAACTGCATAATATGTTTCTTCACCGAGAAGACCTGAGAAGAGGTCTGCGTTGAGGTTGAATGCATCGAGAGCGATGCTGAGTACGATTGTGAGAACGTCACCTTCTGCACCTTCAACGTCAAGTCTGTAAGCCTTTCTGCCGTTTGCTGATGTGAACTCTGCAAGTTTACCTACATAGAGGTTCTTGATGATTTCAACCATTTCAGCTGAAAGGACGAAGCCTGCGTCAGCAGCGAAACCAAGGAGAGTATCCATTGAGATTTTAGAAATGTTCAGACCGATTGTGGGCTCAAGGAGACCGCCGATTGAAACTGCTGAACCGTCTTCGCTGATAACGGGAGAAAGTTTTTCAATGATTGCATCAACGGGAGCAAGAAGATTGTTTACACTTGTCTTGATACCGTCTGCATTGATGAAATAGATAATGTTGGGAAGAAGGTCAAAAATACCTTCAACAGGATTTGCTGCAATTTCATCTACAAGAGCAAATACTGAATTAAGAAGAGCTTCTACTGCATCGGGAACATTGTACTTGCCTGTTTCTGCATTGTAGAAATCAGAAGCGGGAGCAAGAGTACAGCCGAGTGCTTCGAAGATGGGAGCGAGACCGTAAGCATAGCCTTCGCCGCCGTTGAGAGCGATAACATCGTTGAATACATATTTGCCTTCAGCGTCTGTTTCGCTGCCTGTGAAGAATGTGAAGTCTTCACCGAAGAATACCCATGCGAGGAGTTCGTTTGCGGGAGCAAGAACTTCCTTGAGAGCTGCGATGAATGCTGTCTTCTTGTCAGCTGCTTCATCAACGCCCCAATCCTTTGTGCATACATACTCGCCTGTTGCTTCGTCGATATCGCAGAATGTGAACCATGTAGCGATATCTGTATCAAGAACAACGTCAACGAGTTCAAAGAGTGATGCATCAAGACCTGCAATAAGATTTACGATAAGTTCAACAACTGTGTTGAGGATTTCGTCTGAGTAAACGTTATCTTCAAGAAGTCCGTTGAGAAGAGTGCCGATTGTTTCGTTTTCTTCAAGAACCATGGGAAGAACGAGTTCAAGCACTTCGTCAAGAGCTGAGTAAACTGCGTCAGCTGTTTCCTTATCCCAGTCAGTTGTATAGTCAAGGTATACGATTGACTGTGCGGGAAGGATGAGTGAGAACTCATCAACTGATGTGAACATATAGCCCCAGTCGGGATCTGCATATTCAACATCAACACCCTTGATAACTTCTGCGATCATGCCGTACATACCGGCAATTTCTTCTTTACCTGTCATTTCAGCAACAAGTTCAAAGATAACGTCGCCGTTAGCCTTGCCGTCTGCTGCGGGATAGCTGAGACAATCAAGAAGAGCTGTTACAAGAAGAGTTACTGTATCTGCTGCATCAACAGTTGACTTATAAACTGTGCCGACTGCTGTGTTTTCGATCTTTTCAATACCTGAGCAGAAGCCCTTGATACCGATATTTACAAGACCGCTGTTGTAGAGGTCTGTGCCGAGGAAACCGTCAACAAGCTTGATGATTTCTGAGAATGTAAGATTGTTGATGTCGATTGAATAGTAAACGAAGTCAGGATCATCATTCTGATATACACCATTGATTACATAAGGAAGAATTGCATCAATGTTGAGAGCCTTATAGTTAAGAAGCTCTGAAACGAGAATTGAAAGAACGCCGTTTACATCTACATCAATGATGGGTCTTACTGTATCAACAAGCACAAGAACGGGCATAAGAAGGTTGTGAAGGAATGTTGAAAGACCGTTTGATTCGATGAAGTAGAAGAGGTCGGGGATAATTTCAACGAGCTGTTCAATCATATCATCTGATGATGTGAGAGCATAGAACCAGTCAAGAACTGCTGTGAGCATAGCTGTGAAGCTGCCCATTGCATCTGCATTGAAATCTGCCTGAGTGGGAAGATTGTCAACACCGAGCATTTCAAAGAGAAGACCGAATGTTGTATCATATGTTTCATAACCCTTGAGAGTTACAACATTTTCAAATGCTGATACATCTTCGCCTGCGAACAGGAACTCGATAAGAAGTGAAGCTTCACCGAGAAGTCTTGAAAGGATATTTACGAATGTATATCCGTCACCGTCGTTAAGAGGCATCTTGTTGAAGAACCAGGAAATTGTTCCGTCTTCGTTTGCAATACCTTCAACGCCGAAGTTGTTTACATAATGTCTGTCATCAGGCATTATGATTTCAGCATCTTCTGCCCATGTTGATGCGGGGAAGAGATAACCGAATGCTGTGTACCATGATTCAATGTTGATACCAACCTGGTTAGCAACAACGTCATTGATAACTGCACTGGGTGAATCACCGAGACCGCCGAGCATCTTGACAAGAGCTGTGATGTTTGCATTTGTAAAGAGTCCGTTTACTGTTTCAGCAAGGAAATCACCGATATCAGTCATATCAGAGCCGACGAGTGAAAGAACTGTCTTTACAAGTGCGTCAAGATTATCCATAAGATATTCTGACTTTTCACGTGTCCAGTCGTTACCATAGTTAAGGTAAACGATTGACATGTTGTTTGCGCCTTCAATACCATTATAATTGTATGCACTTTCAGCCCAGTTCATTTCAGCAAGGTCATATGTAACGGGGTTGAGAATTTCAATTATAGCAGCGAGAGCGCCTCTGGGGTTATTTGTAAGCTGTGAAATAACCTTATCGAGAACAGAAGCGATCATGGGATCCATATCTGAACCGAGGAGTGATGTGAGAAGGCTGTTGCCTTCTGCATCGGGAGTAAGAGCCTGAACAAGGTAATCAATAAGCCAGTACATAAGGTCTGCCTTATTAGCATTAAGGTCTACTCTGCCGCCGGCATTGTATGACCAGTCAGAACAGAAGATGATATCCTGCTGTCTGATGGGAGGAAGTGTGATTGCGGGACTTGCTGCTGCGGGAGCTGCATCGCAACCTGCATCACAACCTGTTGCATCTGAACCTGTGAGTGAACCGAGAGCGAATTTGAGAATTTCATTGAAGTCTGAAATTTCAAAGCCGAGCATATCGTAAAGGTTGATTTCGTCTGCAAGGTTAAGGTCTACGGGGAATTCGATTGTACCGGCAAGTGAACCTTCAAGAAGGCCGAGGATTGAGTTACCCAGACCTGAACCCGCATAAACATCAAGTTCATGAAGGTTAAGATTCAGATGAATCTTAAGACTGTTGATAATTTCCTGAACAGAGTCCATTGAAACGAAATAAACAAGGTTCGGGAGAATATCAAGAATACTTGTAAGGGGTGATTTGAGAATGTCTTTTACTCTCTTGAGAAGAGTACCGATAAGAGCATCTGCAATATCATAACCTGAAGCATCCTGTGAAACTGTGGGAATCTTTTCAACGCCGAGAACCTCGAAGAGAGGAACGAAGATTGTACTCCATGCGTTAAGAGGATCGATAGTAATTCTCATACCGCCACGGATGAATGTTTTGTTAGCATTCAGGAAACCGAGTGCTGTAATTTTATCAGAATAAGCAATAGCAGCGTTTGATGATTCGCCTTCAAAAGGTTTGTCTGTAAGAACAGCCTGAAGAAGAGGAAGAATAGAATCAAGGATACAAGCCATTACTTCGATGAATGAATCTTCATCGTATACGCCCCATTCAAATGCAAGAGCTTTTGTTTCGTCAACTACGGGAGTTTCGGGATCATCAGCACAAACGAGCTGAGTCCAGTCTCTGCCTGCAGCCTTGAGAGCTTCATAAATGGGTGAACCTACACCGTAAGATGCGGGGTTTGAAAGAAGGAGTGAATCAGCAAGAGATGCGGGATAGATATAAAGACCAAGGTCTGCAAACACCTGCATGAAGTTCTTCTGATGACCTTCGGGGTTGCCGGGTGCATATGTTGTATCAAGATAAAGAGCAAGTTTACCAGATGCAGCATCGATAAGTGAACCGATGTCAAGCCAGGGTACACCGTTTGCATCAACTTCAGCACCGTCCATTGTACCGAGAGCACCGACAAGCTCTGCTTCGATAAGTTCACAGATCATCGGGAAAATTGCACTGACGAGAGTGTTCATCATATCGTCTGTGTAAAGCATATCTTCAATCATAAGAAGAAGATATTCTTCAAGACCGATGTATTCTTCCTCTTCATTTGTGAAGCCGAGGAGAGCACCGAAGTCACGTGAAATGATGAAATTGTCAAGTCTTGCAACTGTGTTTTCCATCTTGTCTGCAGTTACATAGTAGTTATCTTCTGCACCGCTTCTTGCAAGGTCAGAGGGATAACCTATCTGGATTTCGCCGCCTTCTTCGTCATCAATGATGACCTGATCGCCTGCATAACGGACACCGAAATAACCGTTTTCATCAGCAAATGTAAAGCCTTCGTTGAAGTGAGCCTTACCGTCTGATGTAGAGAATGCATGGTACTTATCAAGAAGAGTCTGTACCTGTGCATACTTGTTTACATAAGCACTTGAAAGACCGAGATTATTATCTATTACATAATTATAAAGGTCATAGTCAAAGTATGTAAGAGTTGATTTGATTGATGCGAAGTTATTGAAGTTAACTTCTGTTATACCCTTGTATGCTTCAACAGTATCAAGCTGAGCTTCAGTTCTTGCGATAAGGTTTGCCTTAACAAGTTCCTTACCTGTTGATTTTACAGAATCAATAAGAGTCTGAAGGAGGTAATCCGTGCCTTCGTAATTGATTGTGAAAATCTTATCGGCAATTGTGCCGCCCCACTTGCTCAGAATATTGTTATATGATGTTCTGAGTTCTGTGAGCTTTGTATCGAGTTCCTGATGAAGAGCGATAGCTGTATCGTTATCAAGATCAACGATCATATTTGTGAAGATGATGGGCATAAAGTATGAATAGTATGTTTCATACTCCATCTTGAGTCCACGTACTTCTACAACTTCATCAAGCTTTGTATTGAATGCTGCCCAGTCTGCTTCATAAGCAGTTGTCCAGTAATTTCTGTAATATGCTTTTGAAGTGTAAGTTGCAAGGACTTCTTCGTAACCTTCAACTTTCTGAACAAGACCGAGAACTTCTGCATCGGCAGGAGTTTCAATATCTTCTTTATTGAGAAGAGTATTGTAATCTTCATATGTCTTGAGCATTGAAGCTGCAAGTTCTTCAAGTCTCTGTTCTGTCATTACATCATAAAGAGTTGCCATGTAAGAATCAGCAGTTGATTTAAGAGCAACAGCTGAATCGTATTCATCAGCATAACCTGCATCGTTAACAATGTAATTAACGATTTCAGCATCCATGTTGAATACAACATTGTAAGCTGTGTTGACCTTATTATAAAGGCTGCTCATTTCTGCATAGCTTTCCTCATTATATTCAGAGCCGATATAATTATTGAGGACATCGATGTTGTGCATACCTGCTACAACACGGTAAGCAAAATAGCAATCTTCCATGAATGCAACGATCTTATCATAACCGAGACCGAAATGATCGATAACTTCTTTTGAGAAATTATCTTTCATTACATTATAATAAGAATCAGCACTCTTATAAAGAGTTTCAATCTCATCAATAGATAAGCCGAGCATTGATTCTCTTGTGTTTACATAGAGTTCTTCGTTGAAGAACTTTTCAAGAGCAAGAAGGTTCTTCTTTGCTGTTGTGTTCTTTACAACCTGTCTTGTGGGCTTACCTGTCATATAGTTATATGCAGATGTTGAGATTGTGGGTGTGTAATAATTTGTTGTTACAGCATCACAACCTTCACCTGTTGTTTCACTTCTTGAATCAACTTTTGATACAGTTGCACTGTAAGTTGTAACATGGTTGTAAGTGAAAGTTGCACTTGTAAGGAATGATGAAGGGATTTCATCAATTGTGCTGAACTTAGTAAGGTACTTTGTCATATCAACCTGAACAAAAGCCTTCTTTGTTGTAACATCACTTAATGAAATACCAGCAGCGTACATCGAGCCGTTTGATGCGATAGGATATGAACCTGTTACATCTGTACCCTGAGTGTACTCTGTTGTTGATTCGCCGAGTTTTGTTGACTTTGTGCCGGGCTTTTCTGAAGAGTAAATAGTTGCGCCGTCGGGATCAAGAACGTTCTTTACAAGTCTGTCAGCAGCAGTTGCATTCGCATACTGTGATTTGAATTCTGCTGTGAAGTAATCGTAAAGAGCTTTTGTTGAGTTACCCTTTGATTCGGCGTCTCTACCTTCTCTGTAGGTCTTTACGGCATAGTCGAAGATAGCATCGGCAGCAGCAAGAGCTGAACCGTCATCGGCTGTGTAATTCCATTCGTTAGCAGCACTGCTTAATGTGAAGCCGTTTGCTGTTGCAGCATTGACAAGGTCAATAACCTGCGCAGACGAATACTTGGAATCACCGGGAGCCGCAGATGCAACTACACCTGTAAGACCGACTGAGCATGCACTGAATAACATAAGTAATGCTAAAAAGATGCTCAGCGTTTTCTTTGCGAGTTTCATAGGAATCTTCCTTTCTGAAATTTTTCAGCCGTTCAAATGTTGTCACATCCGCTCTGAAACATTGAAAAATGTAGATGTGACAGCATCTGAGCTGACTGATTGGTCTGAACTGTGATAAATATATAAATATTTATCTTAGATTCTCTTTATTTATATAATTATTTAAGAAACTGAAAATAAACTGCCCATTTTTAATTATGAATTTTTTGTAAATAGCATTGTTTTGTTAATTTCTAATTTATTAACATGTGGTATTATTGCTCACGGAAAGAGAAAAATGAATAAAAAGGGGTTTTTCAGATGATTCAGATTCTGATTGCCGAAGACAATGTAAACTCGGCAAAACTTATGAAAATAATCCTCAATCAGGCAGGTTACAAGGTATCAACAGCCACAAACGGCATTGAGGCACTTGAAATAATGGACAGAAAGCACATTGACCTTATCGTGCTTGATGTTATGATGCCTAAAATGGACGGTTATGAATTCACAAGACAGCTCAGACAGACAAGTAACAACACACCTATTCTTATGGTTACTGCAAAATATCAGAATGAAGACAAATGCGAAGGCTTTATTGCAGGTACGGATGACTACATGGTAAAACCCGTCAATGAGCAGGAGCTTCTTCTGAGAATAAAGGCACTTTTAAGAAGGTCGCAGATAAACAATGAACATAAACTGCACATCGGCAACGTAACACTTGATTCTGATTCACTTATCGTTTCAAGAGGAAACGAAAGACAGATTCTTCCGCAGAAAGAGTTCTATCTGCTTTTCACTCTTCTCTCCTCCCCCGAAAAAGTTTTCACAAGACTTCAGCTTATGGACAGAATATGGGGTATGGATTCAGAAACAGTTGACACAACGGTAAATGTGCATGTAAACAGACTCAGAAAACGTTTTGAAGGCTGGACAGAATTTGAAATCGTCGCAATAAGAGGCATAGGCTATATGGCGGTGATTAACAATGAAGAAGAAAACAACTGATAACAACAAATGCATTAAAACAACACTTCTCGACTGGATAAAAATTACTCTTTTTACGGGACTGGGAATGCTTATCCTGCTTTCAATCACAATGCTGATTGTAAATTTTGTATGGATGCTCATCTATAATACGGGTTTTATTACAGAATCAAATTTCAGACGTGTTTATATTTTTGATTTTACGGTTATCACAATCCTTGTAGGCTGTTTTCTTACTGCATTCGTTGTAAGATATCCCGTCGTATGGACAAACAATCTTGTTAAAGGCATAAGAAATATCTATCACGGCAATTACGGCACAAGGCTCAAGGAAAGAAAACTCAAGCCCATAAGCAAAGTTGCACGTGAATTCAATGCCATGGCAAAACAGCTTGAAATAACAGAAACTCTCAGCCATGATTTCATAAATAATTTCTCTCACGAATGCAAAACACCGATTGCATCTATCAACGGGTTTGCAAAATTGCTGAAAAATAACAATCTTTCAGAAGAAGAAAAAAACGAATATCTCAGTATAATCATTGATGAATCAGAAAGACTCAACAACCTTGCAACGGATATTCTTAATCTTTCAAAGCTTGAAAATCAGATGATTCTTACAAACACCGAAAAGTTTGATATCTGCGAACAGATAAGAGAAACTGCGGCAAAGCTTTATAATCAGACGAAACTGAAAAATCTTGAAATTATTATTCCCGAAGAGAACTGTCACATCACCGCAAATGCAGGAATACTTGAAATTGTGTGGCAGAATCTTCTTACAAATGCAATCAAGTTTGCCTGTGACGGCTCGGAAATTATCATTGACATTAAACAAAATAAAGATAAGGTTCATATTACGGTATCGGACAAAGGCTGTATAATAAACGAAGAACAGCAGTCAAGGCTGTTTGAAAGATTCTATCAGTGCGACGAATCACATTCAACAAAAGGCAACGGACTCGGACTTTCAATCGTAAAAAGAATCACACAGCTTCATAAAGGCGATATCATTCTTAAAAAATCGGATGAAAACGAAACAGTTTTTGAAGTGACCCTGCCGAAAGAATATGAATAAACAAAGAGATAACTGCCCACACTCCGTACAGAAGTGTACCTCTGCGGTTATCTCTTTTTTTACGCAAAAATTTATCAATATATTAAATTCAGCCGATTTATTTGTATAAAATGCATAGATTTCTGAAATAATATATGTTATAATTATTTCATCAAAAAGAAAGGAATGAACGAAATGTCATTAATCAAAGCAAATAAAGACAATTTTAAGCAAATTATATCATCAGACAAGAAAGTTTTAGTTGATTTTTACGCAGATTGGTGCGGTCCCTGTCAGATGGTTTCACCTTTCGTCGAACAGATTGCAAATGAGCATCCTGAATACGTTATTGCAAAAGTAAACGTAGACGAAGAGCCTGAGCTCGCTGCTCAATATGATGTAAGAGGTATTCCCCTGCTTATGGTTTTTGAAAACGGCGAGGTTAAAAAACAGGCAGCAGGTGCAAGACCGAAACAGGCAATTCTTGATCTGATTGAAGGATAAACAATAATTTATCGAGGTTTTCAGATAAACATTTCGTAATAAAAACAATCTTTGTAGGGACCGATGCCCACATCGGTCCGATTGCGGAGTGTAACGGAGCAATAACGATTGAAAATCGTTCTATTGCAACAATCTCAATGAATCAATTTGTTCGTTATGCGGAAATCAGAGATTTCCGATTTGTCTTCGACAAATGCGGACCGATGTAGGCATCGGTCCCTACACATTATTAAAACCCGACAAATTCTGATTTATTTCACCAACTGCACAACCGTTGTCACAACAAGCATAACTGTCAGCGCAATAAATGACGAGTTTACAATTCTGTTTATCAGCAGACAGATAAGTAACAGGACAAGGCAGATGCACACCGCTGTTTCTGTTATATTCATTATTTTCTCTGCGTGTAATTCGTCTTTTCGTATTATTATCAGGTTATTGATAAACCTGCCTGCATCAAGACTTCTGAGAGGTAACAGATTTATCACAAGAAGCCCTGCATTGATATAAAACGGCAGGTCATATAAACAAAAATAAAGTATCGGCATCAGGAGAAGATTTACAGCAGGTCCCGATGCCGATATTATACATTCTGCCCTCGGTGAAATCATTCCTGACGGGCAGTTTATTCTTATTCCGGTCGGGGTGAACGTTATTGAATCAGGATAAATATTGTTATAAATCATCGCAATAAGATGTCCCGTTTCGTGAAGCACCGCAAGACTCAATGCGCAGATATAACTCTCCCTGAGTTCTCCCGAAATCATTATAAGAGCCGTTACACAGAACGGAAATCCGATTCTGATTCTGATTTTATTAAATTTCAACATAGAATGACGGATTGATTCTGATATTATCTTTTCTTATTTCAAAATGAAGATGATTGCCCGTTGAATCACCGGTTGAGCCCACAAAAGCTATAACATCTCCTGTTTTAACTCTGTCTCCTTCCTGTGCACACAGTGAAGAACAATGTGCATAAATTGAAACGGTGTTGTTATCGTGAAGGATTTTAACATAATTTCCGTAGCTTTTATCCCACGATGCATCAACAACTTCTCCGGCTGCTGCGGCTTTTATTCCGGTGCCGTAATCAGCTGCAAGATCAAGTCCGGTGTGAATTCCCGCTTCTCCCGTTATGGGGCCGATTCTGTAACCGAATTCTGATGAAACTGTATAATCATCAAGAGGCATCTGCATATTGACTCCCGTATCCACTTTTTCAAAGCATATCCCTTCAAGAGCATCAATTGAAGTGAAAACGATATCTTCTCCACCTGCAGGTTTTACGGAAGATGTTTCTTCAGGAGCAAAGACATCAGCATATTCATTCATTTTCATAAAAGCTTCGGCAATATCTTCAGGCTCATATTCTTCGGTCATATATGATTCATACCCTTCAACAATCGTTTTATAAAATTCTCCCGAATTGTAAAATGAATAAAGCATAACACCGATAAGCAGGACTGATAATAAGCTCTGAACAACAAGAACCGTAAAAAACGGGTCTTTCTTTTTATTTGCAGAATCAGACATCCGAAAACCTCCGTAATTTTTGAAATTTTGTGGAAATTTTATCAAATTGCTATTGACAAAAAATTTATTGTACTTTATAATGTTGTTGTATAAAAAACAAACACAAGATATTGTTAATTACGATATTCTTCTAAATCATATAAAACAATCCTTGAGAAAACAGCAGGCGGATCAAAAATCCGTCTGTTGTTTTTTATTTTGTAAATTTTTTATAAACATTTGTTCGATTACCCTGAAAAGACAACCAAAACGGTTTCTTTTTTCCCGAGTTTGGTCCAAGGGTGAAAGGAGTTTTTTACTTTTGGAAAATGACATGCGAAAAAAAATGTATATAAAACTTTATTATTCACTTCTTGACTGGGCGTGGATAAACCATCCGAATACACTCGTTGTATTCATTCATCTTCTGCTCAACGCAAACAGAAAAGACCAGCCGTATCATAAAGGAATTATCAGAAAAGGGGAAGTTCTTGCATCATATGAATTCTTATCTGAAAGAACAGGGCTTTCTGCCCAACAAGTAAGAAGGGCTGTTGAAAACCTGATTTCAACGGGTGATATTTCACGAAGGCAACTCGGAAAAACGTGTGTTTACACTCTTAATTGCTGGAGTGAAATGGAAAATTGCTTTGTTGATTATAATTTTTATGACTATAATAACGAACAGAATCGCAACAACGGGATAACAGATGAATACAACCGTTCCGAACATATAACAGACAGCAAACCGACAACGTATAAACAGCAAACCGACAATGAACCGGCAACACTTATATATTGTAAGAATGAAGATAATGAAAATAATGAGATATTGAAAGAGTGTGAGAGTGAAAAAACACACGCACACGGCAAACTTCATAACGTTTTCATTTCTCAGGAAAATTATGATGAATTCAGAAAGGAATTCCCCTATATCGCAGATGAGATTATAGATCAGCTATCTGAAAAGATAGCAACGGGTGATAAACAATACAAGACAGGTCACATAGGGCATCTTTATGTATTTGCAAGAAATTACAGACAGGAAAAGAAAACTGAGACTTATAATAAACCTTCATATGATATAAACCTTGCATTACAGAAAGCAAAGAAATTAGACCCGACGAAGACAAAAAGGGAAAGATGAATTCTATCGTGAAGTGCTGAGCATCTGCTTTCGCTTCGCTCAATTTCCACCTTTATTTTAAATTATTGTATTTCTCTTTCGTCGCCTGCCCTCCCCTTATATGACGCTGGGCTTTATTTGTATCGAGCACTTTTCTTACTTCATTATATAATGTCGGGTTTGATTTTTTCAGCCGTGTTGAAACATCAGAATGAACAGTGCTTTTTGAAATGCCGAATTTCTTTGCAGTTGCCCTTACGGTAGTCTTATTTTCAACAATATATTCACCGAGCTCAACAGCCCTTTCTTCAACAATTGTTTTCAAAGAAAAAAACCTCCTTAAAACATATCATTCAATAGATATGAGTTAAGGAGGATAATTATGAATTTGTATAAATCAGAATTTGTCGGGATGATTGAACAAAACAATCGTAGGGACCGATGCCCACATCGGTCCGCATTTGTCGAAGACAAATCGGAAATCTCTGATTTCCGTTAACAAAACAAATTAATTTATTTGGTTTATTGTAATTGAACGATTTTCAATCGTTATTGCTCCGTTAC
>JAFYVE010000050.1 GCA_017549285.1 Clostridia bacterium
CAGGTCTGTGCCTGATTCAATAACATCAATGATATACTTGAGAAGAACAACGTTTGAAAGTACCCATGGAAGCTCTGTCATTGCGTCAAAAACGATTGTGCATATCATCAGCAACGGCGCACTTTTCATGACAAACTTAAGCATGAAAATATAGTTGCGCAGATTTACAAAGCTGTCTTTTATCTTGCTTTTATCAATCTTCATCGTTGTTTTCCTCCTCTTCCTGATATCCTGAAGCCTGAAGAGTAAACATCTCGCAGTATTCTCCGCCTTTTTCCATCAGATGCTCATGTGTGCCCTGTTCAATAAGCTGACCTTCACGGAAGACAATGATTTTGTCTGAGTCAGCCGCACTGGAAAGACGGTGGGAAATATAAAGAACGGTTTTGTCCTTAGTACCCTGTACAAGAGCGTCGTACATTTTTGATTCTGCAACAGGGTCAAGGGCAGAAGACGGCTCATCAAGGACTGCAATGTCAAACTTCTTTGCAAACAGTCTTGCAATAGCAAGCTTCTGTGTTTCACCGCCTGAAAGGGAAGCGCCGCTGTCATCAAATTCCTTCGTAAGAAGAGTGTCAATGCCTGCGGGAAGCTTGTCGATTTTACTTTTGACACCGCTTTGTGCGATTGCTTTTTCAACTACAGGTATGTTGGTTTCGTTAACCTCCTGCATAAGTACATTTTCTGCAACTGTCATTGCAAAAATTCTGTAATCCTGAAAAACGCTTGCGAAACGGTTTCTGTAATCACCGATATTATACTCACTGATATTTCTGCCGTTATAAAGAATTTCACCCTCGGTTACATCATAAAGACGCATTATAAGCTTTGAAAGTGTGGTTTTGCCTGCACCGTTGTGACCTACAACAGCAACAGTTTCCCCCTTATTGATTCTGAATGATACATTTCTGAGAGTCGGCTCATCTTTACCGGGATAGGTGAATGATACATTTCTGAATTCAAGACTTTCGAATTCTTCTGTATCAATGCCTCCGTCCTTGAGCTGAGGCTCGTAGTCAAGGAATTCTCTTAAGCTCTGCACCCAAAGGCAGTGCTTCTGCTGCATTGTGAAATAACGTGCAAAGTTATTGATTTTGTAACGGCACTGAAGAATAGCCGAAACGAGCACAGAGAAATCTGAGATAGCAAGATTATCAAGTGCAACAAGGCGGTAACAGCCGTAACCGAAGCCGCCTGCTACGGGGATAACATCACCGAAGAAATCACTGAGCACTTCCAGCACTGCAACACGGATACCGTATTTTTTAATCAGTACGATATTCTTTTCAACAGCATCCTTGAATCTGCGTCTGAGTACAGTGAAAATATCAGTTGTCTTTATTTCTTTTGCAAAATCCTTCAGAAGAACAGTTCTTCTTACATAATCCTTCTGTCTTTCGTAGGGAGTTGTTTCTTTTTCTCTCTTGAATTCTTCCTTGTGCTTGAGTGTACGGAAAAATGTAACAAATACGGGGCAGATGACAAAGATTATCATAACAGGGTCTATGGAAACAAGATATGAAACCATGACGATAAGGCTTATAAGTGAGCCGATAACCCATGATGTGCCCATAACTATACGCTTGAAACCGTTTTTCTCTACTACCCATGTGGCACGGTTGTATTTGTCAAAGAAATCGGGATTTTCATAGCATGCAAGCTCGACCTGCTGTGCTTTTTTGAATATCATTTCGTTTATGTAGCTTTCGCATTTGATTTCAAAACGTATTTTGCAATAAAAGTTAGTGAAATAGCCAAGCATATCGATAACTATTTTGCCTATAACCATAAGCACTATTTTGATTGCAAGCTCTTTGAATGTGCCGTTGCCTTCAATGACAGACAATGCTGTCTTCAGGAAGAATACGCTGAAAACAAGTGAATAGTAAACATTTTCGGCAATATTTGAAATGTACAGACTCAGCATATAAAACGGCGCACTCTTCATTCCGCAGCCGAGAATGAAAAGCGTATTTTTTAATACATGTGCCTTTTCTTTTTGTGTTTTTTCTCTCTTCATAGCTTAACCTCTTGATTTACAATAAAAAAGCCCGACTGAAAAGCCGGGGGAAAATAATATCCGTCAGAATTTCTGTGCGGAAACGGACACGATTTTATCGGCTTTTTCTGTATAAACGTAAGTACTCATCATCTTGTCCGCCTCCTTTTATTTTATATTTATTACAACGCAACCGAGTGTATCACGAAAATGTTTTGTTGTCAAGGAATTTTATTCAAATTTACACATTGTTTAAACTTATATATAAAGTTGTTTATTTTAAAGGTTTAACTTGACTTTTTACAACATTTGTTTTAAAATATGTTTTTAGAATGTTATATCGGAGGTTATACCATGAACAATACCGAAAAAACCATGGAAAAAATTGTTGCACTTTGCAAAGGCAGAGGCTTTATTTTTGCAGGCAGTGATATTTACGGCGGACTTGCAAACACATGGGACTACGGCCCTCTCGGCGCAAGACTTAAGAATAATGTTAAGGATACATGGAGAAAGAGATTTATTCAGGAAAGAAAGAACAGCTACGAAGTTGATGCTGATATCCTGATGCATCCCAGAGTATGGGAAGCAAGCGGACATGTTGCTTCTTTCTCAGACCCTCTTCTTGACTGTAAAGAATGTAAGATGCGTCACAGAGCTGACAATCTTATCGATGATTTTGATGAGAATGCACATGCAGACGGCATGACAAAGGAAGAAATGTTCCAGTACATCAAGGATCATTCAATTCCCTGTCCCAACTGCGGTAAGCATAATTTCACAGACATCAGAGAATTCAACCTTATGTTCCAGACATTCAGAGGCGTTACAAATAACAGCAAGAGTGTTATTTATCTCCGTCCCGAGAATGCTCAGGGTGAATATGTAAACTATCTCAACGTTCAGAGATCAATGAGAGCTAAGCTTCCTTTCAGCATCGGTCAGATCGGTAAGGCTTTCAGAAATGAAATCACACCCGGTAACTTCACTTTCAGAACAATCGAGTTCGAACAGATGGAGTTCCAGACTTTCTGTAAAGAAGGCACAGACGTTGAGCTTTACGATTACTTCAAGAATTACGGTATGAAGTATTATCAGGATCTCGGTATTCCTGCTGATCATCTTCGTTTCCACGATCACGAGAAGCTTGCTCACTATGCTAAGGCTGCATGTGACATCGAATTCCTCTTCCCCTTCGGCTGGGGTGAAATCAACGGCACTCACAACAGAACTAACTTTGACCTTACAAGACATCAGGAATACAGCGGAACAAAGATGGATTATCTTGACCCCGAAACAAACGAAAGATACATCCCCTTCATCATTGAATCAACATACGGTCTTGACAGAACTGTTCTTGCACTTCTCTGTGAAGCTTATGACGAAGAAGTTATTGATGCAGAAAAGAATGACACAAGAGTTGTTCTTCACTTAAGCCCTGCAATTGCTCCCTATAAGGCTGCAGTGCTTCCTCTTTCAAAGAAACTTTCAGACAAGGCTCTTGAAGTTTATGAAAAGCTTTCAAAGAGCTTTATGGTTGATTTTGACGAAACAGGCTCAATCGGTAAGAGATACCGCCGTGAAGATGAAATCGGTACTCCCTTCTGTATTACATACGACTTCGACAGCGAAACAGACGGTTGCGTAACAGTACGTGACAGAGATTCAATGGAACAGGTAAGACTTCCTATTGAAGAACTCGAAGCATATATTGCTGAAAAAATCAAATTCTGATAACCTTACAGTGTTGCAGTTGTTTCTGCAACACTGTTTTTATTTAAAAAATTTTTATAGACTTTTTAGAAAATTTATAGTATAATAATATAGATAAAATTAACGGAGGTTGATTTACAATGAAAAAAACACTTTGCGCACTCCTTTCATTGATTATTGTTCTGCTTTCTGTGACACCCGTTCTCGGTGTTTCCGTATTTGCAGAAGACAATGTTGTAATTCACGATGAAGATGCACTTCACGCAGACAGCTACAAGATTGTTAACACAAAAGGCGAAGAAGTATTCTTAAGAGGTCTTAACCTTGGTGGTTGGCTTATTATGGAAGACTGGTTCTGCCCCGTAAACAACAATGCAACAGGTGATGTTCTTACATACGAAGTTCTTGAAAGCCGTTTCGGCACAGAAAAGACTTATGAGCTTATGAACATCTATCAGGACAACTGGATTGTTGAATCTGACTTCCTCAATATCGCAGAAATGGGATTCAACTGTGTCAGAATTCCCTTCTGGTACAGAAACTTCCAGTCAGATAACAACGGAACATGGATTCTTGACGAAAACGGTGAAATTGACCTTTCAAGACTTGAATGGGCAGTTGAAATGTGCCGTAAATACGGTCTTTATGCAATTCTTGACCTTCACGCAGCAAACGGTGTTCAGGGTTATGCAGACCACGCAGGTCACGTAAATAACTATCACTTCTTTGATCAGGATGAAAAGGGTGAATGGTACAGAGCACAGGCAGTTGAACTCTGGAGAGTTATTGCAGAACGTTTTGCAGGCGATCCTGCTATTGCAATGTTTGACCTTCTCAACGAACCAATGTGTAACGTTCCTATGACAAACAGAATTCATTCAAGAATCTGGGATTTCTATGATGACTGCTACAAAGCTATCAGAGCAGAAGACCCCACAAGAATGATCACAATGATAGGCACCTGGTCAGTTGACAAACTCCCCGATCCCAAAGAATACGGTTGGGAAAATGTTGTTTATCAGTATCATCAGTATGACAAAAAAGAATCTGATTACACAACAAGAATTGCAAACGGCTGGGCTTGTTACTACGATGTTCCTCAGTATGCAGGTGAATTCCATCCCGTAGGTGATAAGGTTACACTTGAATATGCTATCAGCGCTTATGATGCAAATGACGTTGTATGGACTCTGTGGACTTACAAAGGCTATAACAGCTGGGCTGCCTGGGCAGACTGGTTCTGCTACGGAAGCACAGATGATGAATTCATTGTTGACATCTACAACGATGATTACGATACAATCGCCCGTAAATGGGGCGAAGTAATGCAGACCAACAGCGGTTATTTCTATGAAGGTCAGCTTTACAAGGTTGCTCACAAGTTCCTTCCCAACAGAAAGGTTGATGTTGTTCCTTTCAGAAATCAGTGGGATATCGACCGTTATGTTGCAGGTGAAGTTATCAAAGGTAACTTCTCAGGCAACAATGAATGTTCAATGTGCGATATGTTTATGAGTGTCAAAGATGTTCCCCTTATCGGAGCAATTATGAGATTCTTCCATTCACTTATTCACTCAATTTCAACAGGTAAGAATATATAAAAAAATTAAGTGGCTGTAAATTTTACAGCCACTTTTGTTTTTGCTTTTACACTCCATAAAAGATCCATATATAAATATATGCAGGAATGATTGCCGCAAATGTGAAAGGAATGCCGATTTTAAAGAAATCGCTGTTCTTTACGGTGTAGCCCTCTTTACGAAGAATTCCGATACCCGCAATGTTTGCAGATGCACCGATGGGAGTACAGTTACCGCCGAGTGTTGCACCTGAAAGCAGACCGAAGTAAAGCACCGTAGGGTCAATATTGAGCGTTGTTGCAATACCTGCAATAACGGGAAGCATTGTTGCAACATAGGGAATATTATCAATGAATGCAGAAATGAGAACAGATGCCCATACTATAACGGTATAAAGAACGAAGATATTTCCGCCGCCGAACTGAGCAAGAAGATTTGCTGCAGCATCAATTACCCCCTGTGCAGAGATACCGCCGATCATAAGGAAAAGGCCGAGAAGAAGTCCGATTGTTTCAAAATCAATATCCTTTATAGGAGCAAGAACAGCTGACAATTTTTTCTTCCTTAACACACTATAAACAAGACCAATCGCCATTATCGAACAACAGATAACACCGTTTGTGATTTCAGGCTTATCGGGAATAAACGATGCAATAATAAGGACGACGATTGTTCCGAGCAAAAGAACTGAAGGAACATAATCTGTAACCTTTGTCATTTCTGTTGACTTGGGAATCGCACCCTTTTCTTTCCTGAATATGACTGCAAGGATAATGGCAGAAATCAAAGCACCAAGTTCAACAGCAAAGAAAATACCGGGTTTACCTTTGAACCACAAAAAGTCCATAAAGCTCATATCAAGTGCAGAACCGAGCATAATTGCGGTTGTATCACCGACAAGTGTTGCTGCACCCTGAAGATTTGATGAAACTGCAACACCTATAATAAACGGAACGGGGTTGGTATTGAGCTTTCTGCAGATTTCAAGCGCAACGGGAGCAACCATAAGAACAGTTGCAACATTGTCAACAAAAGCTGAAATAACACCTGCAAAAAGTGACATCGCAACTGCTGCCCACATAACATTGGGAACCTTTTTCATTATAAGGTCTGCAAGAAGCGACGGCATCTTGCTTTCAATAAACAAAGAAACCGTACCCATTGTACCTGCAATCATAAGAAGAACATTAAAATCAATTGAAGGCAGGATTTCATTCAGAGGTAACATACCTGAAACAATAAAAACCAGACCCGATGCAATTGCAATAATGGGACGGTATTTGCTGAAAACAAGCATTAGCACATAAGTAACAGCGAAAAGAATAATAGCAGGAATCAAGATAATCGTCCTTTCAGTTTGATATGTCTATTATATATGCTGTTATATATAAAATCAAGAATAGTTATTTTATTAACAAAAAAAAGAAGACTGCCGTAAGACAGCCTTCTGTATAAACATAATTATCTGTTAAGGATAAGCTTTGTGAGTTCAACGGGATCAACAATCTTGCCGTCCTTGTAAACTCTCATGTTACCTGATGCGATTTCATCGATAAGGATAACTTCGTCGTTGTTGTAACCGAACTCAAACTTGATATCCCAGAGGTCAAGACCGATTGACTTGAGGTCATCAGCAACGATCTTTGTAATCTTGAGTGTCTGTTCCTTCATGCTTTCGAACATAGCAGGTGACATAACACCGAGAGCTGCAAGACCTTCACCTGTAACAAGGGGATCGCCGAGAGCATCGTTCTTGAATGTGCATTCAACATAACCGCCTTCAAGAACTGTACCGTCTTCAATATATTCACCGTATCTTCTGATGAAGCTGCCTGTTGCAACAAGACGGCAGATAACTTCAAGACCGTGACCGAAAACTTTACCGGGGAGAACTTCCATTGTAGCATCTTCAAGATTTGCACTTACATAGTGAGTCTTGATGCCTGCTTTTTTGAGAAGCTCGAAGTAGAGAATTGATGTTTCAAGGTTAGCTCTGCCGATACCTTCGATTGTAAGACCAACGCTGTTTTCACCGGGATCGAAAACGCCGTCTTTACCTGTGCAGTCATCCTTGAACTTGAGCATTACATTGCCGTTGTCAAGAGAATATACGTCTTTTGTTTTACCTTCATAAACTTTTACCATTTCAAAAGCACTCCTTTTGTATGCTTAATTAACATTATATATTTTAGCACCATTTTTTTGATTTGTACACCCCCTTTTTTTTATTTTTTTTACATTTGTTTATTTATACATTTTTTGATAAAAGAATAGCCTTCTATATAAAATTATTGACGAAAAAGAAAAAGAGTATTATAATTTATACGGTGATTAAAATGATGATTTACATAGCAAGACACGGCGAATCGCTCGGAAATACGGGCGAAGATACTGGACCCGACCCGAAACTTTCAGAAAAAGGCAGAATTCAGGCTTCCCTTCTCGGCGAAAGAATGAAAAATATAAAGCTTGATGCCGTTTTTTCAAGTCCTCTGATAAGAGCTGTTGAAACAGCAGAAGCTACTGCAATTCATCATAATCTGATTGTGAATGTACTCCCCGATTGTTACGAAGTTGACGACGGTGAAACAACAGAAGAAGCATATACAAGAGCTATAAACATTATAAACCGTCTGAAAGCACAATTTACCGAAGATGAAAGAATAATCATATTCGCTCACGGCACTTTCAATAATTATCTCACAAATGCCGCAATCGGCTTCCCTGTCCGTGATGATTTCAACTTCTGTCAGGAAAATACAGGGCTTACATGCATCAAATTTATGCCTGATAAAAAAATTAAAATCGAATTCGCAAACGACTATTGCCACCTTGCAACACTTGATGAACCTGAATATTAAAAATAAAGCTGTAAGACCGCAAAAACGGAATTACAGCTTTTTTTATACTCATTATTCAATTTCTTTTTCCCAATATTTATCAAGCAACCATTTTGTTCTGAAACTGATAACTATAATTCCGTTCATATAGAAACGCTGTTTACCTTCAACTTTTCCGTTTATTTCATACACACGTGAAAAAATAAAATCAACAATTGCCGAACGTGAATAACCGTCACGTGCTTTCTTTATTTTACGGATGTTTTTCCATAGATAACATTCTTTTGGAACAAAAAGATAATGCAGAGTGATACATTCTGTATCAAAGCTGTAAAACAAAGGCTCTTTTATCGGTCCACCGATAACAAAAAGTAATCCGAAAATAAAGAAAAACACACTCCATACAGTTATTTCTTCACTTATTGCAATATATCCGAGAGTCAGCGTAAGAATCCCCAGAATAACAAACAGAAAAAACGATTTATTGAGTGCAATCTCCTTTTTGATTTTCATTATGTACATTTCCTTATACATAACGGGTGCCACGAAGACACCCGTTTATTGTTTTTATTTACTTCTCTGTTCAATCTTGATTTTCTTAAGGCGTTTCATAACGTCATTTTCGCCCTTACCGAAGTAATCATGAAGAATCTTGTACTCTGCGAAGAGTTTATCATAAACTTCAGTATTTTCCTTGATGGGGTTATAAACAACATTCTTGACCTGACCCATAGCTCTTGCGGCATCAAAAACATTATCCCAGCCGCCCTTTTCAGCACCTGCAGCAACTGCACCGAAGATAGCACTACCGAGTGCGGGACCCTGCATTGAGCCTGCGATTTTAACAGGAATACCGAGAACGTCTGCATAAATCTGCATTGTCATGGGGTCTTTCTGACTGATACCGCCTGATGCATAGAATTCATCAACGGGAACACCATTTCTGCGGTAGTTTTCAATAATCTCTCTTGTACCGTATGCTGTAGCTTCAATAAGTGCTCTGTAAATTTCTTCGGGCTTTGTAAGAAGTGTCATACCGACAATCATACCTGTGAGGTCAACGTCAACGAGAACACTTCTGTTGCCGTTCCACCAGTCAAGGGCAACAAGTCCGCTTTCACCGGGCTTCTGAACCTCTGCCTTTGAACGGAGATATTTATGAATATTCATACCTGCTTTTTCAGCAGCGTCATAATATTCTTTGGGAAGACAGTTATCAATAAACCATGCAAAATGGTCACCGACACAGCTCTGACCTGCTTCATAGCCGTAGAATCCGGGCATAATGCCGTCTGCAACAACACCGCACATACCGGGAACCTGAAGTTCTTCTTCACCCATAAGCATATGACAGGTTGAAGTACCCATAATTGCAAGAACCTTTCCGGGACCGTCGATACCGACTGCGGGAACACAAACGTGAGCGTCAACGTTACCTACTGCGACTGCTGTTCCCACTTTAAGACCTGTGAGAGCTGCAGCCTTTTCGTTGATTTCGCCTGCTTTTGAGCCGAGGGGCATAATTTCAGTTCCGAGCTTGTCCTCAACAACATTTTCGAGTCTTTCATCAAGAGCCTTGAAGAAATCCTTTGAAGGATAACCTGTTGTCTTGTTCCAGAGTTCTTTATAACCTGCTGTGCAAGAGTTTCTTGTTACGTTTCCGCAAAGTTGCCATACAATCCAGTCTGCAGCTTCGATGAACATATCAGCGGCATTGTAGATTTCTTCTTTTTCATCAAGAACCTGCCAGATTTTAGGAATTGCCCATTCTGATGAAATCTTTCCGCCGTAGTTATTGAGCCACTTTTCGTTTCTTGCTTCAGCGATTTCATTAAGTTTGTTTGCCTTATCCTGAGCAGCGTGATGCTTCCAGAGCTTTACGTAAGCGTGAGGCTCGTGTTCATATTCGGGAAGGAAGCAGAGAGGTGTGCCGTCTGCCTTAACGGGGATAAGTGTACACGCTGTAAAATCTGTACCCACACCGATAACATCGTCAGCGCTTATTCCGCTTTCTTTAAGAACAGCAGGAATCGTGTTTGCAAGGACATCAAGATAGTCCTGAGGGTGCTGCAAAGCCCAGTCTGTACCGAGCTTTGTACCGTCAGGCAATGTTTCATCCATTACTGCGTGGGGATATTCATAAACGGCACTTGCCTTTTCTTCACCTGTTTTTGCGTCTGCAATAACAGCTCTGCCTGAAAGGGTGCCGTAGTCAACACCGATAACATATTTACTCATTTTAAACACCTCAGATTATTGTAATAAGATTATAGCCATTATAGTTTCATAAACAACTGCCCCGAATGCAACAATCATAGGCAGAGTAAGAAAATATGACTTAAGAAGAGTACCGATTGAAATTTTTGCAGAGAAAGGAGGAACATTTCCGAAAAAGCCGTTTCCTGAATTCACAAGCGGTGACTTATAAAAAGTTTTTTTATTTTTAAAACGGTAGAAATTGACTGCACATATGCATCCCGCAATAACAACCGCATAAAAAATGATATTGAGTATCACGGACTGAACGGAAGTTTCTCCGTAAAAGTCAGTTATTATTGAAACTGTGACAGAAAAAGCATTATTGAGAAAATGAATAATCACACCAGTCCATACAGATTCGGTCACAATAACAGCATAACCTATAACGATGCCGGCCGTAAAAGCAAAAGGTATCTGCATAAGGTTACAATGCATAATGCCGAAAACCATCGCTGATGCTATGATTGCAAACCAGTCACCGTAACGTCTGAGAGGTTGCATAATAACGCCTCTTATCGCCATTTCTTCAATAAGTGCCGGCACAACTGCCGTGCTCAGAAAGAAAAGAAGTATTCCGCCAACGCTGTGAGGAGTTTCGGGCATTTCGGGCATACCGAGTTCAATTCCGCTGACTGATGAAAAAACAAGAGTCAGATATGACGTTATAAGATTACTTGCAAGACAGACTCCGAAACAGCCGAAGATAATCAACGGAAAATTCTTTGAATTTAACGGCCTGCCCATAGGGATATCAGCAACAACACCTTTTTTTCTGAACAAGAATCCGAGAAGAAAGAACGGTCCACCGACAATCAGAACCGAATACAGCGCACTGTAAAGATACTGAAACTCTGCCGAATTGAATTTACTATAAAAAGCTGCATAATCAAAGCCTTCAAGTTCTGATAGTAATGAAGCCGCAGTCTGAATAATGGAAACAAACACACCTGATCCAATTATATAAACAAGAATTGAAATTGCAGCAAAAATACTCAGCTTTTTAATGTTATTCTTTTCAGCAAGCCATACTTCCACGGGAACAAAATGGGGCATCTTCGGACCGAAATTAACATACGGATTATTGTTTTCAGGCGGCTGATTATAACCGCCCGGTGAGTAATTCATTAAATCACACCTTTAAATTGCCGAAAGTATTGAATGAAGTGCGTTTGCAGCTGCAGCAAATGCTTCTTCATTTGTTTTGTAAGTATATATTTCCTTGATCTGGTCAGCTGTACCGCCCTCTTTTTCAAGAGATGCAAGACCGTCAAAAACTCTCAGATGAGGCTCGAGAGTAAGGAAACGCTTGCCGTCTTTCTGTTTGAAACGTGCAAGAAGCTCCTTGAGACAGCCGTCACCCGTACCGGGAGGCACAACAAAACCGTCAGAAAATCTTGCATCTTTGATATGCATATATTCTGTGTAGGGTGCAAGTTTATCGTAAGCTTTAAGGATATCAACACCGCACTGAATGAAGTTTGCAGGATCGAATACTCCCTTGATTTTATCTTTGAAAGTTGTGAGAATATCAAGGCAACGGTCATCATTGTCACCGTAAATACCTTTTTCATTCTCGTGACAACACCAGATATCACTCTTCAATGAGTAATCACAGAATTTTTCAAGTCTTTCCATAACTTCATCACGGTAAGGAGTGTAATCTGTTTCACCGTCGGGCATAAAGAAGCTGAACATTCTGATATTTTCAGTACCGAGAATACATGCGAGTTCAACATTCTTTTTGAAAAGTTCAAAATGCGCCTCAAAATCAGCTGTAATATCGATTTTGCCGAAAGGTGAACCGAGAGCCGATACACCTATTCCGTTATCATCAAGAATCTTTCTGAGCTCTTTTGCTTCTTCAACGGAATATGTCGAAAAGTTTACACCATTAATACCTCTGGGTTCAATATGTGTCAGCCCGTTGGTTTTGAGTGCTTTTATCTGTTCTTCTATAGTTTTGCCGCCTTCATCTGCGAAGGCTGAAAGTACAAATTCTGCCATAATAATTATCCTTTGAGAATTTCTTTATACATCTTGATATATTCGCCTGCTGAACGACCCCAGCTGTAATCGCATTCCATTGCACGCTTAACGAGAACCTGCCAGCCTTCTTTGTCGCTGTAGCCTTCAACAGCTCTTCTCATTGCGTGAAGCATATCGTGTGCGTTGTATGAAGCGAATGTGAAGCCGTTGCCCTTACCGTCGCCTGAGTCAAAGATAGAGTCACGAAGACCGCCTGTTTCTCTGATGATGGGAATTGAGCCGTATCTGAGGGCAATCATCTGTGAAAGACCGCAGGGCTCACTCTTTGAGGGCATAAGGAAAATATCTGAACCTGCATAAATTTTCTGAGCAAGGTCAACGAAGAAACCGAGCTTGAGACCGACTCTGTCGGGGTATTTTGCGGCAAGTTCAGAGAAGAAACTCTCATACTGCCATTCACCTGAGCCGAGGATAACAACCTGAGCATCAGATGTGCAGATAAATTCTTCAATAACAGCCTTTACAAGGTCAAAGCCCTTGTGACCGACCATTCTTGAAACCATAGCAACAATGGGAGCATCGGAATTTTCGGGAAGACCGAAGTATTTCTGAAGCTCTTTCTTATTCTTTGCTTTTGCAGAGAAATCTTCAGCATTATAGTTAAACCATATATCCTTATCGGTTTCGGGATTATACATATCATAACCGATACCGTTGAGAATACCCTGTAATTTCCACGCTCTCTGATTGAGAATTGGGTCAAGACCGTGTGAGAACCAGGGGTCAAGAATTTCATTTGCATATGTGGGGCTTACAGTTGTAATCTTGTTTGCTGTTTCAATAGCGCCCTTCATAAAGTTTACACAACCGTCATACTCAAGCACATGTGCATCCTGCTCGGGAAGACCGACAACTTCTGTATTGAGGTCAAGACCGTATTTGCCCTGATACTGGATGTTATGAATTGTGAAAACAGTTTTTATGTTTTCGTAGCCTTCTCTCTGAGCATACATCTTGCTGTAGTATGCAGGGATAAGAGCTGACTGCCAGTCGTGACAATGAATGATGTCAGGCTTGAAGTCAATTACGGGGATAATTTCAAGAACAGCTCTTGAGAAGAAAGCAAATCTTTCAGCGTCATCGTAATGACCGTAGATTGTATCACGCTTGAAATAGTATTCGTTATCAAGGAAATAGTAAATAACACCGTCTTTACGGAGTTCAAAAATACCGCAGTACTGTCTTCTCCACGCAACGGGAACAACAATATTTGTGAGGTATTTCATCTGGTCTTTGTATTCCTGCTTGATGCCTGAATAGAGAGGGGCTACAACTCGGCAACCTACCATTCTCTTACGAAGAGCCTGAGGAAGTGAACCTGCAACGTCACCAAGACCTCCGCTTGCAATAAAGGGTTTAACTTCGCTGACTGTGAATAAAACTTTCATTATTGTTTCTCCTTTCACTTCTGCTGTGACAGAAATTCATCGCACAATGCCGTATATGCAAGAGAGCCTTTTGAATTTTTGTCGAAATACATTATAGGCTGACCGAAACTCGGAGCTTCCGAAAGCCTTACATTTCTCGGAATGGTTGTTGAGTAAACCTTCTTGGGGAAGAACCGTTTTACTTCATTTACAACCTGCTGTGTGAGGTTGAGTCTGCCGTCATACATTGTAAGCAGAACACCTTCAATATCGAGATAAGGATTATATTTCTGCTTGATTTTCCTTGCTGTTGCCATAAGCTGAGAAAGACCTTCAAGTGCGTAATATTCACACTGAATGGGAACAAGGAATGTGTCCGAAGCCGTAAGGGCATTGAGTGTGATAAGTCCCAGTGACGGTGGACAATCAAGGAATATGTAATCATACTTATCCCAGATTTCAGCGAGAGCATTTTTAAGGATACTCTCTCTGTTTTTCATATCAATTATTTCAAGTTCGGCACCTGCGAGATTCATATTTGCGGGAATCACATCAACACCCTCAAATTCTGTTGTGATAATGGCTTCACTTGCCTTTATCTCACCTGTGAGAACTTCATATGATGAATTTTTTATCTCTCTTTTATTTATGCCGAAGCCGCTTGTGGCATTACCCTGAGGGTCAATATCAACAAGCAAAACTTTTTTATCTTTAAGCCCTACCGCAGCGGCAAGGTTTACGGCAGATGTGGTTTTGCCCACACCGCCTTTCTGATTGAGTACAGAAACGGTTTTTGCCATATCAACAATCCTTTAAATGAGTGATTTTACTCTTTTTGCTTCTCTTCTGACGTTTTCGGGTGCGGGACCGCCCTCTGATGTTCTGAAACTTACACATCTGTCAAGATTGACTGCCTCATAAACACCGTCATCGAAGAGTTCTGTAAAATTCTTGTATTCTTCAAGAGGTAATTCCTCAAGAGTTGTGTTTTTCTCAATACAAAGGGCAACAAGACCGCCCGTGATTTTGTAAGCATCACGGAATGGCATACCCTTTGAAACAAGATAGTCTGCACAATCGGTTGCATTGATAAATCCGCCTGCAGCAGCCTTTCTCATATTCTCTTTTTTCACCGTCATTGTTTCAATCATAGGAATAAAAGCCGTAAGACAAGCTTTGACGGTATCAACTGCATCAAAAATGCAGTCCTTATCTTCCTGCATATCCTTGTTATATGCAAGAGGGATACCCTTCATAACGGTGAGAATTGTCATATTGTCGCCGAAGACTCTGCCCGACTTACCTCTTACAAGCTCGGCAATATCGGGATTCTTCTTCTGGGGCATAATGCTTGAGCCTGTTGAGAATGCATCGTCAAGCTCGATGTATCTGAATTCGTGTGAACACCAGAGAATGATTTCTTCTGAAAATCTTGAAAGGTGAACACTGATTATTGAAAGACAGGATGAAAGTTCAATTATAAAATCTCTGTCAGAAACACCGTCAAGTGAGTTGTGGCAGATATCCTCGAAGCCTAAAAGCTCTGCAGTTTTATATCTGTCTGTGGGGTATGTCGTACCTGCCAAAGCACAACAGCCGAGAGGTGAACGGGCTGTTCTCTTCTTGCAGTCTGCAAGTCTTTCTCTGTCACGAAGGAACATCTCTGCATAAGCGAGCATATAGTGACCGAATGTCACGGGCTGTGCTCTCTGAAGATGTGTATAGCCTGACATAACTGCGTCTGCGTATTTTTCACCCATATCGGCAAGAACAGAAATGAGATTGCAGAGAAGTTCGTCAACAGCATCGCATTCTTTTATGAGGTTGAGTCTTATATCAACTGCAACCTGATCGTTACGGCTTCTTGCCGTATGAAGTCGTTTACCTGCATCACCGATACGTCTTGTGAGTTCACCCTCTGTGAAGGTATGAATATCTTCACTTGTCATATCTATTTCGAGTGTGCCGTTTTCGATTTCAGCAAGAATCTGCTTTAAACCCTCAACGATTTTATCTGCATCTTCGGGAGTGATGATACCCGTCATTCCGAGCATTGTTGCGTGAGCAATGCTTCCTTCAATATCTTCACGGTACATTCTTTTGTCTGTGCCGATTGAAGAATTGAAGTCATTTGTTATTTTATCTGCTTCTTTTGAGAAGCGTCCTGTCCAGAGTTTCATAATTTATCCTTTTTGCCTTGTATTATTAATATTTTGCAATAATATCACGAAGGAATGTTACAGCATTACCGATATCCTTTGCAGGGTCATCACCGACTTCTCTTTCGATTGTAAGGAAGCCCTTGAATCCGATGTCTTCGAGTGCCTTGAGGTAATTGGGGAAATCAACACTGCCTTCACCGAGAGGTACTTCGATGAATGAATCGTCTTCAACAATAATATCCTTCTTTACGCCGTAAACAATTTCAGGCTCAAGATAGAAGAGCTGTTTGCCGTCTTTTGCGTGAGTATGTACAATGTAATCCTTGAGGTTGTAAACAGCCTGTACAGGGTCATCGCCTGTAACCATAACAAGGTTTGCAGGGTCAAGGTTGACACCGACACCCTTTGAACCGAGTGAGTCAAGGAATTTCTTGAGGTTAGCTGATGTTTCGGGACCTGTTTCAACTGCAAAATGAGCATCAATGCTGTCTGCAAACTCAGCAAGCTGGAAACAAGCGTCCTGCATAATCTTATATCTGTCGTGGTTTACATCTTCGGGAACAACACCGATGTGAGTTGTAACAACATCTGTTTCGAGTTCCTTTGCCATTTCAATGATTCTCTTTGACTTTTCAATCTTCCAGGGATTATTTTCGGGGATTGAGAATCCGCCTCCGCCGAGGTCACCGCAGAGTGCTGAAATAACAAGACCGTTACTCTTTACAACATCAAGGAATTCCTTTCTCTTCGCTGTTGTCATATTATCGGGATCCATTTCGCCTCTTGAAGCGTAAACCTGAATACCGTTTGCACCTACAGCTGCTGCCTTTTTGACAGCTTCTTTAAGGTCGCATCTGAAAGAGTCTATAATTACACCAACGGGAAAATTATACATAATAAGTATCTCCTTTTATATATTTAATCATTATAAATTATATACCCAAATAAAAATAAAGTCAACAAAAACAACCAAATTAAACACCCGATAATAATAACAAAACACAACATCTAATTTTATACAATTTGTTCAATTGTAAAATAAAAATAATAATGTTATAATATCAAAGAATTTTTAAATAAGGATGGATTCAATGAAACTTATTATTGCATCTGACATACACGGTTCGGCATATTATTGCAGATTGCTTATTGATGCTTTCGTAAAAGAAAAAGCCGACAGAATGCTTCTTCTCGGCGATATTCTTTATCACGGGCCGAGAAACGACCTCCCCCGTGCCTATGCACCAAAAGAAGTTATAGCTATGCTTAATCCCCTGAAAGACAAGCTTTTCTGCGTCAGAGGAAATTGCGACACGGAAGTTGATCAGATGGTGCTTGATTTTCCTGTACTTGCTGATTATGCAGTTATTTCTCTTGATGATAAGCTTATTTATGCAACCCACGGTCATAATTACAATGAAGAGAAACTTCCGCCGCTTGGTGACGGGGACATTCTGTTCTGCGGACATACACACGTACCCAAGGTCAATAATCACGTAAATTATACGTATATGAATACAGGTTCTGTTTCAATTCCCAAGGAAAACAGCCCTCACAGTTATGTCGTTTATGAAAACGGAAAATTCAGTTGGAAGGACCTTGAAAACGGTGAGGTTTTCCTGAGTGCTGAATTATAATTTATCAAAAACTCATTGAAAATTATATCGTTTGGTGTTAATATATACTATATAAGAAAAATCGGGAGGAATTCCTATGGACAGAAAAAAATTTGTTCAGAAAAATGAAATGACTGCATTCTGCGTTGCAGGTCTCGGTCAGGGTATGATTTATGCACTTATGTCAAGCTACATAAGTGACTATTATCTCAATGTTTTACAGCTTGCGCCTATGTTTGTTCTTCTGCTTATGCTTCTTGCGCGAGTATGGGATGCAATCAATGACCCTCTTATGGGTATGATTGTTGACAGAAGTAAGCTTAAGAGCGGAAAGATGATTCCATTTATCCGTTTTGCTCTCATTCCCATTGCAATTGTAACAATACTCATGTATTTAAGCCCCAACCTTGACAAAACACAGCTGATGATTTATTCTGCAATCGTTTATGTCGCATGGGGTATGCTCTACACGGTCGGTGACGTTTCATTCTGGGGACTTCCCAATGTTATGACTCCCGATTCAGAAGAGAGAAGCTCTGTTATCTCTGTCAGCAAGATTTTCAACAGTATCGGTTCTGCCGTTCCTGAGGTTCTTTTCCTTGTTGTCGGTCTTATTATGGCTGCTATCGTTGAAAATTCAGCAGAGCCTATGGATGCTCTTACTGTTCAGAAGAGAAAATATCTCATTATGGCTATCGTAACCGTAGGAATCGGTTCAGTCCTTTATGCAGTTTCCTGCTTCGGTGTCAAGGAAAGAGTAAAGATGCCCTCCCGCACACGTCAGCCCGGTGAACCTTCACAGCTCAAGAGAATCTTTACCTGCAAGCCTCTTATGCTTGTTCTTCTTATGGGTATTCTCTCAAGCGGACGTTATATGGTCGGTGCAGCAGCAATTCACGTTGCTCGTTATTCATTCTACATAGGACCTGACCTTACAACACTTCTTACTGAAGCAGAAAGAATCGCAGCCGTTGAGTCAAGTATCTCAACAGTAAAAACTGTTTTCCAGATAAGCTCAATCGTCGGTCTTTTCGGCGCAACACTCTTTATGCCCAAACTTATGAAGAAGTTTGATTACAAAAAGCTTATTATTGTTTCCTGTCTTGCAGGTTTCGTTGCAAGTATCGTTACAACGATTGTCGGCTGGTTCACAATGAATCTTTACGCTTGCATTCCCTTTATTATCATATCCTGTATTCCTTTGGGCGTTATCAACACAGTATGCTTCGCTATGATTTGCGACTGTCTTGACTATATGGAACTTAAAACAGGCTTCCGTGACAATGCTCTCGGCGCTGCCTGTCAGGGATTCATCAATAAAATCGGCAATGCATTCGCAACATCAGGTATCGTTATTATGTATATGGTAATCGGTCTCAAGCCCGAACAGATGCTTTCATCAACAGCTGTTGTTGCGGCAACAGAAATGCCCGAAAACCTCCGTTTTGCAATGTTCACACTCGTTTCAATTGTTCCCGGTATCAGTATGCTTCTTTGCTCAATTCCTATGTTCTTCTACAAGATTGCAGGTAAAGAAAAAGAACGTATTGTTACAGAACTTGCAGCAAAGAGAGAAGCTGAAGGTCTTGTTGTTGAAAACTAATTGATTGAATAACAGAAAAAGACGGCTTGTTATGTTATGAGTCGTCTTTTTGTTTATTTTACAACTTGACATTAAATATGTAATAAGTTAGAATATCAGCGAATAAAAAAGAGGAGAATTTTCTGTGAAAAAAACGATTAAAAGAGTTATTTCATTTATATTATCAGCTGTTATATTTACAACTGTATTCACATTCGGAGCTTCTGCAGAAGAACTTGTAAGAAGCGGTGATGTAAACAGAGATTCAACCATTTCAGCTGCCGATGCAAGACTTGCGCTTCGTATTTCAGCACATCTTGAAAATGCGAACTGGTTAATGAAGAAAAGTGCCGATGCTGACGGTAATGACAAAATAACTGCAGGTGATGCAAGAACAATTCTTCGTGTTGCGGCAAATCTTGAAGATAAAAGCATACTTGCAGAATTTGATGCATCTGATATCCCCGAAGATGCTATTCCCCTTCTCGATAAAGATGCTTACAGCCTTTTTATGTATGAAGGTGATTTCGCAAAAATCGATATGAGCGAAATTGACGATTCTGATAAATTCAGCTGGAAATCTTCAGATCCTGATGTTGCGTCAGTTGACACTAACGGTATCATAACAGCCCACAAAAAGGGTTACACCTGTATTATTGCAAATTACAACGGAAAAATTTACTCGTGGAATATGAAGGTCAGAAATGAACTTCAGAGAAAAATATATTCATTTCAGGATAAATATCCTGCAGGATATTACTGGAACAATCACGAACCCAGTAAAGTATATCCCGCAGTAAGTGAACAGCCCTGTACAGACCATCTTGAGCCTTATCCTAATGACCACAAATTCTGTAAAGGCCAGTGTGCAGGTTTTGCGGCACTTATGTTCCAGGAAGTTCACGGTTTTTCAATGTATTCGGGCAAAAACTATGTAAGAACAGGTGTAACATGGAACGATGTCAGAATCGGTGACTACATAAGACTTACAGGTAAATCCAATCACTCTATTTTCATTATTGATGTCATTGAAAAAGGTGATCCGCTGAGCTACAATCCTTATACAGAAGAATATTATTATGCTCAGGAAAAACAGATTATCGTTGTTCATTGCAACTGGGGTGTAAACTGCGATATCAGATGGGATGATATGTTCGTCACATCAACAAGACAGATTGCTCCCGAATACTGTTATTCACCGATATAAAAAAACAAAGGTACCTTCTCAGGTACCTTTTATTTATCACTTTAAAAAAATGGGGTTTGTCCAAGCTCTGTTGCCATCTTTATCCATAACAACAGCACGGATATAAGTCCAGTCATCATTCATATCAAATGAAGATTCGGAAACATCACAGAACTGTTTTGAAGGATGTTTATCGGCACAGAACCATATTTTTGAGCACTCTTCGGATGCCTTCACATAAGCTTTGCCGTCTTCAATATAAAAATCGTCAATTACAGGGCCTGTTGATGAATAGAAACTGCCGTTTTTGAGTGCATCGAGAATTGAATCAACATTGTTTTCAGCATTGACCATTACCCAGCCTTTGCAGTGATGATGTTTCTGATGCCCGTCGTCTACAGCAACGCCCCAGAGCTTATGACCGTTGCCGAGCATTTCGTCCCAATACGGAGCGTTCTTATCCATATCATTTTCAATAACACAGCCTGAATTCCAGATTTCCATCGCAAAATAGCCTTTGAGATTCTCAAAATATCTTGCAGGCGTACCGCTCCATTCAGGATGACAATAGAAAATCAGATTATTTTTAGCAACAACGGCATTAAGATATTTCTGAAAATCAACATCAGATTTTACATCTTTGCATATAAACTCTTCATCCTGAGAGAATCCGTTTGAGTTACCGTCTGAACCGATACATACAGTGTGATATGTTCTGAAACCGTTTTCACGGTCAAATGTGCCGTCAATTTCCATTCCGGGGATAAGTGTGATTCCTGTTTCAGGTGCATAATGAGCATAATTATATTTACGATGGTCGGTCAGAGCAAGAAAGTCATAACCATTCTCCTTATGAAGTATAAGTGTTTCTTCAGGAGTGCATTTGCCGTCAGAACGTGTTGTGTGACAATGCAGACCGCCTTTGAGCATTTTATTTTCTTTTGTAAATGCAGATTGTCTTATCATAAAAAAGTCCCCTTGCATATTTGATAATTCAATAATATCATAGCAGTACACCACTTTCAAGCATAAAAAATTTGATTATAATATTGACAAACAAAAACGAAAATGATATTATATTTAGGCGTTATTAAATATGCGGATGTGGCGGAATTGGCAGCATCAGCACCGAAGCGCTCCCTGTGGGAGATAAAGCGAGGTGATGATGGCGCAGCGGTCAGAATTCTGCGAAGCGAACAGTGAGCAAAGAATTTTGGGCACCGCAAGAGTACCGCGGACAATTACTACTGCGGATAAAAAAAAGTTAATATGCGGATGTGGCGGAATTGGCAGACGCGCTAGATTCAGGTTCTAGTGAACGCTAAGTTCATGTGGGTTCAAGTCCCGTCATCCGCACCAAGATTCCCGATGCCTTGTGCATCGGGAGTTTTTATTTTCCACGGGACTTGAACCCTAAGAGGGTGAGGAACGTTAAGAAAACAGTCCGGTGGACTGTTTTTAGATCCGAAGTCCGAGGCGGGTACTGTTGCACAGCAACGGTCGCCGAGGATGCAGGATTTGCGAAGCAAAGCCGTGTCCCGTCATCCGCACCATATTGAGTATTCATAAGGGATTCTCTTGTGAATACTCATTTTTTGCATTTAAAAATCTGCATGATGAAACACAAGCATGAAGATATGTATTCAGGTTGATTTGTCTGCTAGGATTGTGGTATAATTATAAATATAAATTTTTGTGAGGTAGATACTAATGCAAAAACATAAAATACTTACTGACCACATAAAAGAATTGACAAACATAGAATATGGAAAATGGAACTCTGGTGAAACCGATTCGGATGATACTATGGTTATGCCATCAGTTTCATATAATAGTGCAGTATATAGATTTCTTTTTGATTTTGAACTGTTTATAGCAAAAAAAACTGACATAATTCATCATAATTACGAAGATGTTTTGAAGCAAGCTAAAATAAAAAATAACATACAAGATTTTTATAATACTGATATTAATATTTTATCTTCGGATGTAATTCTTGCCATGATAATAGGGATACTTCGGAAAGATCGTTTTTGTGAGGGTATTCTTTTAGAAGCTTTTGATAACGGAATTATATTAAAATGGCTAAAAAGAATCAAAGAAATAGATAAAAAGGAAGAAATCACAGATAAAATAGATAAAGCAATTAAATCCATCTGGAAAAAAGATATTCCTGCTGATTATGAGAATGGTTGGCTTCTCAAGGAAGACACTTTGAAAAATACTTTCTATTTTCATTTAAGAAAACGCTTAGGTAAGTTTTTTGCTGAGAACAATATCAGAATTTTTACTGAATTTTCAGATGGCATTTTCTATGATACCAAATGCAGACCTGATATGGTAATTGCAAAAGTAAATCTGGAAGCAGAAGAAGATTGCTTATGTAATTGTATTACTGACTATTTGGCTGTAATAGAATTCAAGTTTAAAAATGGTTACATAGCATCAAATGATATATACAAGGATTATGCAAAGCTTCGAAAATATGCCAACAGATTTAAAATAAACAGCAAGCTTTATATGGCAACGATATGGGAATACGAAGATAATGAAACTTGTTGGGAATCCGAAAAGAATAAATGGGCAAAGGGAAAATTAACTGAGTTAAATGCTTCATACACCCCCGGAACATACGACATGCATTTTTACATAAAAGAACACAAATAGATTTTTTAGTCTTTAACTGCTCTCACATTAGTGGGGGCAGTTTATATATATCAAAACCATTCCTAATAGTAATTGGAATAAGCAATAAAATCAGGTAAACCCCTTATGAACACTCGCACCAAGATTCCCGATGCCTTGTGCATCGGGAGTTTTATTTTTACTCCTAAAGGAGCAAAGAAAACACCATCCTGAAACTTATTGTTTCAGGATGGCAAAAGTATAATTTTATTATGTTTATGCTAATTCTTTGAGCAATTCAGGAAGATTGCCGAGATCTGAAAGAACCATGGCAAGAGCTTTAAAAATCCACTTAATACGATTAATAAACTCATTTACTGCAGGTTTTGCAATCTCAAGCTCCTGTGTATTTTCAACGAAATCTGAAGTCTTTATGAATGTAAAATCACATTCTGCTGAAGAATGGTCTGAAATGACATCGCCGTTTTCATTGCAGACTTCAACATATCTGAAATCATTTACAACAATATCTACACCGCCGCCGGCTTTATACATAAATCTTTCAACTGAATCCCAGTTGCCCCATGCAGGAAGACCTGATATATGCCAGTTGTACAAATTAAAATAATCACCGTTGTTGTGGTGTTCTATCCATGCATCTTTAAGTCCGCATTCAAGATAAAGAGTTTTATAAAGTGCTCCGTCATCTTCATGAACATGCATATGATTATTAAAATCGCCTGTTACAATTACAGGTCTGTCATTCTCAGCAGAGCGTGCCTTTATAAATTCTGCAAGCTGTTTATACTGACTTGATCTTGCCTTGATTGAACCTTCACCGCCGTAAGCATCTGCATGAAGATTGTAGAAATCAACATAAATACCGTTGCCGATATCAATAACAGAATATACAAAGCCTTTAGGTGTAAGTTCATCTGAACCGTCTGAAAGAATTCCGCAGGCATCGTTCCATGTTACACGTGTTTCGTTATAAACGGGCATATTCTTTGTGAAGACGTTAAGTCCGTCACCGCCAGGAACAGCTCCGGTATGATTTGTCATATAGTTAAAACCGTTCATGCTGTCAACAAGGTTGTTATGATAACCGAAATCTTCCTGAACAGCAACAATATCAAAGCCGTTTTCTGAAAGATATTTACCTGCTGTCTGCTGATTAGCGGCAACATTTACACCTTTGAAAGTTTCAAAAGGAAGACCTGCAACATTGAAATTTACTGTTCTGACAGTATATTTTTCAGAAGCATCATAATCGTAAAGCTTTACATCGAAATAATCTGTAAATGTTTCACCGTTGCATTTGTAGACAAGCTTCCAGTAAATCTTGTCATAATCCCTGAAACCTTTAACATCTTTATCTTTAAGGAAGTCTCTGTATAAAACACCGTATTCATCATTTTCAGCAATTTCTTCAATACGATTGAATGTCATAGGCTGTGTATAGTCAATGTTTCCGTTTTCATCTTTTACCCAGTAAAACGGATTATCTACAGCATTAAGAGAAAAACCTCTCCAATCTGTTTCACCGTTGAGTGATACACGGCATTCTATTTCTGTAGTGCCTGCAGGGAACACGAACTTATATGCAAGATCGTTGATTTCACGTGATATTGTATAATCACCTGCAACACTTTTTTCTTTGATTTCATATGACTGTATGCTCGGGAATTCCATCTGATAAAGAGTTGATTTGTAAAGGAAAGGAGACATTTCAACTTTAACACCGTTTTCGGTTTCAAAACTTTCAGCAGATGCAATCACACCCGAAGACAGCGGTGAACCGACTAAGCAGAAACAACTCATAGTGATTACAAGAGTCAGAATCAGACATAAAACTTTTTTCACAAAAATCCCACCTGTTAATTTTTTTCTATTATATCATATTTTCAATAAACAATGTTAACAAGCTGTGAACTCAACCATTTTTATATTACATCAGATTTTTAATAATTCTCTTTTATCATCGCAATTTCTTTTGCATAGCCATCGAGTTCATTGGGAGTTTCGAGATTTATAGGAAGCCCTTCGAGCTGCGGCATTTTTATAAACTTCATAAGTGCTTCAAATCCGATATGACCGTCACCTATTTTCTCGTGTCTGTCCTTATGAGCCCCCATAGGATTCATACTGTCATTAAGATGAATTGCCTTGAGTCTGTCAATGCCGATTATTCTGTCAAACTCTTCAAGCACATGCTCGGGATTGTTGATTATGTCATATCCCGCATCAGAAATATGGCATGTATCAAGACAGACACCAAGTTTATCCCCAAGTTCTGTTCTGTCAATAATCGCTCTGATTTCCTCAAAACTTCTGCCTACTTCACTTCCCTTTCCCGCCATTGTTTCAAGAAGAACTGTTGTTGTCATTTCAGGGAAAAGCACCTTATTGAGAACATCTGCAATCAGCTCAATTCCCTTTTCTGCCCCCTGTCCTACGTGGCTGCCGGGATGGAAATTATAGTAATTATCGGGGATATATTCCATTCTTTTAAGGTCATCGGCAAAAGTCATAAGTGCAAAATCCCTTACTCTCTCTTCGGCACCTGCCGCATTGAGAGTATAGGGTGCATGAGCCACAATTCTGCCGAAATTGTGCTCTTTTGCAAACTCAAGATAAGCTTTTACATCGTTTTCATCAATATCTTTTGCCGCACCGCCACGGGGATTTCGTGTAAAAAACTGAAACGTATTAGCCCCTATTGAATGAGCCTGTTTACCCATCGCAAGGAATCCCTTTGAAGCCGACAAGTGGCAACCTATATATAACATTTATTTTTCCTCCTTTAATGCTCTGAATGAGTTAAGCACAGCAAGAACCATAACACCAACATCACCGAAAACGGCAACACCCATTCCGACAATATTGAATGAACAGAGAATGAGAATTCCGATTTTTATAAGCAGAGAAAATGCTATATTCTGCTTTGCTATATTCATAGTTTTCTTTGCAATTTTCATAGCTGTGCCGATTTTTGAAATTTCATCGGTCATAATAACAATATCAGCCGCTTCAACAGCTGCATCTGAGCCGAGAGCCCCCATTGCGATACCTGCATCGGCAAGAGCCAGTACGGGAGCATCGTTTATGCCGTCACCCACATAAACCGTCTTACCCTTTGCATTTTTCATTATTTTTTCGAGCTCATTAACCTTATCATCGGGCAGAAGTTCAGAAAAAACACGGTCAATGCCGAGCTCACGGGCAATTGTTTCTGCTGTGTTTTTCACGTCACCCGTAAGCATTGAAACGGACTTTATACCCGATTTTCTGATAGCAGAAATACCCTCTTTTGCATCGTCTCTTACTTCATCAGATATAATTATACTGCCCGTAAATTTTTTGTCAACGGCAACATAAATTACAGCCGTACCGTCACTTTTTTTATAAGTGATATTTTCACTTTCCATAAGTTTCGAGTTGCCTGCCAGCACTATTTTACCGTCAACAACTGCTTTAACTCCGAAACCTGCAATCTCTTCGGCTGAAGTGATTTTATTCATATCAATATCTTTACCGTATGCATCACGTACAGCCCTTGCGACAGGATGTGATGATACACTTTCGGAATAAGCCGTAAGACGAAGAAATTCTTCTTCCGGAATATCTACAGCATTGATTTCCTGCACTCTGAAAACGCCTTTTGTGAGTGTGCCCGTTTTATCAAAAACTATATTTTCAGCCTTTGAAAGCACTTCGAGATAGTTTCCGCCTTTTACAAGAATACCCTTTTTTGCCGAGCCACCGATTCCTCCGAAAAATGCGAGAGGAACTGAAATAACAAGTGCACACGGACACGACACAACAAGGAATGACAATGATCTGTAAATGAAATCCGTGAAGGTTGCCCCGTCAATAACAAGAGGCGGAACAACGGCAAGAATCAACGCACACACGAGCACCACGGGGGTATAATATTTTGCAAATTTTGTTATAAACTTCTCGGATGTTGACTTTCTCGAGGATGCTGTTTCAACAAGTTCAAGAATTCTTGAAACGGTTGAATCATCAAAACTTTTTGTTACTCTGACAGTAAGAACTGCATTTTTATTGATGCAACCGCTGAGAATTTCGTCACCCGCTTTCACTTCACGGGGCACGGATTCGCCCGTAAGCGCCGATGTATCAAGAAACGATTTTCCCGACACGACAACACCGTCAAGGGCTACTCTCTCGCCAACTCCGACGATAATATTATCACCGATTTCAACTTCGTCGGGGTCAACCTTTTCAGCCTTTCCGTCAACAAGAAGATTAGCATAATCCGGGCAGATATTCATAACTTCACTGATTGATTTACGTGACTTCTTTACAGCATAATCCTCAAACATTTCACCGATTCGGTAAAAAAGCACAACAAACACGGCTTCGGGATATTCTTTGATGCAGAATGCACCCACAGCTGCTACTACCATAAGCGTGTTTTCGTTAAAGATATTGCCCTTAGTTATGCCTTTTACAGCGCTAATGATGACTTTCATTCCACAAAAAATAAATGCCAGAAGAAAGCCGATAAAACGCACAACTGCAGCTTCTTCGGGTATAAAAAGCGAAACTGCAAACAGAACAGCACCGACTATCAGAAATATTTTATCCTTTTTCATAATCAGATATATTCTATTTCAACGTCGGGTTCAATTTTGTGAACGATTTTTTCAATCTGCTCTTTGATATCACTGAGCTTTGATTCCTCAGCATTGAGAATCATTTTTTCTGTAAGAAAATTAACAGTAACGCTCTCTACACCGTCAAGTTTTGCAATTTTTTCCTCAATTTTTGCCGCACAATTTGCACAGCAGAGGTCGTGAAGTTTAGCTTTGATTTTCATATCAGTCTTTCTCCTTTATATGTTCAATACCCATTTCGAGAATGGTCTTTACATGGTCATCTTTGAGTGTATAAAAAACATTTTTGCCGTCTCGTCTGAATTTGACAAGCCCCGAATCTTTCAGAACTTTAAGCTGATGCGAAATAGCCGATTTCGTCATTCTGAGAACCTCAGAAAGGTCACATACGCACATTTCCTCGTTATCAAGTGCCGCCATAATGCGCATTCTTGTGCTGTCACTCATAACTTTAAAGAAGTCTGACACAGCATAAAGCACTTCGGTGTCTTCCATAACTTCCCTTACGTGCGCCACAACATCAGTATGCACAACATCGCATTCACACATTTCGCTGTGCTGATGTATATCCATTTTATCACCTCATTTAATTGAACAGTTGAACAATCATTCAACCTTCAATTATATTATAGTTGAATGGTTATTCAATTGTCAAGGTTTTTTTGACTTTTTTCGTGATTTGAGTTATAATAATTCAGGTGAATAATATGAAAATTCTGTTTGAACACAATTTTATAGACGAATGTCGGACAATAAAAACAGAAGAAATACCGTTCGATAAAAAATCGAGGGATTACTGCAAGGCAAATCTGTGCTCAATGTTCGGCAAAACGTGGAGTTGTCCGCCGTCTGTCGCTTCTGTTGATGAATGCAAAAGACAGATAAACGGTTTCGAAAATGCTTTTGTCTTTTCACATAAACGGAGAATTGATTTTTCGGATAATGAAGCAGTTTCAACGCTCCGTGATGAAACTATGAACATTCTTCACACGATTACAGACCGCTTAAAAAAGAACGGTATAAAACATCTTGCACTCGGTTGCTCGGCATGTAATATCTGTAAAAATTGCAGCTACCCCGACTCCCCCTGCCGTTTTCCCGATAAAATGACTCATCCTGTTGAATCATATGCAATTGATGTTAAAAAAATCTGCGATATGACAGCTATGACATATCTCGCTGAAAACACGGTTACATTTTTCTGTATAATTTTCTATTGAAAAAATCCGACACATTACTGTGCCGGATTTTTGATTTTACAGAGTTTCTAATTTTGCCGATGCACGGAGAATTTTTCTCGCATCTGCGGCGGTAAGTTTGCCGTCACCCGTTACATCCAATGCCGAAAGAGGAAGATTGTAGTCTTCGATTTTTTCAAGCTTTGCAGAGATTCTAAGCGTAATTCGAGCATCAGCAGCAGTTATCTTTCCGTCACCGTTTGCGTCACCTGTCATGTATGACACATCAGGCAGTGCGGGAATGTCTCTCTCGTTCACTACAGCACCGCAGACAGTACATTTCTGCTGTTCAAGACCTTTAACACCGACCTTAGCGGGAGTTTTAACAACCCACGCACCTGCTGTATGTCCCTTTGCATTGACATAATCAAGTTTGTCGTTAAATCCGCATGCACATGAATAAATTGTGTAGCCCTTTTCTGTACATGTAGGGGCAACCACTTCTTTTGAATATGTGTGACCCGTTGCATTAACATAATCAAGTCTGTCGCTGAATCCACAAGCACATGAATAAATCGTATACCCCTTTTCTGTACAGGTGGGGGCAATTACTTCTTTTGAATATGTATGTCCGGTAGGATTGATGTAATTATCCCTGAAACTCAGTCCGCAGTCACATGTATATGTTGTAAAGCCTTTTTCCGTGCAAGTTGGAGCTGTTACAACTTTTTTATAGTCATGTCCCTTTGCGGAAATTTCTTTTTGTACTACAAGAATTTCACCGCAAACTGAACATTTCTTACCTTCTGTAAGTCCTGTTTCGGTGCAGGTTGCAGGCTTACCGAAAATAACTTCAAGTGTATGATATGTTGTCGGCATTTCATCGCCTTTACCGATAATTTCTTCGCAAAGTATGCATTGAATATCGCCTTCATAACCTATATCTTTGCAGGTCGGTTCAATTCTATTTATAATCTGAGTAATAACATGTTCGCATTCGTTTTCAACAGGTTTTACGATAATATAACAGATTTTGGCGCCTGTGATGTAGTTATCATTTTCTTCTGCAGTAATACATACTCTTGCGACTCCAGTTTCTTCATCGAACACAATGTTATTCTCAGAAACAATAGTTTGAATTAAATACGTTTCTCTCGGGCCGATTTCGGTAATTGTAGTTGATTCAATAACTTCTTCACTGTCATTAAAAAGAGTATTTATTACGACATTTTCCACGCTTACATCAGATTCATTTGTAACCATTGCTGTGATAAGATATTTATCGTTTGTTTCAATGAGTTCTGATTCTGTAAAAATAAGTTTTGCTTTACCTATTTCTTTTGAGTATGTGTTGTTTTCGGAATTGCTGTCGCTAATTTCATCGCAGGATGCAGTAACATTCAGTGTTGTTTTTGCATAATTTGCGGGGGCGGTATAAGGGAGATTTATAAAGCACCCATCACCTGATGCGAGATTGACAGACTTTGTAACAGTAACTTCAGAGCATAGATTGTCGCTGATTGTGAATGTTACATTATTCACTTTCTTTGTGCCGTTGTTTGTTACATAAACATTGAATTCCGTTTCTTTGCCGATTCTGATGTTCTGTTCATCAATATAAACCCCATCAACAGATATATCCTGAACCTCATCAATTTTTAATGCGCAAAGGTCAGTCTGAACAATTTCATTTTTTTCTTTTGTTTCGTTATAGCCTATTGTGCTTGATGTGCATACGCCTCTGAATTCATCATTGTAAACAACAATATCAACACTTGAAAGCTGTGTTCCTGTGTTACTTAGCCTAACGGGTTTTGTCCATTCTTCATTTTCATAAGCTGATGAATAAACAGCATTGCCTGTTTCTTCGTTTTCAGTCCAGAAAAGGGTCGGAACTCCGTTTTTGACAACATAATTGAAATTTCCGCTCAGCATACCGTTGCCATTAATTACAGATTTTGTTTCACCATCTTGAATATAGTAAACATTTCTCATGTCAGTTGTAAAAAGAGTCTGTCTGCCGTCTAATTCGCCATAAAAGGCATATGTGTAAGCGACATTATTGTGGCCCTTATCAAAAGGAGTAAGAGTATTGTCTACAAGTGTATAGATAGTTACATCATCAGTCGTTGTTGTATCGCCATCTGCATCCATTGAGAATGATATATTTTCTTTACCGTTTACAGATGAACCTGCAATTGAAAGAATATAGTTGAGTCCAGATTTTACTTCAGCAACTTTATTGCCTGATTCAAAACGATAAATTGAATTGTCTGAACTTATTATCATCTGATTGTCTTGGCATGATGCCCAGTAGCAGACAGCTTTGCCGTTTACAATTGCAATGCTCTGTGCATAGTCATAACATGAGTTATCTGAAACGTTCTTAACTTCAACAACTCTGTTTTCGGAAGCATCATATTTCGCTGTGTAAATTTCTGTGTTTTCAACAAAATATTCAATTGTGGCAGTTTTTTCGGTGATGACCTCTTTCATCTTCTGCCATGCAAAATATACATTAGTTCCATCAGTTGTGATAACGGGCATTGTGTCGTTTTTGCCGTCATCAGCCACAGCTATGGGCTCGCTCCAGATGCCGTTTTCATAGATTGAATACATAAGTCGCATTCGGTTGTATATATCTCTTGAGATATCGTCTTCAACCCAAGCCATAAGCATTTTGTCACCAAATGCCACAACCTGAGATGCAGCCTGATTAAACACAGATGTCTGAAGAGGAGTCAATGAGAGACCGTTTTGTTCGATATTTTTCAATCGATAGGTACTTGCCATACCCATCCAGGGTGATGTGTTTTCAAGATATTCTCTGTCAATGACGGATACCGAGTTTTCGTGTAGCATTGCGGATTTGATCTTTTTGACAGAGATTGCTTTTTCTGTTCTTTGTGTGTTGAAGTATTCATCAACAAGATTTAGTGTATCGTCAACGATTACATAATCTTGTTTCAGAGTAAAAAATTCAGCTTCAAGTCCAATCGATCCATTTAAATCGATATTAAGATGATTTTTTTTGAAATTAAAAGTAATAGGAAGCGTTGCTTCTGCCCATAATCCGGAGGAAACAATGTCATTTACACCTAAACCTGCGCCACCCTTTATATCAGGTTTAAGTGTTATGGATAACTCTTCAAAATTAAACGGCATTGAGTTGTCAGCAACATATTTTGCACCGCGAGCAGATCCTTCCAAACCTGCTCCCGCTTCAATATAAACATATGCAGGAATAATCCAGATAGCACCTTGCTGAGTGTATTCGAATTTAAATTCACCGGCAACATTGATACACGCATCTGTTATAACCAGTTCGCCGTTAATAAATGTTGCATCAATATAACCAAAAACATTGACATTAAAGTCTTTTGATTTCTTCGGTGGTGAGATTATTCCGAATTCTGTATATTCAAAGTTTTCTCTGAGTTTATCAAATTCCTCCAGTGATTTTTCTATATCTGTGGTAAGTGTATTGTTGCAGTAATCTTTCCAGTTTTTGAAGGTTTCTGAACTCCATTCGCTGTATTTTCCCGGATTATCGGGACTGTTTTCCTTACTGAGGTCAAATAAATTTAAGCCGATTGAAATTTTTATTCTGTCATCACTGATCTGAAACCCTGCAGGAAATTTATAAGCTTCCAGATTAAGTTCTGCACTACCGAGAATTGGTGACTCTGAATTGAATGAAGTGCCGACAATACCATCACCCAAAAGATTGAATGTTTTTCCTTCGGAAAGATTTTCTAATGCTTCAAGATTGGTTGCAGGCTGTTTTTCAAATTTTACAGGGAAATAATCACTATTCCCTCCATCACTTGTTATTATAAAAGCATAACAATCTTTATTCATATCAAGAACGCTATATAATTCTTCATTTGTAAAAATACCGGTCTGGTTTGAAATCTTATGATTTTCGTCCTGTATAATAAAATATGTACAGTCGATTCCTTCGGTATTTACTGCACTGATAATTATATCATAATAATAGTTTCGGTATACTTTAAGTTCTTCCTGAATTATATTTTTAAATTCGTCATTTTCCTTCCTCGCAAAAACAGTTGAAATAAAAGGCTGTCCGCCATTATTGTTTTCGTTAAGCATTGCAGTATGTATATATGAAGGTTTGCTGTTTTTTGTTTCAAAATTTTCCGTTGATTTCCATGATGCAATAACTTCTTCAGGAATAATATAATCATAATAATCTTCACATGAAATAACCACCTGTTGTGCATTGTCTTCATGCGATATGATAAAATCCTTATTTTCAGAAGAGTTTACTGTTTCATTTGAGCCGAATGTGCATTTTGCATTTTCAAGAAAATTATTACTATGCGGCGTCTTTGCGGCATCTCTTACGCTGATTACAATATCATTTTTTTCAGCCGGAATAAAATAATTATCAACAATCGCACTGTCACCAAAGTGAATACGAACATAGGATAGTGGTGAGTTGTAGTCACAAATAGAAATTTTTTTCCATTGTTCTCTGTTTCCTAAATAATACACATCGGTAAGATTGCTACAGTTATAGAATGCCCATGCTTCAATTGTTGTTATACTATCTGATAATGTGACATTTGAAAGCTTATTACATTTATAGAAAGTATAATTATTAATTTCTTTAACCCCGTTACCTATTGTTACACTTTCAAGATTATCACAAGATCTAAACGCCGCAAAACCAATATTTGTTACATTATCAGGAATTGATATTTTTTCAAGACTATTACATTCATCAAAAGCATAATCATCAATCGCAGTCACAGATTCAGGAACTATAACATTTTTTAGGTTATAACAACCTTGAAATGTTGCATAATTAATCCATTTTACACCATTAGGAATTCTAATATATTCAAGTTTTTGACAGCTGTTAAAAGCATTATCCCCTATATATGTTATGTTATCGGGAATATCAATACTTACAAGATTCAAACATCCGCTAAAAACAGATGAATTGATACGTGTTACACCATCAGGAATTGTTATATTTATAAGATTTGTACAGCCTCCGAATGCACCGCTTCCAATTGATGTTACATTATCAGGAATTGTTATATTTGTAAGACTTTTACATCCATTAAAAGCATTATCACCAATAGATAGCACATCATCTGAAATTGTTATATTTGTAAGATTTTTACAACTATAAAATGCTGAATCTCCAATCGATGTTACACCATCAGGAATTGTTATATTTGTAAGGCTATAACAGTATTCAAATGCTCTTGCAGATATTGTTTTTATACTTTTGGGAATTGTTATATCTGTAATATTTTTACAACCTGAAAATGCAGTTTTGCCGATTGATGTTACACCATCAGGAAGATTGATATATGCAAGACTCGAACAAGCTTCGAATGCACCTGCAGATATATTTTTAATACTATAAGGAAGTGTTATATTTATAAGTCTATAGCAATAATAAAATGCTGATTCACCAATGGATTCTACACCATCAGGAATTGAAACACTTTCAAGCCAAACACATGAATTGAATGCATTATTCCCGATTGATGAAACACCATCTGCAATTATCACATTTTTGATTGATGCACGCTGAACGCTCCATGGACTATTTTCTTTATAATTAGAAATAGATGCGTTATAATCATTCATTTTTCCGTTCCCTGAAATAAACAATTCACCGTCGGAATATAAAGTATACGTCAGATTAGCACCATCGGCACCACAGTTTCCACTACTTATTATTTCTCTGTCTTCCGCAAACGCTGAAAGCGGAAACATTGTAATCGCCATAAGCATTGCAAGAAAAACAGAAACAAATTTTTTCACATCAATCACTCCGAATGAATAAGGATACCTTTATTTTACATCATATTTCCTTTTATTTCAATACAACATTTCGTACAAAAAACCTTGTCCGATTTGGACAAGGCTTTGATTTATACATTGACTTCTTCTTTTTGTTTTTCCGTATCGAAATTAAGTCTTTCGGCTTCGATAACGAGGGGGCGTTTCATTATTCGCTTATTGATATTAAGGATATATTCACCGATAAAGCCTATGAAGAACAGCTGAACTGCGCCGAGGAAAAGCATACCTAAAAGAATGGGAGCTGTGCCTGCAGGGAATCTTTCCCAGTACATAAGCTTAAGGATGAAATAGATTACACCGAGAATACCACTCATTGCACCGATACCAAGACCGCAGAATGTTGCGAGTCTGAGGCCTATCTTTGTGTATGAAGTGATACTGAGCATTGCTGCATCATAAAGAGAATAGAAGTTATTATGTGTCTTTCCTGCTCTTCTCTTGGGCTGTTCGTAAGGAATTTCCTTTCTTTCAAAACCAAGCTCGGCAACGATACCACGCATAAAAGGAATGGGGTCATCAAGCTCACGAAGAACTTCAATGAACGCTCTGTCATAAAGTCCTGAGCCTGTGAAATGCTCAATCTGTTCAACGTCAGACATCTTTTTGATTATCTTGTAATAGCAGGTACGGAGAGCACGCATAATCTTGCTTTCCTTACTGCTTGTCTTGATGCCTATAACAATTTTATAGCCGTTTTCCCACTCTCTTACATACTGAGGGATAAGTTCAACGGGGTCCTGAAAGTCACAGCACATCTGAATAACACAGTCGCCTGTAACCTGAAGCACTCCGTAGTAAGGAGAATTGAACTGACCGAAATTCTTTGCATTGAAAATTGCCTTTATTTTCGGATTACTTGCACAGATACCTCTGAGGATATCTCTTGTGCCGTCCTTTGAATCATTATCGATAAAAACAAGTTCATAGTCATACTGAGGAAGTTCTGTTGTCATAATATTGACAATAGCTTCACTCATAGGCCCTACATTTTCTTTTTCATTATAACAAGGAATGAGAATACTTATTTTTTTCATTTTCGCACCTCTTTCATCCATTCGGCTGTACGCATTATTGATTCCTCAAATGTAAGTTCGGGAACAAAGCCTGTATCCTCTGTAAGCTGACTGATATCTGCACAAAGATACATAACCTGACCTTCATTATAAGGTAAATCCCCTAAACCAACCTTTAAATCGGGATTTATGCAGTCACGCATAGCCGTGATATACTCGGCAAGAAGTCTTGTTTTTCCGCTGCCGAGGGGGTATACCGCACCGTGCTTACCATTTTCACCGATAAGGTAAAATGCTGTTGCGGCATCGTCACAATGGAGGAAGTCCCACTGCTGTTCACCCTTCGTGAAAGAAGTATACTCTCCTTTGAGCATTTTGTCAAGGCTCGACATAATAATTGAATTCGGATTGCCTTTCTGCCCGAAAACACTTAAAATACGCACCCAACAATGCCTTAAACCTAACTGTTCGGCATACATACGGCTGAATTTACCTGCGGTATATTTTGCAATTCCGTAGCCTGTTTCCGGATTACACGGAGTAACTGCTGTGAGCTTTTCGGTTGTTCTGCCGTATTCAGCCTGTGAACCTGCACTTACAAAACATTCACAACCTGTGTCTGCGGCAAGCTTTACCGCATCAAGAGTGTATTTTATATTATCTGTCTGAGTATAAGTGTCATTTCTGACATTTCCGAATGTTCCGAGCCACGCAAAATGATAAAGAACATCGCATTTTTTGTCAATTTTTGCTGACAATTCGGCATATTCCGAAATATCGGCATCAATTGCCGTCACAAGAGGACTTTTAAAAAAATCATCATCCTTGTTATCTTCTTTTCTGCAGAGTGCAATAACTTCAACATTTTCTTTAACAAGTTTTCTGATAAGCGCTGACGCAATCATACCCGTTGCGCCTGTTACAATGGCTCTTTTCATCTGAATTACTCCGTTTTACTCAGTTATAAGGGGGATAAACATAATTTTTTCAAGCTCTTCACGGGGAAGGAAGGGTGCAAGGTCCTCAAGAGGAGCTGAAACGAGAGAACCGTCGGGAAGCTTCTTTGTTGCCGACTTGGGTTCAAACTTCTGTTCGGGGTCAACCATAATTTCGCAGAATGCATAACCGGGAATTGCAAGTGTTTCTTCTATTTTTGCGCCCAGGTCTGCATTTTTCTCAATTCTTACATAAGGAATGCCGTATGCGGGAATGAGCTTTGACATATCGGGGAAACTCAGGTCGTGGCTGTCCTGACCGACACCTACAAGAGGTTCACCGAAGAAATTCATCTGCGACTGTCTGATTGAATGATAGCCGCCGTTGTTTATCATAAAGATTTTGATGGGTAATTTATTCTGAACGATAGTCTGAAGCTCCTGAAGATTCATCTGAATACTTCCGTCACCTGTAATATTGATTATATCCTGACTGTGGTCGCATACACAAGCACCGATTGCGGCAGGTAAATCATAACCCATTGAAGCGATAGCTGAATTTATGATAAAACGCTGATCTTTTTTGATAACATAACCGTGAGAGCCGACAACACAGGCTGAGCCGTTACCTACAACAGCAATCTGACCTTCGTTAAGACGAGAGCTGAGCTCCTTGATAAATGCATAAACATTTACGGGCTCTGTCTGTTCATAGTGTTTAGGAAGAACAACGGGATAGTCTTTCTTCCAGCCTCTGCAGGTTTCGTTCCAGTTTTCCTTTGTGAAAACCTTTTCGTCTGAGAGAAGCTCATCCATTCTCTTAAGGAATGCCTTTGCATCTGCACATATGGGCATATCGGGGTTGACTGTGGGCTTTTTGAGCTCTTCGGGGTCAACATCAACAACGATCTTCTTTGCAGCTCTTGCCCAGGATTTATAGTTGTAGCCTACCTGACGGATACTAAGTCTGCTTCCGACAGAGAAAAAGATATCTGAATTCTGAACGGCAAAGTTACCGGGTCTGTCACCCATAATACCTGCTCTACCCACATAGAGAGGATGCTCGTCTTCGATAAGATCGATACTGTCCCAACCCGTTACAACAGGGATATTGAGCTTTTCGATAACACTTCTGAATTCATCAAAAGCTCCTGCAATTCTGATGCCGTTACCTGCATTAAAAACAGGTCTTTCAGCATTCTTTATCATATTGATAATCTCAAGAATAACATCATCAGAAGGCACTTCAGGAAGTGTTTCGTCACCCTCACCGTCATAGGGATACAGGTCGTCTGTTTCAACATAAGACCCCTGAATATCAAGGGGAATATCAAGCCAACAAGGGCCGGGTCTGCCCTGCTGAGAAAGTTTAAGAGCTTTCTCAAGGCAGTATCTGATTCTGTTTTTATCTGTCACCATTTCACAGTATTTTGTCATACAGTCAATGGCTTTTGTGATTTCAAATTCCTGATCACCCATAGCACGGATGCCGAGTCCTGACCAGCGTGCAGTTGTGTCATAACGCACCTGACCTGAAATAACAAGCATCGGGATAGAATCAAGCCAACCTCCTACAACACCTGTTATGGCATTTGTACCACCGGGGCCTGTTGTGACAACACAAGCGGCAATTTTATTGTGGATTCTCGCATAACTTTCAGCCGCAATTGCACAAGCCTGTTCGTGATGATTATAGATACAATGCATACCTTCCTGATGACCGAAAGCATCGTTAAGATGCATCGCACCGCCACCCGTTACGGTGAAAGCGGTGTCGATACCGTGATCAACAAGAAACTGAGAAATATAATTGGAAACTTTTATTTTCATTTAGCTTCAACTGCCTCAATAATTGTTTTTGCCATATAGTCAATCATTTCGTCTGTCATTCCGGGATAAACGCCAACCCAGAATGTATCATTCATAATTCTGTCTGTATTGTTGAGCTCGCCTACAACTCTGTAACCCTTGCCTGAAGCTCTCATTTCATCAAAACAGGGATGCTTTGTAAGGTTACCTGCAAAGAGCATTCTTGTCTGTACGCCCTTTGATTCAACATACTTTACTACTTCTGTTCTGCTGATGCCTTCATTACAGGTGATAAGGAAACCGAACCATGAGGGATCACCGTTTTCAACTGCTTCGGGAAGAATAACTTTGTCTGCAATGGGAGCAAGAGCTGCCTTGAGACGTGCAAAATTGTGTTTTCTTCTTTCAACGAATGAGGGGAATTTTTCAAGCTGAGCACAGCCTACTGCTGCCTGAAGGTCTGTTGCCTTGAGGTTGTAACCGAAGTGTGAATATACATATTTATGGTCGTAGCCGAAAGGAAGTTCACCATACTGACCGTCAAAACGATGACCGCAGAGATTGTCCTGACCTGAGTTACATACACAGTCACGGCCCCAGTCACGGATTGAACGGCTGATTCTTGCAAGAAGCGGATTATCAGTATAAACAGCACCGCCCTCACCCATTGTCATATGATGGGGAGGATAGAATGATGATGTACCGATATCACCGATTGTGCCTGTGAATTTCTTTTCACCGTCGATTGTATACTGTGAGCCGAGAGCGTCACAGTTATCTTCGATAAGCCAGATATCGTGCTTTGTGCAGAATTCCTTTACAGCCTTGAGGTCAAAAGGATTGCCGAGTGTGTGAGCAATCATAACAGCCTTTGTCTTTTCTGTGTAAGCCTCTTCGAGCTTTGTAACATCAATATTGTACTGAGGAATTGTAACATCAACAAACACGGGGATTGCACCGTACTGAATGATGGGAGTTACTGTTGTGGGGAAACCAGCGGCAACCGTGATAACTTCGTCACCGGGAAAAACTCTCTTGTCACCGAGAAGAGGTGATGTGAGAGTCATAAATGCAAGAAGATTTGCGCTTGAGCCTGAGTTTACAAGTGCACAGGAGCGAACACCGAGGTATTTTGCAAGTTTCTTTTCAAACTCGTCTGTGTATCTGCCTGCTGTAAGCCAGAATTCGAGAGCGCTGTCAACAAGATTAACTGCTTCGTTGCTGTCATATACTCTTGATGCGTAAGGAATTCTCTGCCCCTCAACGAAATCTTTCTTTACATTATGATATTTTTCAAAATACTCTGCAACAGCAGAGAGTATGGCTTGTTTATCGAGTTCCTGATTGCTCATAATTACATTCCTTTCAGATTTGATTATATATTGAAGAATTCTTTTATCTGTTTTTCTGTGATTGCAGGCACATCGCCGTCAGAAGCGAACACTTTTGTCCATTCAACAGTCTTTTCAACAGCTTCGGTTGCAGACCAGGTGGGTTTCCAGCCGAATGTTGTTTTGAGAAGTGAACAGTCAAGTTTCAGGAAGTTTGCTTCGTGAGGTCCGTCCTTTTTAAGGCATTCGAAGGTCTGTCCTTCACCCCATGAATTGCAGAAAATTGTTGCAAGCTGACCTGTTGTAAGGCAGTCTCTTTCATCGGGTCCTACATTATAATAGCCCTGATATTTTATATCTTCATACTGAGCCTCGGCAATCATAAGATATGCATTCAGAGGCTCAAGCACATGCTGATAAGGTCTTGTTGAGTTGGGATTTCTGACTATAACGGGCTTTTTATCCATAGCGGCACGTACACAGTCGGGAATTATACGGTTATCAGCAAAGTCACCGCCGCCGATAACATTACCTGCTCTTGCAGTTGAAACAGCAACACCTGTATTGTCAAAGAATGATGCTTTATAGCTGTGTGTTACAAGCTCTGAGCAGGATTTTGAGTTTGAATAAGGGTCAAAACCATCAAGAGGTTCGTTTTCACGGTAACCCCAGCACCATTCGTTATTCTTATAAACCTTGTCTGTAGTGACATTAAGAACAGACTTTACGGAGGGTGTAAGTCTTACACATTCAAGAATGTTGACCGTCCCCATTACATTTGTTTCATATGTGTACTTGGGCTGTTCATAAGAAGTGATAACGATAGGCTGTGCCGCAAGATGGAACACGATTTCAGGCTGAACTTCATCAAAAACAGCCTTGAGGTGGTCGTAATCTCTTATATCACCGATAACGGATTTCATTTTACCCTCAAGCCCTGCAACTGAGAAAAGATTGGGATTTGTGGGAGGCTCAAGTGAATAGCCGGTCACATCTGCACCTGCCATAACAAGAATCTTTGAAAGCCACGAGCCTTTAAAGCCTGTATGACCTGTCAGAAGGACTTTTTTACCTTTATAAAAATCAAGATTCATAAGATAATCCTTTCATAAAATGAGTAATTAGTAATGAGTAGTGAGTAATGAAGGAAGGGGCATACCCCTTACCCCATTTTTAATTCCAAGTCCGAAGGACTTCCGACATTGCTAATTGCTCATTACTCATTTTTCATTGCAAACACATTGCGAACAATAATTTTGTGCAGATTATGTGCAGAGGGCATTTTCTTTGAGTTGCCGCGTATGAAAATACGCAAGACGAGAAAAAATGTTCTCTGTGCGTAAGCTGTGCAAAATTACCAGACTTTCCAGGGAGCAGTGCCGTCTGCCCAGAGTTTCTCAAGGTAGTTTTTATCTCTTAATGTATCCATACACTGCCAGAAGCCGTCGTGAGGATATGCCATAAGCTCTCCTCTTCTTGCAGCCTCTTCAAGAGGATATTTTTCAAATACTGTTGAGTCACCTTCGATAAGGTCAAGGATTGAAGGTTCAAGCACCATAAATCCGCCGTTGATAACACCGCCGTCCTGCTGTGTCTTTTCACGGAACTGCTGGATGCAGCCTTCTTCATTTATATCAAGCACGCCGAAACGGGCTGTGATTTTAATTGCTGTGAGAGTTGCCATTTTACCGTGTGCCTTATGGAACTCAAGAAGCTTGTTGATATCAACGTCTGACACACCGTCACCGTAAGTAAGGAAGAAAGGCTCGTCACCAATATAGTCCTTAACTCTCTTTACTCTGCCGCCTGTCATTGTGTTAAGGCCTGTATCAACGATTGTAACCTTCCAGGGCTCTGAAAAGTTTGTGTGAACAGTCATTTCGCCGTTGTTTGAGAAGTCAAATGTAATGTCACTTCTGTGAAGATAATAATCAGCAAAGAATTCTTTGATTACGTGCTGTTTATATCCGCCGCAGATGACGAATTCATTGAAGCCGTAATATGAATACTGCTTCATGATGTGCCAGAGAATGGGCATATCGCCGATCTGTATCATAGGTTTGGGAATAAGATGGCTTTCTTCACTGATTCTTGTACCGAATCCGCCTGCAAGAATTACAACTTTCATTTTTATTATCCTTTCGTTATCTGATATAATAGTAGTAGATATTGAACGCTATCGGGAGAAGATATACTGTTGCAAGTGATAAAAGCATACCTGCATAATAAACTTTTTCAAAAACTTTAAGGAATCCGTTTGAAGCTTCCTGACTGAACGGTTTTTTCTTTTCGATAATGATTATTGCAAGAACTGAGAGTGCAACAATCACAGTAATGAGAATACCGAGCTTCATACCGTAAGGCAGGTAATTCATTTCGATTACGTTTTCGCCCTTCTGAAGCTTCACTGCCATAAATGAACTCATCGCAATGCTGATATCCTGCTTTTCACCGTTGACTTTACAGCTCCAACCTTCATCGTAAGTGACAGGAATAAACACATATGTATCATCATTATCACTTGTATATACGGCTTTCAGGCTCTTGGGACCTGTTGTTACTTCTGCGTGATTATCCTTATTGATTTCGCAGAGTGAACCAAGTTTTGAATAATCAAAATAGCCTACTGTAATATTTACATCTTTACCGATGTTCTTTACTGCAAAAATATCAATCCGGACATCTTCATTTTCATATACACCGAGATCAATAAGCTCATTATGGAAATTGTTCGGGTAATTATAATTCACATCAGCACCGAAATAACGGAGATCTGCTTTTCTGCCGTTTATCAGGATTGTGACCGACCCTCTGTATACTGATGAGTTCTCAATATCAACGTGAAGATAAACGTGCTTTTTGCCGTCCACGTGAACTGTCTGACTGAAATCGCTGTCGATATCAAATGTAAATTCATCTGTTGTGCACAGGGGTGATTTGTCACCCGTAAGAGCTGTATAAAGCTGATTGTTAGAAGTGAATACGTCATTATTTTCAACAATATCAATATTCATAAAGTCTTCGTTCACAACAAGACCGACAGGAAGAGTGTAGTTATTGCTGTAAAGCTTTGTGTTACCGATATCGTACATATAAGTATATTCAGATCCATCGGTATCCTTCTGAGTAAATGTGTATTTCATATTCAGAAGAGCATCCGAAAGAAGTGTACCTACGCTGTCGATAACACGTGTATAAATCTGTGAATATCCGAGAGCTTCCATTGTTGAAGTCATATCGGATGATACGAGATGTGTGAAGTTTGCAAGAGCCGGATATTCGAAAAACATCGGGAAGTTACTGTTGAGTCTTACATCTGCATCCTTGATTCGTGAAAGATTGTCATTTTCAAGTTTCAGCTGTTCAGCCATTTCAAGTGAGTCGTCAATGAAATCAAGACTGTACATTGCAGTTCTTTTTGTGTTATCGGAGTTTGTTCCGAATGATACGTTTGCAAGAAGCCCGATTTCTGCAATAAGGACACCTGCCATAAGAACATATGAAAGCTTTTTGATACCAACAAAAAGACAGAGAACATAGAATAATGCAAAACAGAAGAATGAAAGCATTATCCATTTTTCGCAATCATCGAAAAGAAGCTTGTTGTATTTGAGTCCGCTGACTGTTGAAACTTCTTTATAGACATATGAAACGAGAAGAAAAAAGCCGCCTGCAGCACTTGCGATTGCAGGGATAAGAACGGGAATGTTCTTTACGCCCTTTATTGAAAATGCCGTATTCTTTGTATTCTGAAGTACATATGCTGCCATACACACAAGAATGAATGAGAGCATATACATATATCTCAGCGGGAAACCGACATATGAACCGAGATGCCATATGAGGTTAATATTCTCGAAGAAAACAGGCATTATGAGAATTGCGATTGAAGCTGCAAAGAACAGACACGCTTTTTTATGCTGTCTGAAATTTACGAAGAGTATCAGAAGGAATGCAAGGAATACTGCCGAACAAAGAAATACGACAGAAAACTTTACTTCTGAATAAGACTGTGGATTCTTGAGAATTTTCAGGATTGTATCAAACGCCGTTTCTTCTGATTTGATTGAATAACGGGTTGAACGGAACATATAGTAAACTGACGGAACATTAATGACTGCCGATGCAGCAATTGAGAGAACTGATGTTACTCCGAAACGGATGATAGTCATTTTTCTTGTTTCTTTGGGCTGAACGATTGCAAGATAAAGGAAGCCGATAAAGAACAGAAACAGGAACACCATATATGAAATATAAATTGAGAGCAACAATGTGTACGTGAGCATAAGGAAATAAGGAAGCCACTTGCCCGTTCTGAACATTCTGAGAAGGAAGTAAATCAGCACGGGGAACATAAATGCTGCGTCTATCCACCCCATATTGGTATAATAGATAATAATAAATGCGCTGCAGCTGTAAGCTACCGAAAGGAAAACCTGCCAATAGGGTTCAATTTTGAATTCTTTTCTTAAAAAGAACATCATTGAAAGTGCAGCCATTGTCATTTTGAAAATAATGAGGAACGGTATACCGTTTACTATTCCGTCACGGGGACATAACAATGTAAAAACAATTTCCCAGGGTTTCAGAATATAGAAACCTGTTGTGAGAACCTGAGTTCCTGCGGCAGTCTGCCAGTTGAACAACAGCGACTTATCACCGCCTGAGTGAAGATAATCCCAGAAGTATGTATAGTTTGATATAGTCTGCTGAACCATATCATCACATACAACGCTGCCGGCTCCGAAAGGATAAATTCCGTTTACGGCATAAATAACAAGAACTACGGCAATTGTGACAAGCCCTGCGAATGCATAGGGCAGAAAATTCACAACGTTGATTTTTGAATTTTTCAATTTCAATCAATTCATCTCCGATGGACAAAAATATACATATAAATCATACCACAGATGCTCTATATAGTCAATAATATTATTTTTAATTATTATATATTTTTTCTATTGATTTTATTATCAATTTGTGATAGATTAAAGAATAGAAAAATATAAGGAGTCTGAAATGAAAAAGAAAATTTTATCAATAACCACAATATTTTCTCTGTTTTTACTCTCAGCCGTTCCTTGCAGTGCGGCAGGCATTTCCGCAAATAATGACCCGATTGATTTTGCGGCAGCATGGGAATGCTTCAGAGTCCTCACTTCGGCACAGATTGCACTTGCATTCACAGTTGTTGTGTTGATACTGTTTTTTGTTTTCCGCAAAAAACTCAGCAAAAAACTTGACAATTCATCATCAGCATCAATGATGAATGCATTTCTCGGCTTTTTCTCGATTTTCGGAATCGGCTGTTTCATAATGGCTGTTATATCAGACGGTGACACCTGGTCACATCTTATGTATTACAATCCGAATTCCGAATATGCAATAACCCAGTTTTCTGATTACATTCTGGGTGTTCAGCACGCAGGAAAACAGGATTTTGCGGGAATTGCCGACAGGTTCTCACCTCTTGGAATCATTATTTACTATATAATTGCACAGTTCCTTCCTCCTAACCTTGTTTTTAGTGAAACAATACTGCATTATATCAAGATTCTCAGAAACCAGACATTTATGTATCTGTATCTGATTCTTGTTATGATGTGCCTTCTTCTCATTTACAAGATGAACAGAGCTGTTCTCAGAAGAAACGGACTCAAGGTAAGAGATGAGCTTGTTGCTTTCCTTGCTATTGTTTCATACCCGACAATGTACTGCGTTGAACAGGGCAACGTTGCAGGTATAGGTGTTACTCTCACATTGCTTTTCGCACTTTTCTATGATTCAAAGAATCAGATTCTCAGGGAGTTATCACACCTTGCACTTGCATTCTCTGCAGCACTCAATCCCGTTATGATTCTTTTTATTGCATTACTCTTCATCAACAAAAAGAAGAGAACAAAGAAAGATATCGTTAAAATCATCTTATACACCGTGATTTCATACATCATTCCATCTTTTGTAGTCGGTTTTGACTCTCTTTCAATCTATATGCAGAGCCTGTTCACGGTTTCAAAAGACATTTTTGCAGCATCAAATATGAGCATAGCGAACCTGCTTGTTTTCTTCGGTGTAAACAACATTATTGTGCTTAATATTGTTACGATTGCTATGAATATAATTGCAGTTGCGTGTGCATTTATTCTTCCCTCTGCCTGGCAGAAAATGACTGCATTAATCTATGTTGTTCTCAACATTTATTCATTCTCTAATCCCGTAAATCTTATATTCATTTTCATTCCCCTTGTATTCCTTCTTTCGGAAAAGACTCACAAGGCATCCGATTGGTTATATCTGCTTGCATTTGCACTTCTTGTTACTCCGTTCCCTGAATGGTTCTGGTTTGAACTTTCCGAATTCAATCACTTTATGATTATGTTCAACATAAAGAACATCAGAAATGCAAATAACCTGATTTCTCTCGCATCAGTACAGACACTTTTCTTCCTGACTGTAAGCTCTGCTATAAAAGTTCTCAGAAACAGAAAAGCTTCTGTAAAAGAAGTTGCAGAAAGCACAAAGACTGCATAAAGCAACACACAGACACCGTTCAAAACGGTGTCTGTTCTGATTTTACAGGTAATTTTATGCAATTTTTATTTGACAATAATATCAGGATATAGTATTATTAGATTAATTATAATTAAGGAGCTTTTTTATGTATTATGTTATAATGGACCTTGAATGGAATAATTCATATAACAAAAAACTCAAAAGCTTTTTCAATGAAATTATTGAAATAGGTGCAGTTATGGTTGATGACGAACTTGAAGTTATCGACACTTTTTCCGTACTCATAAAATCACAGTTGTCTACAAAGCTCAGCGGCAGAGTGAAAAACCTTACTCATATTTCAAATGAAGATATGTATGGCGGAATCAGCATAAACAAGGCAATTTCCGATTTTTCAAAATGGGTTGACGGCAAGGACTGCATTTTTATGTCATGGGGAAACGGCGACCTGCGTGTAATGATAGATAATCTGAAATACTTTATGGATATTGACGGAATTCCTTTCATACCCAGATATGTTGACCTGCAAAAATACTGTCAGCAGCAGCTTAAACTCTCAAATGCACAACAGATAGGTCTTTCGGCGGCGGCATCGCTTTTCGGAATTGATATAAGTGAATTTTCAACTCACAGAGCACTTGATGACTCACTTCTGAGCCTGAGATGTTTCAAAAAGTGTTACGATACTGATGAACTTGCAGAGCACGTTCTTATCTGTGACAACGATTTCTGGAAAAAACTGCTCTTTAAAGCAAAATTCATCACAAACATAAACGATGAGCGTATAGACAGAAGCAAAATGGTCTGTTTCTGCGACACCTGTCACAAAAGAATGCGTAAGGTTTCCGAATGGAAAATGGTGAATCAGTCTTTCAGGGCGTTATTCTACTGCAAAAATTGTGATGAACATATGATGTTCACAATCAAATTCAAAGAATATTACGATCACATTGATATAAAATCAAAAAAATCAAAAGTTGAAGAGAACAAAACAAAAGAAAAGGGAGAAAACAAAGAAAAGGAATGAAAAAGAACGTTCTGATTTCAATTACCGCATTGCTTCTGCTTATTGCAGGAGCTTTGGGTGTTTTTTTTATTCTTAAGGACAACAACAATGAAGTTCCGCCCGAAACAGGTCTGGCTGACATCGAAGCTCTTATCAGGATGAATGAAGATACTGTTTTTTCATATCTTACAGAAGAAAAAAAACAGTTACCCGAAAATATGAAGGGATATGTTGTTGATACAGTAACGGATATTGATTTTTCGGTTAAAACTTCGGAAGCCTTAAGAAAAAGCGTTGCAGAGTCTTTCGAAAAAGTGAATGCAATCAATCCTGACACAATCGTTATAAAATATGACACATCATCCGACTGCACGGCAGAGAATACCGATGCTGTTGAATGCATTATAAAATCGGCAGAAGAAAAGAATCTGTTCACTGTTCTCTTTATTGATACGGAAAAATATACAGCATCTTACATTTCTGAACTTGCAGAAAAATATTCTCCCGATGCAGTAATGGTAAATGCACGTGATTTTTCACAGTCAGCCGTAAAAAATGTGACTGAAACAAAAAAAGCCCTTAATGAAAAGGACATTTTCTTCGGTACGGTAATTAATGGCAATCCAACAAAATCAAACACGGAATTTATAAACGGTACTGCTGTTGATTTCTGTTTTATCAGCATTGATACAACTATTGCCCAGGGCGCAGAAAACACTATAAAAACGTGGGCAAAAACTGCAATTTCGGGCAATTGCCGTTTTTACGCCTTACTCAAAAACGATCTGCTTTTAACAGATGAAAACTGGAACAGAGCTGATGAAATATACAAGCAGTTACGTGCCGTCAACAACCACGGCGGTTTTTCGGGATGCATCTTCAATTCCCACAAAAATCTTAAAAACAACTTCAACAAAACAACTTCCGATTTCTATTTTTACAACGAATATTTCAACGATTCAACATACACTTCACTTACAATCAGTTCTTTTTCAGTTGAGAACAACTCAGTTATAAGAATCACAGGTACAGCTGACAGAAACTTCCCTGTTCTGACGTGGTGTACGGCTGACGGAAAGTGGAAAAACATTGAAACACAGGGTGATGAAGGAAATTTTACAGCTGAAATAAAACTTCGTGACGGCAAAAACAAAATAACTCTCAGGCACAAGAATGCACTTTACACTTATCACATCAATAAAGCTGTTGATGTAATGAAAGAACAATCTGCGACAATCAATGAAGGAATTCTCACACTCAGCGTAAAAGCCGTAAAAGGCGCTTCCGTAACGGCAGCTGTTGCAAACACAGACCTTATAGAACTCACAGAACAACCATCAGAAGAAAAATATGCAACATTCACAGCAACATATGAAATCCCCGCAAGTTACGGAACCCTTGCAACAGATCAGATTTCATATGCGGCGACATATAACGGACTAAATGACATTGTGATGTGCGGTAAAGAAAAACCGTTGTCTCCTTATGATGACCATTCACTCGGAAATGCCGATATGTGTTTTGTTACAACTGATTATGCAGAAACCACCGTTGCAGACTCCCCCGATGATTCTTCTGACCCCTTATGCACACCTCAGATAAAAGGTGCCTATGCATATGTAACGGGTTACTCAGTCAATTCAAACAATTTTATTTATTCAACAGATACGGGTATGAAAATTCACGGTGATTGTGCAACACTCATTCTCGGAGCATACGTGATGCCCGAAAACAGAATAAAGATTGACTCCGTTAAAACAGATAACGACACAACACTCACGTTCTCTGCCTCATACATTCCATTTATAAAAACTGCTACCGGCCCTCAGGAATACAAAAAAGGAATGCTTGACCGTGAATACAATGTTGATGCATTCACAGGTGAATATATTGATATCACATTTATGCACACAAACGAAATCAGCTACATAAATGAACCTGATTTTTCTCAGAGTGATGTCATAGAGAAAGCTGAATGGCATTCGGATTCTGAAAACAGCTCAATGACATTAAGACTTTATTTCAGGACAAAAGCTGATTTTGCAGGTTATTCACTCAGAGGTAACGGAAACGGTATTTTCTCATTGAAACTCAAAAAGACAGCCGATAATCTTTCGGGTACCGTAATAATGCTTGACCCCGGTCACGGCGGATACGGTGCTCCCGGTACATATTCAACAAGTTCGGTTTATGAACACGAAGTGGTTTACTCAATTGCTCAGAAAGCCGCTGATATCCTCAGGGAAAAAGGTGCAACGGTAATTTTAACAAGAGGAAACGACGAGCCTCTTTTCCTTGATGAACGTGTTGATATGATAAGAGAATACGACCCCGATGTTTTTGCCAGTATACATTGTGACGGCTCTGACAACACATCGTGGTTCGGCACACACACATTCTATTACAGGAATTATTCAATGCCTCTTGCAGATGCAATCCATAAACAGATGGTTTCTTCTTACAGAAATTATGTCTATACGGACCCCACAAGCAAGGAATACGAAAATGTTGATATGGAGTGCAAATTCTTCCCTTATATGGTCACAAGAGTTGAAGAATGCCCATCTGTCCTGATAGAATGCGGATATCTCACAAATGAAACGGACGCCGCATTCCTTACATCCGAAAACGGTCAGCTCATCACAGCAACGGCAATTGCTCAGGGAATTGTTGATTATATCGCAGGTTCCTGATATGCCTGATTTTATTCCATATACCTATCTGCATTGACTCGGGCAAAACAAGTGAAAGTATCTTTATTGCCAACGGCACAACATTCGGATATGAATAAAGAAAATCGTTTTCATTATCCTCGAGTGCTTTTTTCACTACATTGAACGGATAGGTTATAAAAAGAAAATTATTTATTGAATCTCCCTGTGGCGAATCTTTTGCCACGGGGATAAATTCTGTATTGACCCAATAAGGACACACGGCGGTGACACTCACACCGCTGTTTTTTATTTCGTCTGCAAGAGCTCTTGTAAAATCAAGCACATATGATTTTGTTGCAGAATAAACATTCATAAAAGGTAGAGGAAGAAACGCACTTGCCGAAGCCATATTGATAATGGCTCCGTTGGGAGCAATAAACGGAAGGCACATTCTTGTTATGAGTGTCAGAGCCTTGATATTGACATCAATCATATCAGCGATATCTTCTGTATTCTGCGATTCCACGCTACCGAATTTCCCGAATCCTGCAGCATTCACAAGCAGACCGATAACAGGCTTTTCTTCAATGAGTTTTGAATTCAATTCATGTAAAGATTCTTCATCTGAAAGGTCTGCAGGAATTATTTCTGCAGGGGTTGTCATAAGACCGGCCGTTTCATAAAGCCGATCTTCCCTTCTTGCAATAAGCCATATCCTGTCATATTTATATTTTTCCGAAATAACGAGTGCAAATTCACGCCCGATACCTGACGAAGCACCTGTAACGATTGCAATTCTCATAAATATCACCTCAACCTTATTATTTACACAAAAAGTATAAATAAACGCCGCAACGCAGCCTTCCTGAGAAGACTGCGTTACGGATTTTAAGAGGTAGTGTACTGTATGTTATCGTCCGAAGACGGGAGATGGTTGTCTGTCCTATTTATGCTTAGTATAATTCGCAACGGTCAGGACAGCTGACCTTTTGTGATGCATCTTATGACCATAATATACAGTCAATTGCTTAAAACAATATTGAAAGAATACAGAAAAATTTAATTTTTTAATTTCCCGGTCTCTGTGGTCTTTTACTGTCCTCTTTTTTCCATCTTTCGGCTTCTTTGCTGAGTCTGTTCATTGTTTCCTTATCAAGCCCCTGACCGATTGCAGGATAAGTATTTTCCTGCACCTGAGTGGGCTGAATGTTATAAGTGCCATAAAAATTGACGTATTCAAAAGAGTTTTTCGGCTGACCGTCATTATCAAGCATAGACGGTGTTTTTATTGTGTCTTTTTCATTCTTCTTTTTATCCATAAAAAATCACCCCGATATATTATAACCGGGATGATTTGAATTATTTATTCTACAAATCAGAATTTGTCGGGATGATTGAACAAACCAATCGTAGGGACCGATGCCCACATCGGTCCGCATTTGTCGAAGACAAATCGGAAATCTCTGATTTCCGTTAACAAAACAAATTAATTTATTTTGTTTATTGTAATTGAACGATTTGCAATCGTTATTGCTCCGTTACACTCCGCAATCGGACCGATGTAGGCATCGGTCCCTACAAAGATTGTTTTTATTACGAAATGTTTATCTGAAGACCTCGACAAATTATTGTTTATCAAGAAAATTTCCCAACTCTTCCACCGCTGTTTTATCGGGCAGGCAGGCAAGAGATATCACAGGGACATTAAGAGCAATTTTTTCAATAAGGTCTGCCGTATTTTTCTCATACTGAGCGTTCCATTTTGAGTGATAACAGCCCTCGTGAAGCACTTTATAAGCATTGAATCCCCTGAGACGTTCAATGGTGTTCTGCTTTGCCTGAGAAAGCCTTACAACAGCCTTCACCGGCAGTATTTTATTGTGGCAGATATCTGATGACCCGGAAAAAGGAACGCCTGAAACAAGGCACACACCGTCTTTTTCATAAATCATTGATTTATCACCATTGACAACAAATGCATTCCTGTATTTCTCCCATAAAGCCGCCTGAGTTGATTTGCCCGTACCGCACGGAGCCGTAAAAAGAACAGCTTTGCCACCGATATCAATAACCGACGAATGAAAAATCGATGCATTGAAACGACAAGCCAGATCTTCAATATTTATAAGCGAAAAAACAAGTCTTGTCCATATTTTTCCCGTATATTTTTCGGGAATTAAAATTTCATAAAAATCCGGATTGTCTTTTTTTACAATTCTTTCGGCGTAAAATTCATTACCGCCCGAAACACGGTAATAAAAATGCTGTTTTTCTTCATCTTCCGTCAGCACATAAGTATCAGTTTCTGTTACTTCACTGCCTGAAACAAAAATGTCAGAGGTATAACCGAATCTTACAAGCACATTTTCTTTTTCATTTACCGTAAGAAAGAGACTGTAAGGCTCTTTTATGTCGAGCTTTTCGGGAGTTTCAACACCAATAACAATCTCCCCTGTCCTGAACTGACAATAATGCATTTTCATCACCTCGCTTAAAAATATTAGCATATTTAAAAAGAAAAATCAACAGGACCTGCCGAAGCAAGTCCTGAAAATTTCAACTTATTAAAGTTTCATTGCAACGTCCCAAGCCTGCCAGATAACAGTTCTGAGGTTACCGACTTTGAATGCATCACCGATAACGTGAACGTGCTTTGCCTTGGGAGCAACGGGAGCGGGTTTGTAACCTACTGAAAGGATAACATTGTCACAAGCGATATCTTTCTTGTTACCGTCCTTATCAACGATTGTAACACCGTCTGCACGGATTTCTGTTGTCTTTGATTCAAGGTAAACGGGAACATTGTTTGCCTTGAAGCAGTCACGAAGGAAGCTTGTGTTTGCAAGAGCAACACCGGGAGTTGTGATAAGGTCATCCTGCATTTCAACAACAACAGGCTTCTTGCCCTGAAGGAAGAGGTCATAAGCGATTTCACAACCTGTAAGACCGCCGCCGACAACAACAACATTGTCGCCTACTGTCTTGTTACCGAGAAGGTAATCAACAGCTTCAATGCCGTATTCCTTAGCACCCTTTACGGGGATTGAATTTGCAACTGAACCTGTAGCGATGATAACTTCATCAGCCTTGAGAGATTCAATGCTCTTGATTTCTGTATTGAAGTGGATATTGATATCATACTTCTGAACTTCACGTTCATACCATTTAATAAGGTCACGGTCTTTTTCCTTGAATGAGGGAGCTGCTGCTGCGATGAATACACCGCCGAGCTTGTCACTCTTTTCATAGAGATCAACCTTATGGCCACGCTTTGCACAGACGATAGCAGCTTCCATACCACCGATACCGCCGCCTACGATTGCGATTCTCTTTGCCTTCTTAGCGGGCTTGATTGAGTATTTCTTTGACTGCATTGTCTGAGGATTAAGAGCACAACGTGAAAGACCCATTGTATCCATAAGATCCTGAGTATTTGCATGACCCTTTGATGATGAGAAATTGAAACAAGCACTATGACAGCAGATACAGGGCTTGATATCTTCAATTCTGTCTTCAATGATCTTTGTAATCCATTCGGGGTCTGTAAGGAACTGACGTGCAACACCGACACCGTCAATCTTACCTGCCGCAACAGCTTCTGCACCTGTGTCGGGTTCCATACGGCCTGCACAGACAACAGGGATATCAACAAAGTTCTTGATGTGTGCAACATCTTCGAGATTACAGTTCTGAGGCATATACATGGGGGGATGTGCCCAGTACCATGAGTCATATGTACCGTTATCGGCATTGAGCATATCATAACCTGCATCCTGAAGGTACTTTGCAGCCTTCTCTGATTCAGTCATATTTCTGCCGACTTCTGTATATTCTTCACCGGGCATTGCACCTTCGCAGAAGCCCTTCATCTTTGATTCAACTGAATAACGGAGTGATACGGGGAAATCTTCACCGCATGATTCCTTGATTGCTTTTACTACTTCAGCAGCAAAACGGTATCTGTTTTCAAAGTTACCGCCGTACTGGTCAGTACGCTTATTGAAGAATTCAATAGCAAACTGGTCAAGAAGATAACCTTCGTGAACAGCGTGAACTTCAACACCGTCAACACCTGCATCACGGCAGAGCTTTGCTGTTTTTGCAAATGCTTCAATGATTTCGTGAATCTGTTCAACTGTCATTTCGGGACAGATGATGTCATGTGCCCAACGTGAAGGCTGGGGAGAGGGAGAAGCAAGTTCATGTGATGTATCAAGAATAGGCTTGACAAGTGCACGAGTGAACTTATTTCTGTGAAGAGGTGCTACAAGCTCTGTGATAGCCCATGAACGTCCCATACCAGCTGTAAGCTGAACAAAAAGCTTTGCACCTGTCTTATGGATTTCATCCATGAATTCTTTGAGTTCATCGAACATCTTGGGATTCTGCCAGAGCCATTTGCCCCAGAATGTATCACGCAGAGGTGCGATACCGGGGATGATAAGACCTACGTTATTATTTGCTCTTTCGAGGAAAAGTTTTGCTGCTTCCTTGTCAAAATGGCAACCGCCGAGTTCAAACCAACCGAAAAGAGATGTACCGCCCATGGGACACATAACGATTCTGTTCTTGATTTCAACATTACCTATTTTCCAAGGGGTAAATAATGCTTCATATTTCTGATCCATATCAACACTACACTTTCATCAGATATTTCGGAACATATATTCCATTCTTATTAATTATATATTAACGGCAATATTATGTCAAGAAGAATGTTAAGAATTTATCAAACAATAATTTGTCGGGCTGATTCAATGAACAATTTACAATTTACAATGTACAATGATTTCAGGAAAAACAAATTATGTAGGGACCGATGCCCACATCGGTCC
>JAFYVE010000051.1 GCA_017549285.1 Clostridia bacterium
AGCCCTTCCGAAATGTTTGCCGTAGGCAAACGCATCATTTGACCGTAGGTCATACATCATTTTGCGTAGCATAACATCATATTTTTCCGCAGGAAAAATATATCATTCAGAATTTATCGTTCAGCGATAAATTCTGATTTATGAAAGGATTGACAGACCATGTACAAATTCACAGGTTTCAACGAAAAAGCAAATGTGGCATTGAACAATGCTGTCAATGCTGCAGAAGACCTCGGTCACACATACATCGGCAGTGAGCATCTGCTTTTAGGTATTCTCAAAGATACTGTTTCAACTGCATCTTCCGTCCTCAACGCAAAAGGTATAACTTATCAGAAAGTTGAAGATGCCGTAAAAAGCTCTGTCGGAATAGGAATGCCCACAGAACTTTCACCCGATGACTTTACTCCGAGAAGTAAAAATATAATAGAATCATCTATAATGATTGCAAGAACATCATCCCTCCCCCTTGTAGGCACGGAGCATCTTCTTATGGCAATCATGCGTGAAACACAGAGTTTCGGTGCAAAAATAATTATTAAACTCGGCGGTTCAATTTCTGATATTTTATCAGATATCTCAAGAGCCGTTACCGGTGAAGCAGGCAGACAGACCACTCATTCACGAAACACATCTTCCTCAAAAACAGATACGCTTGATAAGTTTGGCAGAGATCTCACTCTTCTTGCAAAAGAGGGTAAAATCGATCCGATTATAGGCAGAATGCAAGAAATTGAAAGAGTGACGCAGATTCTTTCAAGAAGAACAAAGAACAACCCCTGCCTTATCGGTGAACCCGGAGTAGGAAAAACTGCCATTGCAGAGGGTCTTGCTCTCAAAATTGCAAATAACGAAGTCCCCGAACTTCTCAAAAACAAAAGAATCATTTCACTTGACCTTACGGGTATGGTTGCAGGCACAAAATACAGAGGTGACTTTGAAGACCGTATAAAGAAATGCATTGAAGAAGTAACTGCATCGGGTGATGTTATTCTCTTCATTGACGAAATTCACACCATAGTCGGTGCAGGCTCGGCAGAAGGTGCGACGGATGCCGCAAACATCTTAAAGCCCTCACTCGCAAGAGGTGACCTTCAGGTTATAGGTGCAACAACAATCGAAGAATACCGCAAAAACATCGAAAAAGATGCGGCTCTTGAAAGACGTTTTCAGCCCGTTACGGTAGGCGAACCCACAGAAGACGAAGCTGTTGAAATTCTCAAAGGATTGCGTGACAAATACGAAGCTCATCACAAAGTGAAAATTACAGATGAAGCCATTGTTGCCGCAGTAAAACTTTCATCAAGATATATCGGTGACAGATTTCTTCCCGACAAGGCTATTGACCTTATCGATGAAGCTTCTTCAAGAGTAAGGCTCAAAGCATTCACTCCTCCCGAAGAAATAAAACAGCTTGAGGACGAAATCAATGAGATTTCAAAAGAAAAGACATCTGCCGTGAATTCTCAGGAATTTGAACGTGCGGCTTCACTCAGGGACAAAGAAAAGGAATTACAGAAAACATTAAGTGAACAGAAAGCCGAATGGGAAGAAAAACAGGCTCACGCAAGCGGTGAAATCGGCACAAACGAAATTGCCGAAATTGTTTCGGTATGGACGGGTATCCCCGTAAATCAGCTCACAATTGAAGAGAGCAGACGTCTTCTTAACCTCGAAAATGAACTCCACAACAGAATTATCGGTCAGAATGAAGCTGTAACGGCGGTTGCAAAAGCAATACGACGTGCAAGAGTAGGGCTCAAAGACCCGAAAAGACCTATCGGCTCATTCATTTTCTCAGGTCCGACGGGGGTCGGCAAAACTGAACTCTGCAAAGCCCTCGCAGAAGCTATGTTCGGTGACGAAAACGCAATAATCAGGCTTGATATGTCCGAATATATGGAGAAACACAATGTTTCACGTCTTGTAGGCTCCCCACCCGGATATGTCGGTTTTGAAGAGGGCGGTCAGCTCACAGAGAAAATCAGAAGAAAGCCTTATTCGGTTGTTCTTTTCGATGAAATCGAGAAAGCTCACCCCGATGTTTTCAATATGATGCTCCAGATTCTTGATGACGGCATACTGACCGATTCACAGGGCAGAAAAGTAAGTTTCAAAAATGCAATAATCATCATGACTTCAAACGTGGGTGCAAAGCTTATTACCGACAAGCAGTCTTCACTCGGTTTTACATCGGGCGGCAGCTCAATGTCTTTTGAAAAAATACGTGAAGCCGTTATGGGTGAACTCAAAAAGACATTCAGACCCGAATTCATCAACCGTATTGATGATATAATTGTTTTCTCACGTCTTTCAAAGGAAAATATAAAGGAAATTGCCGTTAAGCTCCTTAATGAAGTAGGCAGACGCACAGCTGAAATGGATATAAAAATCGAATTCACAGATGCCGTTGCCGAAAAAATTGCAGACGCAGGTTTTGATGAAATCTACGGTGCAAGACCACTGAAAAGAGCTGTGAGAACAAACATTGAAGACAGACTTTCAGAGCTTCTTCTTGAAGAAAAAATAAAAGCAGGTGCTTCATACACCTGCGATTTCAGAAACGATGATTTTATTTTTGAAGAAACGTAAATAAAATAAATTTCAGCCTCCGTTTTTGCGGAGGCTGTTGTTATTATACGCTGTAAAGCAAGTCACTATATGTGGGATATGGAATGAAATCTTCCGACATATCAACTTCGATTTCGTCTGCAACTGCTCTGAGCTCATTCATAGCGGTAAGAATTGAATCTCTCGTGTAGAATGCAAGCTCCTGACCTTCTGCAATATCCTTGGCACCTGCAACTGCTTTGTCAAGGTTATCAATCTTCTGATACATTTCATTTGTAAGCTTTGTGAGCTTATCAGCAAGAAGGAATGCGGCATCGTTTTCAACACTCATACCGATTGCTTTCTTTGCGGCAAGAGTCTGAGCAAGTGAGCCTGTGAACGAAATTGCAGCGGGAAGAAGCTGTTTCTTTGCCATTTCAAGCATTGTAAGAGCTTCGATATTGATAGTCTTTGTGTAAAGCTCTGCAAGGATTTCCTGTCTTGAATGAACTTCAAGGGGAGTGAAGATATGATGCTTTTCAAAAAGGTCAATGTTCTTCTGTGCCGTGTAATGAGGAATTGCATCTGCAGTTGTTCTGAGATTAAGAAGACCTCTCTTTTCTGCCTCTTTTACCCATGCTTCGTCGTAGCCGTTGCCGTTGAATATGATTCTTGCGTGATTTCTGAATTCACGGCGGATGATGTGGCTTACAGCCTTATCGATATCCTCTGAATTTTCAAGATAATCGGCAAACTGAGAGAATGACTCTGCAACGATTGTGTTCATAACAATGTTGGGGTCTGCTATTGAATAGTTTGAACCGAGCATACGGAATTCAAACTTGTTACCTGTGAATGCGAAGGGAGATGTTCTGTTTCTGTCTGTTGTGTCCTTTGTGAAATCGGGAAGAACATCAACACCAGTCTTCATAGCAACCTTCTGAGGACCTTCAACATCGTCTTCCTTGTTGATAAGAGCCTGAATAATCTTTGTAAGGTCATCACCGAGGAATACAGACATAATTGCAGGAGGAGCTTCGTGACCGCCGAGACGGTTGTCATTACCTGCACTTGCAACTGAAATTCTCATAAGGTCCTGATAATCGTCAACAGCCTTTACGACAGCAGCAAGAATAAGAAGGAATGTCTTGTTTGACTGAGGATTCTTTCCGGGGTCAAGAAGATTCTTGCCTGAGTCTGTTGAAATTGACCAGTTGTTGTGCTTACCGCTTCCGTTGACGCCTGCAAAGGGCTTTTCGTGAAGAAGACAGACAAGATTATGTTTCTTTGCAACCTTTTTCATAATTTCCATTGTGAGCTGATTATGGTCGGTTGCGATATTTGTGGTTGAGAATACGGGAGCTAATTCGTGCTGTGCGGGAGCTGCTTCGTTATGCTCTGTCTTTGCAAGAATACCAAGCTTCCAGAGTTCTTCGTTAAGGTCTTCCATATATGCCATAACACGGGGCTTGATTGCACCGAAGTAATGGTCATCCATTTCCTGACCTTTGGGAGGCTTTGCACCGAAAAGAGTTCTGCCTGTTATGACAATATCTTTTCTCTCTTCATAAACCTTTCTGTCAATGAGGAAATATTCCTGCTCTGCACCTACGGTGGAGATAACTCTCTTTGTGTCAACACCGATGAGATTGAGCACACGCACGGCCTGTTTACTGAGTTCTTCCATTGAACGCAGAAGAGGAGTTTTCTTATCGAGAACTTCACCTGTATATGAACAGAAAGCTGTGGGAATGCAGAGTGAGTTTTCTTTTATGAATGCATAAGAAGTGGGGTCCCATGCTGTATAGCCTCTTGCCTCGAATGTGGCACGGATACCGCCTGAGGGGAAGCTTGATGCATCGGGTTCTCCCTTGATAAGCTCCTTACCTGAGAACTCCATAATGACTTTTCCGCCGGGAGCAGGGCTTATAAAACTGTCATGCTTTTCAGCTGTGATACCCGTCATAGGCTGGAACCAATGAGTATAGTGAGTTGCGCCCTTGCTGATTGCCCAGTCTTTCATAGCGTGAGCAACTGCATTTGCAAGAGTGATATCAAGTTCTTTGCCTTCTTCAACAGTCTTGTGAAGTGACTTGTAAATTTCCTTGGGAAGAGTTTCTCTCATTACTTCGTCATTGAAAACGAGAGAACCGAACATTTCGGGTACATTTTTAACAGCCATACCGGAATTCTCCTTTAAAATAAAAGTGCCGATGTAATCACCAGCACTTTTGCTTATGATACGAATGCTATTATAAAACTAATAAAATATATTTGTCAATAGCAGTCGGGTATTTTTAGAATGTAGCATAAACAACCGTTTTGTCATAATGAAAAATTGGTCAAATTACTAATCAGCAAATCAGTTAACAATCATAACAAAACTGAATTTCTCAAGCATTTCATTATTCCACGGTCTTGCGTGTTCAAAAGTTATTTTATATACACCTGTTTTTTTGGGTGTCAAAGTAAACATCTGCAATTCAGATGCTCCGTCAATAATTTCTTCGGGAGGCTTTCCCGTATTATCAACCGACGGTCTGCTGTCTTCGGTGATATCAAATGCATTTTCATCAGATACCGTACATCTCCAGAGATAACCTGCATCTGAAAGACTTACAAGAGTGCCGAATTCATAAGGTACATTTACCGATGCTTTTACTTCAACGGGCATAAAGGAATCAAGCTTTGCCGAAATACGCAGTATTTTTCTTGCATCCGAAGCCTCGGGAATCAGATTGCCGTTAAAATCACAACCCTCGCTGAAATGCTCGGGGAAAGACTCAAGCTTTGCAGCATATCTGAGCGTTTTTCTTGCATCTGCCGCATTGACAATGCCGTTGTAATCAGCATCACCGAGAATGCAGATTCTGACTCTCTCGCTAACTGAACCATTGAATTCAATATACAGCTCATCATTTGTCAAAGCATAACCGCATTCTTTGTTAAAAACCGTTTTATATGTCACTTTATAATCATCAACTGAACTTGAAATACGATTTATAAGGTCAGACTTTCTTATTGAAAACGGAAGATAAATCACACCGTCTTTTCTGAACAGTTCAAGGTCACCTGACAGAACAAGATGGGGGATTTCGTCTGCCTCAAACACATCATTCACAGGCAATTCAGAAACAAGAACAGCTTTTCTTTCCTTTTCGTTTTTATATTTCAGAACAGCTGATGTCGTTACTGCCGGGTCACCTTCCGAAACGCTGAAAACAAAAGATTCAAATGAAATTATCACATCGGATTTTTCAAAATCTTTGAAAACAAAAGTAATAACATAACCTGTTTCTGTTTCCGAAAGAGTAAACTCTGTTCTCAGATTATCTGAATATTCAATTTCTCTTTCAAATTTCAGGACATCCTTATTACAATCAATAAAAAGCTTTGCATAATCAAGTGTATAAACTTTGTCTGCACGGATACTCACATCAAAAGTAATTTCTTCACCTGAAGTGTAATACTGATAAGGTGCAGTAAGCACAATTTCAGGAGCTGTTGCATTTTCGGCATTCGCTGTTACATATAACCCCATAAGAATAATAACTGACATCAAGATTGAAATAATTTTTTTCATATCTCATTCCTCCTTACACCGTATATAACACACGGAAACACAAAAACGGTTACAAAAACTTATAAAAACAAGAAAAAATATTTATTATTCTATTTCGGAATAATATAAAGATATGTTTGTTGTAAAATGACATATTGTAAATATATTGTTTAAGGAAGATAATTATGGAATACATTATTTCAGACAGAATCGCATCACTCAAGCCCTCTGCAATCAGAGAAATCCTCAAAGCAACAGCAGGCGGTGATGTTGTACCTTTCTCAGCAGGCAATCCTGCTCCCGAGGCATTCCCCGTTGATGCGGTAAGAGAAATCACAGCAGATATCCTTGCAAAAGATCCCATTACAGCACTTCAGTACGGCATTTCAGAGGGTTATACTCCTCTTCGTGAAACCGTAAAGAAATATATGTCAGAAAAGCACAACGTTTTCGGTGAAGACGATGATATCATCATCACTTCAGGTGCACAGCAGGTCATTGACCTTGCATCAAAAGTGCTTCTCAATGAAGACGATGTTGTAATCAGCGAAAGCCCCTCATTCATCGGTGCGCTCAATACATTCCGTTCATATAAGGGCAGACTTGTGGGTGTTGATGTTGAAGACGACGGTATGAATATGGAAATGCTCGAAGAAGTTCTTAAAAAAGAGAAGAGAGCAAAGTTCATTTACACAATCCCCAACTTCCAGAATCCCTCAGGTATTACAATGTCGTGGGAAAAGAGAAAGAAACTCTATGAACTCGCAAGACAGTATAATGTTCTCATTCTTGAAGACAATCCCTACGGCGACCTGAGATACACAGGTGAAGATATCCCCTGCATCAAGACGCTTGATACAGACGGCAGAGTTATCTATTCAGGTTCATTCTCAAAGATTCTCTCGCCCGGTATTCGTGTTGCTTTCACAATCGCAAACAAGAACCTCATTGCAAAAATGACTGTCGGCAAACAGGCAAGCGATGTACATACCCCCGTTCTCAATCAGATGATTGTAAACGAATGGATGAATAAATATGATATGCAGGGACATATCAACAAAATCAGAGAAAACTACAAGGCAAGATGTGAGCTTATGTGTTCACTTATTGATTCTGAGCTTGGTGATTTCGTAAAATACGTTAAGCCCGAAGGCGGTCTTTTCATCTGGTGTACACTTCCCGAAAATGTTGATATGATGAAGTTCTGCTCAACTGCGGCACAGAACAAGGTTGCAGTTGTTCCCGGTACGGCATTTATGATGTACCCTGAAGACAAGACACAGTGTTTCCGTCTTAACTTCTCAACTCCCACAGACGATGCAATCGTCAAGGGTATGAAGATTCTCGGCGAAGTAAAGAAAATGTTTTAATCAGTATTATATATAATTAACCGAAAAGATTTTTGTGGTTCTTTCACAAAAATCTTTTTTTAATCTGAAATAGATGACAAATTTTCTTTGCAATGCTATAATCAAATTACCAATAAAAAAGGAGTGTTAAAAATGAAAAAACAGACAAAAAGAATTGTTGCATCAGTTACTGCAATGCTGTTACTCTTTTCATGTTTCTGTATTGCGGTTTCTGCGGCAGAATCTGATTTTGAATGGGCCGAAAAAGACGGCAATGCTGTAATCACAAAATATGTCGGAACGAACAAAGAAGTAAATGTACCTGATACTCTCGGCGGACTGCCTGTTACCGAAATCGGAGAAGATGCATTCGGGTATTCAGGCATTAAAAATATCGAATTACCTGATACAATTGAAAAAATTAATAATACCGCATTCCGCGGCTGTGAGTTTACATCGTTTACAATTCCGCCGAAAGTTACGGAAATAACAGAATTTACATTTAGTGGATGTCATTATCTTGAAACAATTGATATTCATAACAATGTTACATCAATCGGCAATCAGGCTTTTCGTGACTGTATTGCATTGAAAGAAATTGTAATTCCCGATTCTGTTGAAAGTTTTGGTGTGGGCATGTTTGAATCCTGCAACAATCTTGAAACGGTAGTTTTATCAAAAAATATTGATAATATCCCGATATATACATTTTTCTATTGTACAAGTCTGAAAAACATTGAACTGCATGACAACATCACATCAATCGGTGAAACTGCATTCGGTCAATGCACATCACTCGAAGAACTTGTGCTTCCCTCACAATTAAAATCAATAGGCAACAGAGCTTTTTTCAGCTGTAAATCACTTAAGGAAATTGAAATTCCCGAAAGTGTTGAAACCATTGAGCAAGGTGCTTTCAGTGAATGTGATGCACTTGAGAAGATTATTATCAATAATCCCAACTGTAATATTTATGATGATGTGCTTACAATACATCAATCAGCAACAATTTACGGTGCGAAGGGTTCTGAGGCAGAAAAATATGCTGATAAATATAACCGTGATTTTGCTGAACTGAAAATGCGTATTCTCGGTGATGTTGACGGCAACTTCAATATCACAGCGGCAGATGCAAGAATTGCCTTGAGAATTTCTGCCCGTTTACACACCCCCGACGCAACACAGAAAACTTTTGCAGATATGGATAAAAACGGAAAGGTTACTGCTGCAGATGCAAGAAAAATTCTCAGAATTGCAGCAAGACTTGAATAAAATACAACCATAAAAAAGAAAAAACAGGGTTTCGGCCCTGTTTTTTATCTTATTGCCGTTGACATTTTTTCTCTTAAGATTTATAATTTAAAGGATTAATTCACAGTCCGAAAAATACGGACACTTAAGAATGCTTGTTTACAAATCATTGTTTACGGAAAGGTTTGTTATATATGGAAAACAACGAACAGAAAAAAGTAGTATTAAGTCTTATACAGCCCACAGGTACACCCACACTGGGCAATTATCTCGGTGCGTTCAAGAACTGGAAGTCAATGGCTCAGGAATACGATTGCCTTTTCGGTGCGGCTGACCTTCATTCAATCACGGTCAGAACTGCTCCCGCAGATCTCAGAAAGAGAACAATCGACCTTTTTGCAATTCTTCTTGCGATGGGTCTTGACCCCGAAAAGAATATCATCTTCTGTCAGAGCCATGTTTCTGCTCACGCACAGCTCGGCTGGATTCTTGACTGTTACACACAGTTCGGTGAAGCATCAAGAATGACTCAGTTCAAGGATAAATCAGCAAAGCACGCAGATAACGTCAACCTCGGTCTTTTCACATATCCCACACTTATGGCGGCTGACATTCTTCTTTACAATGCAGACTATGTGCCCATCGGTGCAGACCAGAAGCAGCATCTTGAACTCACACGTGATATTGCAAACCGTTTCAACGGTCTTTACGGTGATTTCTTCAAGGTTCCCGAACCTTTCATCGGCAAGGCAGGTGCAAGAGTTATGTCACTTCAGGAGCCCGAAAAGAAGATGAGTAAGTCTGACACAAATCAGAAGTCATTCATTCTTGTTACCGAAGACCCCAACGTGATTGTCAAGAAAATCAAGAGTGCCGTCACAGACTCAGAAGCCGCTGTTTATTACAGCGAAAACAAACCGGGTGTATCAAATCTTATGGATATTTACTCTGCTTGTACAGGTAAGTCATACGAGGCTATTACAGACGAATTCGCAGGCAAGGGTTACGGTGATTTCAAAGCAGCGGTTGCAGAAGCTGTTGTTGAGGAGCTCCGTCCTCTTCAGGAAGAATACCACAGACTTGTAAAAGACAAGGCATATCTTGAAGAGTGTGCAAAACTCGGTGCAGAAAAGGCATCAAGAATTGCCGACAGAACAGTCAGAAAGTGTATGAAGAAAGTGGGCTTCTGGCAGTATTGATTCAGCCAACATAAAAGCAGCAACGGTCGTTGCTGCTTTTTTATGTATCATACTCATCAAGAAGATTCTTTTTCATTTTTTTTAATTCAATTGAATTCGGGGAAACATAAATACATTCACTGCACATTCCCAGACTATCAATACTGATATTATCCAACACACACTTGTGATTATTTTCATAAATACATAAATAATTCTCGCAATCCATAATTAATCACCAACTTAATTTTATCATAATGCTGTTAAAAATGCAACCATTTTTGGTTATATAAATATAACCAAAAATAAGCATAATAATTATTGGTGATTATTATGTTTAAAATTGATAATAGTTTAAAAAGTGCAAACATTGCAAGAACTGTAAGATTTACGGAACCTTTATTTGAAAAACTTAACAAAACAGCGGCTGAAAATAATATTTCTTTCAATCTGCTTGTTCTTCAATGCTGTAAATACGCACTCGACAATCTGGAAAATGAAACATCAGGCAACACCTGATGTTTTCTTTGTTTTTATGTAATTATACAGCCATACAATAAAAAGCAAAGCCGCAATTCCGCAGGCAACTCCGCACGAATCAATGAGCACATCTTTCAGCATACAGGCTCTGCCGGGGACAAAATACTGATGTATTTCATCCGATACGGCATAAAGAAAACCAGATGCAAAAGATATCGGAATATTCATTTGGGGTTTAAAATAAAATGAAACGAACACGGCTGAAATAAGGAATCCCAACACACAGTATTCGGCAAAATGAGCCGTTTTACGCACTATAAAGACACTTACGTCAATAACCTGCTGAATCTCTTCATCGGTCAGCTCAAAAAGTGAAAGCACGGTGTAAACAAAAGAATCTGCCAGCAAGTCACTTTTTGCGTTTGATTCATCTGCATTATCTGCAGACAATATAAAAATAACAGCCATAACAAGAACTGTCAGAACAATAAGCACAGTTCTGATTGCTATGAGTTTCTTCCTTTTCATAAAATCACTCCACGCCTATTATATAAGCCTTATACATTTATTGCAAGAAAAATATATAAAAGTATTGAAAAAACCAGCTATATCATTTATAATAAACAAGTATTCATAATTGCTTGTGTAGCACAGTCGGTAGTGCAGCGCATTCGTAATGCGCAGGTCGTCCGTTCGAGCCGGATCACAAGCTCCATAAACAGCAGTCCGTTAAGGATTGCTGTTTTTTCATATTTTCAGTCTGTCTGTAATATATATCTGTAGGCAGGTGTTAATATGAAAAAAATAATTTCTTTTACTCTTTTAATTACAGTTCTTTTCTGTTTTTCATCATGCAGTACACAAACAAGACCTGACATACTGATGTTTTCTGAAAGACTGGCAGATATTGATGCACGTTACGGTTTCAGTTATTATGATATGTTCATTTACGAAAACGAGCATCACGTTTATCTGAGCATATGCAAAGAAAACGATGTTATGCTCTCTTTCACAACGGGCAGTAACAGTAACATTGAAAATATAACGGTAACAGCATTTTCAGATACGATACCTGCAAACAAAGAAAAGGAAGAACTGCAAAAGGTTTTCAATGCAGTAATTGATTCATTTGCTATACTCTCTGACAAGGAGAAGGAAGAAAAAGAAAAATGCCTGAGTTATAACAACACAGGCATATATTTCACAGATATTTATGAAACGTATTCTTCGCTCAGAAACAACTTCATTTTTTCATCAAATCCGACTTTTATGTGCCTGTATTGTGAATATTATGAAGTGATGACAAATTAGTTTATACCAACCTCACCGAATTTTCCAAACATTTTTTCAACTGATTCACGTATCTTTTTGTGTTCGGGGAATGCAAGTTCAGGGTCGGCAAAAAGGATATCTTCTGCCTGTTTCTGTGCAGCGTAAAGTATTTTTGTATCATTCACGATATTTGCGAGTCTGAGCTCGGGCAGACCGTGCTGTCTTGAACCGAGGAAATCACCGGGACCACGTTGTTTCAGGTCTTCTTCGGCAATCACAAAGCCATCGGTTGTTTTGCACATAACGTCAAGTCGTTTTTTGCTGTCTTCACTCTGAGTACCTGAAACGAGAACACAGGTTGATTTGAACTGTCCTCTGCCGATTCTGCCTCTTAACTGATGAAGCTGAGAAAGACCGAATCTTTCGGCATTTTCAATCATCATAACTGCAGCATTCGGCACGTCAATTCCTACTTCAACAACAACTGTTGAAACAAGCAGGTCAATTCTGCCTTCTGAAAACTGACGCATAATTTCATCCTTCTGTTTCGGCTTCATTTTGCCGTGAAGAAGCCCTACATTGTAACCGACAAAGACTTCTTTCTGCAGATAGTCGGCATATTCCTGAGCAGGGATAAGGTTTGTTTCCGTTTCTCCCTCTTCAACAAGCGGACAGATAACATAGCCCTGACGTCCTTCATCAATATGCTTCTTTATGAATTTATAAAGCCTTTCCCTGTATTCGGGGCCGACGCAATAAGTTTCAATCGGTTGTCTGCCCTTCGGGAGTTCATCTATTATTGAAATATCAAGGTCACCGTAAATAATAAGCCCGAGTGTTCTGGGAATAGGTGTTGCAGACATAACAAGTGTGTGAGGATTAAGCCCTTTTTTAGCAAGTGCCGTTCTCTGATTTACTCCGAAACGGTGCTGTTCATCGGTTATTACAAAACCGAGTTTTTTAAACTGAACATCATCACTTATAATTGCGTGAGTGCCGACAACAAGTTGAGTTTTACCTTCGGCAAGACTCAGCTTTATTTTTTTCTTTTCGGCAGCCTTAACGGAGCCTGTCAGGAGAGCTATATTGATTCTCTCCCCGAAAAGCTTTGAAAGTGACTTGAAATGCTGCTCTGCAAGAACTTCTGTGGGCACCATAAGAGCACATTGATACCCGTTTTCAACAGCATTATGTATAAGTGCCGCCGCAACGGTTGTTTTACCCGAGCCCACGTCACCCTGAAGAAGTCTGTTCATCGGTCTTGAAGTTTTCATATCTTCAACACATTCGCTAATGCATCTTTTCTGTGCATTTGTGGGGGCATAAGGAAGCGATGCATAAAAACTTTCTGTCTTATCGTGCTGAATTCTTACAGATGTACTGCTTCTGCTTCTTTCTCTGAGAAAAATAAGCCCCAGCTGCATACCGAGAAGCTCCTCAAAAATGAGTCTTCTTCTCGCAAGACGTAGTTTTTCATCATTTTCGGGGAAATGCATATTTCTGAGAGCTTCTTCAAGCTCCATAAGACGATATTTTTTTATAAGATATTCGGGCAGAGTTTCTTCTATTCCGCCTGAAATTGCCGCAAAAGCATTTGCAGTTACGGTTTCGATTTTTCTTGTTGTGAGCTTTTCGGTCTGTCTGTAAATAGGATGAATTTTTTCGTTATTACTGATTTTCACAAAACGGGGTGAAAGCATTTCTTTTCCGCCTGTAATCTGCTGACTTATTTTACCGAAAAAGAGATATTCTTCATCCTCAAGAAGTTGATTCACAACATATTTATTATTAAAAAAGGTTATAAGGAGGAAATCAGAGCCGTCGGTTGCCATAGCTTTGAAAAGCATCTGACCGCCTCTTGTTCTCATACCTTCGGGAGCAATTGTTATACGTGCTTTTATACAACAGTTTTCTCCGAAAGGAGCATCTGCAATTTTTGTGATTTTACTCCAGTCCTCATAGTCACGGGGAAAATTGAATATGAGGTCTCCGACGGTGAAAATGCCGAGCTTGTTAAAAAGCCCGGCAACAACATCGCCTACACCTTTTATATACTTAATGTCGGTCGAAAAGTCCATAATCAGATATCAAATAAATCGGTTGAAAGGTATCTCTCACCCGAATCGGGAAGAAGCACCACAATATTCTTGTCTTTATTTTCGGGACGGTTTGCAATAACAGTTGCTGCAAAGAGTGCTGCACCTGATGAAATGCCAACAAGAAGCCCTTCTGTCTTTGCCGCAGTTCTTGCTGCGTTATATGCTTCCTGCTCTGAAACATCGATTATTTCATCAATGAGAGTTGTATCAAGCACTTCGGGAACAAAGTTAGCACCGATGCCCTGAAGACCGTGAGGAGCAGGGCCTCTGCCCTTGAGTACGGGTGATGAAGCAGGCTCAACAGCTATAATTTTCACTCTGTCATTGAAAGCCTTGAGAGTTGCCCCCACACCTGTGAGAGTACCGCCTGTGCCGACACCTGCAACAAAATAATCAATCCTGCCGTAAGTATCGTGAAGGATTTCCTGAGCAGTAGTTATCTTGTGAATGTCGGGGTTTGCTTTATTTTCAAACTGCATGGGAATCCACGCATTTTCGTGCAGTGATGCGAGTTCTTTTGCCTTATCGATTGCTCCCTGCATACCCTGTTCTTTCGGTGTGAGAACAAGCTCGGCACCAAGGGCTTTCAGCATTTTCATTCTCTCTTCACTCATATTTTCAGGCATAGTGAGAATGAGTTTATAACCCTTTATAACAGATGCAAACGCAAGAGCAATACCTGTGTTTCCGCTTGTAGGCTCGATAATCACTCCGCCCTCTTTGAGGAGCTCTTTTCTTTCAGCATCTTCAATCATAGCAACACCGACTCTGTCCTTTGCAGAGCCCAAGGGATTGAAATATTCAAGCTTTGCAAGAATGTTTCCGCCAACTCCTGCCGCAGCCTTATAACGGCTCATTTTAAGCATAGGTGTTTTGCCCACAAGGTCAAGAAGACTCTCTGCTATATATTCCTTCGGTCTGAAACCGAAACCGTATGTGAATTCTGCCATAATTACACCTTACATTCCGATATAGTTTTTTGCGTTGTTGAATGCAACATCCTGCACCATCGCAGTAAGCACTTTTTCATTCCACGGATATTCACCGTTTTCAACCCAGTTGCCCACAAGCTCACAGAGAATTCTTCTGAAATACTCGTGACGGGGATATGAAAGGAATGAACGTGAGTCTGTTACCATACCTACGAATTTGCCGAGCATACCGAGGTTTGCAAGAGCCTTCATCTGAGTCTGCATACCGTCGATATTATCATTGAACCACCATGCAGAGCCGAACTGAATCTTTGATTCTGCATCTGAATTCTGGAAGTTACCAAGCATTGTGCCGAGAACATAGTTATCCTTGGGATTGAGTGTGAAAAGAATTGTTTTGGGAAGCATTCCTTCCTCTGCAAGTGAGTCAAGACAACGTGAAAGACCTTCTGCAATATTATAATCTGCAATTGAGTCATAGCCTGTGTCAGGGCCGAGCTTGTTGAACATCAATGTATTGTTGTTACGCATAGCGCCGATGTGCACTTCCATTGCCCAGCCTTTTTTGTAATATTCCTTTGCAAGGAAACGGAAAAGCTCTGTCTTGTATTTATCAATTTCAGTCTGAGTGAGTTTTTCACCCTTTTTGCCCTTTGCAAAAATTACTTCAAGTTCATCTTCAGTTGCTCTTACGCAGGGAACATATGCGAATGCGTGGTCAGTTGCCTTACAGCCCATTTCTTCAAAGAAATTGATTCTGTCAACCATAACTTCTTTAAGCTTTGCATAGCTGTCGATTGTTGTATCTGCAGTTTTTTCCATAGCTTCAAGCCAGGGAATAAATGTGGGATTTTCAATATAAAGAGTTTTGTCGGGACGGAATGCGGGAAGCACCTTGAATGAAACAGATTTATCTTCTGCTATCAGCTTGTGATATTCAAGAGTGTCTGCAGGGTCGTCTGTTGTGCAGACAGCGGCAACGTTTGACTTTGCAATAAGGTCACGGGGTCTGAAACCGCCCGCTCTGATTTTTGCATTTGCCTTTTCCCAGATTTCATCTGCTGTATCGGGTGAAAGAGGTGTATCAATATCAAAATATCGCTGAAGCTCAAGATGTGTCCAATGGTAAAGAGGATTACCCATACAGTAATTCATAACAGATGCCCATTTAACGAATTTCTCGTAGTTTGAAGCATCACCTGTGATGTATTTTTCGTCAATACCGCAGCTTCTCATACCACGCCACTTGTAATGGTCACCGCCGAGCCAGAGCTGTGTTATATCTGCGGGCTCTTCGTTTTCATAAATCTCCTTTGGAGAAAGATGACAATGCCAATCGTAGATAGGCATTGCATTACATGCTTTAAAAAGAGTTTTTGCAGTTTCGGTTGAAAGAAGAAAATCTTCACCCATAAATTTTTTCATAAGAAACACCCTCCTGAGAGTATATGTAAACAATGTTTTGTTGAGAGATTATTTTTTATATTATAGCACATTATTTTCTTATATACAAGAATTAAATATCAATAACAAAGATAAAAAACTGACTCCTGAGAGTCAGCTTTACAAATCAGAATTTATCACCTCAGCGATAAATCAGTGTTTACTCATATAACCCCATCACTTCAAGGGGGTCTGAAATTTCTCCGTTAACGCTGATTTCAAGGTGAAGGTGAGGGAATTCAGCATCAGATTCACAGGGAATGGCGCTGAGCACACCTATTTTATCGCACTTATCAACGTGCATACCTTTCTTCAGCTCTTCAGACACTTCAACACCGCAATAAGTGGCAACAACGTCTCCGCCGTGGTCAATCACTATTGTCGGCCCCATTATTTCATCGGTATAAATATCACGGATAAAACCGTCTGCAATTGCTTTCACGCCGTCACCATATGCACCGTTGAAATCAACACCATCGTGAGTTCTCCAGTCTGCCATAACATCGTTATAAACAGGCACCCCTCTGCTGAAATCCTTGCCCATATCAGTTCCGAGGGGCAGAGCGTAAGACGCAGGTGCGGCAGTTGTTGTATGCGCTGTTGTTGGTTCTTCTGTTACTTTTTCTGTCACCTTTTCTGTTGCAGGCACAATAATTGTTTCATAAATTCTGTTATCAGGGATGTTTGTGACTTTCACTTCAACTCCACGTGTTTCACCTGCAGTAGTCTGTTCTGCCTGTTCAGGTTTTTCCGAGGTGTTGACTATTACGAGAGCCATAATTGCGATAACAACCACAACACACGATGTAACAAGTGAATATTTCTTCATTTTGTCTGTCATTGAAAAAGCAAATCTGTTTTCTTCCAAAATAATAACCGTCCTTTCGTTATATGTTTATTCTTGACAGAAGGAAGGTTTTTTATGCAAAAAAAATAAGCGGTAGCCGAAACTACCGCATTGTTTTTATATTCCGGATTAAGCTTCCTTTTTCTTGCTGAGTACGATGAATGCACCTGCTGCAACTGCGCAAACTGCGAATGCTGAAAGCATACCGTTGTCACCTGTCTGAGGAAGTTTGCCTGTGTTGTTGCCTGTTGAAGGAGCTGTTGTGGGAGCTGCAGTTGTGGGAGCAGCTGTTGTGGGAGCTGCAGTTGTAGGAGCAGCTGTTGTGGGAGCTTCTGTGGGAGTTTCTGTGCTGCCGCCACCAAGACCACCAAGAAGACCGCCGATATCAAGACCACCGAGAATATCTGTAAGACCGCTGAGATCCATATCACCGAGAAGACCTGTGAGCATTGCGGGATCCATACCTTCAAAGAGACCTGTGATAGCACCAAGATCCATACCTTCAAGAGCACCTGTGAGAGCGCTGAGATCCATACCTGCAAACATATCTGTGAAAGCTGCGGGATCAAAATCTGCGAATGCGGGTGAAATTTCACCTGATTCTGTTTCAGCAGCAAAAGCTGTTACTGAAAGAGAAAGCGCAAGTACGAGTGCCATAAGAACTGCGAATAATTTTTTCATAACAAAAACAATCCTTTCGGGAATAGTGTTTAAATCAGATAACTTAAATTATACCTTCATTACTATGATAATAATACTCCAACTTTAACAATTTGTCAATCGTTAAAATAAAATTAATATATTTTCGTCATTTTGACATATTTATATATATTAAATATGTCAGCAGAATACAAATTAAACAAATTGTTAATATATGAGATTTTATCAGCTGTTTTGTTAACATTTTACTCATATTTTCAAGAAAAATCAAGCTTATTAACAAAGAGTTAAAGAAAATTAATAAAAACCGTACATTACGGTAACAATATAATATGAAAGGAGAATTATTATGGACACTTATGATAAAAATGGCAAAAAAATCAATAAACATTACCCTATGAATCAGAGAGAAATATGGAACTGCACCGACGGAAAAGGAATTTTCAGCGACACACTCGGAAGTTATTCGGGAACAGACGCAGACGATGAAGATCCGGTTCAGGATGCGGATGACCTGTAAAACAGAATTTATCGTAAAACAATAAATTCTGTTTTACGGTAATTTATTGTTTCTTCTTGCATTTTCTGTGCGTGCTGATATATAATAGTATATATTATTTATACAAAGGTGTTTTTATGGATATCAGAAAAATATGTGAACAGTTAACGCAGGGGGCAGGTGTTTCGGGTGCGTGTCACGTACTTTCGGAAGCTGAGAAACTGCTTGGTAAATATGCAGATGTCAGAAAAGATGCTCTCGGCAGTATTATCGGCACCGTGGGTGAAGGAAAAACTCATATTATGCTTGATGCGCATCTTGACAGAATCGGGCTTATTGTAACAGCTGTTGACGAATCAGGCTTTCTGCGTATTGACAAATGCGGCGGAACGGATGTGCGTGTACTTGCAGCGGCAGAAGTAACCGTATGGGGCAAAGAGCCCGTTTACGGTGTTATCACAAGCACTCCCCCCCATCTTTCAAAACCTGAAGATGCATCAAAAGCCCCGTCTTTTGACAGCATTTTTGTTGATACCGGATTGTCTTATGATAAACTCAAAGACATTGTTTCTGTCGGCGACAGAATTACAATCGACTCCCCCGTACGTTCACTTATCGGCACAAGAATTGCAGGTGCCGCACTTGATGACAGAATAGGTATGGCAGCACTTCTCAGGGTGCTTGATATAATAAAAGAGAAAAATCCTTCCGTAAAGGTTTCTGTTCTGTTTTCCGTTCAGGAAGAAACAACCGAAGCGGGCGGAAAAACAGGTGCTTTCGGAATTTCACCCGATGAAGCAATTGCCGTTGATGTAAGTTTCGGCACAGCTCCCGGAGTATCCGAACAGGAGGCAGGCAAACTCGGTGAAGGTGCTATGATATGCATTTCACCGTCACTCTCACATCAGATGAGTAATGAGCTGATTGCTGTTGCAGAAGAAAATGGCATAAAGTATCAGACCGAAATCTGCCCCTCACAGACCGGCACAAATGCTGATGTTATCTCCGTTACCAAAACAGGTATAAAGACAGGACTTGTTTCAATTCCTCTGCGCAATATGCACACACAGGCAGAAGTTGCCGACCTTAATGACGTTGAATCCGTTGCTCAGATTATTGCTGCTTATATTATTAAGAAAGGAGCAGAAAACAATGATTGATACAATTAAAGAACTCTCGCTCCTTTGCGGCACTTCAGGCAGAGAAACAACAGTAAGAGAATACATCATTTCAAAGATAGACGGAAAATGCGAATGGCACAAGGATGCACTCGGCAATATCATCGCATTCAAAAAAGGTAAAAATGAGGCAGCACACAAGGTTATGCTTGATGCCCATACCGATGAAGTAGGTGTGATAGTAACATTCATCACATCAGACGGTATGCTGAAATTCTCACCCGTCGGCGGAATTGATACAAAAGTTCTTCTTGCAAGACAGATTGTTTTTGATAACGGAACAGTCGGTGTTGTGGGAATCAAGCCCATTCACCTCTCAAAGGGTGATGAAAAAACAAAAATCCCCGATGCAGATTCACTTTATATTGATATCGGAGCCGCATCGAAAGAAGAAGCTGAGAAATATATAAAACCCGGTGACACAGGCGTGTTTATGTCTGATTTCGTTGAATTCGGTGACAATAAAATCAAGGGCAAGGCACTTGATGACAGAGTCGGCTGTGCCGTTATGCTTGATATGATAAATTCAGAGCTCCCCTACGATGCGTATTTTTCATTCTCCGTCCAGGAAGAAATCGGATTGAGAGGAGCTGCAACGTCTGCTTTCGGTATTGATCCCGAATATGCGATTGTTCTTGAAACAACAACTGCCGCAGACCTTATTGATGTCCCCGAACACAAAAAAGTATGCAAACTCGGTGAAGGTGCCGCTGTTTCGTTTATGGACAGAAGCACACTCTACAACAAAGAGCTTTTTGATACAGCATTCAGAGTTGCAGAAGAAAAAGACATAAAAGTTCAGCCCAAAACAGTTATTGCAGGCGGAAACAATGCAGGGGCTATCCATAAATCACGTGCAGGCATAAAAACACTCACAATCAACACTCCCTGCAGATATCTTCATTCAGCGTCATGCATATGCGATAAAAACGATATTGAAAGTGTAAGAAAACTTGCCGAAGCCGTTCTTTGTGAGTTCGCAAAATGATAAGACTGCTGACCGATGATAAAATAAAAGAGTTTTCCGACTTCTGCGAAAACAGACTCACCGCTGCTGTTATATACACAAATCTTCTGACATACGGGTTAAGCTCCGATGATTCGCTTTTCTGGTATTCGGAAGATGAAAAAGAAAATATAAATGCCGTCTTTTCACTTTCAGACGGTGTATTTCTTGCAAGCACCGATAATGACTCCCTGCGTGATGAAATTGAACTTTTTTCACAGATTGTGGGGGCACAGAAAGTGTCTTACAGCACGGCTGAATACGTGATGCAATACAAAGACGGTGAAATACATACAGCCGAAGACATAACAGGTGAGAATATTAAAGACACCTTCGATGTAGTGTTTGAAAATGATGCACACAGAAAAGCATATTTCGAAAAATGGTATGCTGACATATCACATAAAATAAGGCACAATCTGATTCACGGAAAATGTATTTATGAAGACGGAAAATGTATTTCTGTTGCATTCACAAGCGGTGAAACAGATAAAATTGCTGTTATTTCTGCAGTTGCGACACTTGAAAAATACAGAAAACAAGGCAACGGAGAAAGAGTTGTTCTCTCCCTTGCACAGTCAGTTGATAAAGAAATCTATCTTCTTTCCGACAATAAAAAAACGGCAGAATGGTATGAGAGAATTGGTTTTGAAACCATTTAAAAAAATAAAAAAACAACAAGCAATATTGCTTGTTGTTTTTTTTGCAGATATCAGAATGTTTCAAGCTTTGCTGACACACGAAGTATCTTTCTTGCATCAGCTGCATTTATCTTTTTGTCAAAATTTACATCAGCAGTTATTTTCTGCATATTATCAGGAGTTTCAAGCTTGGCTGAAATTCTCAGCGCAAGTCTTGCATCAGCTGCGGTTACTCTTCCGTCTGCATTTGTATCACCCAACAAATAATCTGTTTTTGCAACAGTTTCTGTTTTTGTTGCCTTACAAGCAGTACAGGTATAGGTCTTAACACCTGTTTTTGTTGATGTAGGAAATTTTGTTATAACTCCGCTGTCCCATTTATGACCGTGCGCAACATCGCCTGAAATACGGTACCGGTAAAGAGTTCTTGTTTCAAACTGAGTACCGTCTGTCTGAGAAACCGGCGTATCTGACCATTCAGACCAGCCTGTGTTTCGGGTAAACTTATACATCATATTATAAGTTGTAACCGTTGTGCTTTTTACGGGAATTGCAGACTGCCACCAATATGTCTGATTACAGGCATTACTGTTATAGAAATCAACTGCTCCCTTAGCAGTCAGACCTTTATATTCGGTACTGTAAAATGCGTGAAACACATTGTAAGGACGCTGTGAACCTGCATCCCAATCCATATAAGAATCACTGATAAGACGGTTAATCGGAGAATTGCCGTTATAATATGATGAACACCAATGCCAGTAAATATAGCCTGATGTCACGGTATCTCCCACAACAATCTTTGTTGTTGCATTTTCTGATGAAACAGGGGCGGGTTTGTTATACTGATTATAAAGAGCATTATTCCTGCTGAATCCTGCAGGAAATGAAGAAACATAAGAAACCGTTGTCTTCTTACCTTCACCCCATTCTTTTCCCACACGGGTCCAACCGGCAATTGAAGGTTCAGAGGAAAGCTTTGTTTCCTTTTGCATATAACGGTACTGTTTTTTTGTTTCTGTTTTCGACTCTGCAACATCAGGTTTTTTCGTTGACCACTCAGACCATACGGGGTTTTTACTTGCATCTTCACTATATGTATGCTTACAGTTTTTGCAACTGTATGAAACCTTTTCGTTTTCAGTACAGGTTGCAGGAATAACCGATTTCACATAATTATGTCCGAATGCCGCAATTTCCTGAGTTTCTGAAAATGCACATTTACTGCAGGAATATATTTTTACACCTTTTTTTGTACAAGTCGGCTGTATTGTGACAGCACCTTTATTGAGCGTATGCTTTGTTTCAAATATAAAACGACAATCGGCATTTGAATTAAGTGTTCCTGAAAAACTCTGTGAACCCGTAACAGTAAAACAACCTGTTGTTCTGACATCCTTGATTTCGTATACCGTGCCTTTTGAATGCGTTTTAAAGTAATCTGTTACATCATTTGCAACGAGAGAACCGTTAATATAAACATCGAATGTTGCAATACCATCCAGAACACCTTTGTCTGCACCGTCAAGCTTTGCATTGACATCGAGTGTATATGATGATGAGGGATTCCATACATAAGGAGCACTGTAAAGAGTCATAGTTGTCATAGCGTAAATATCAAGAGTTCTGCCCCATCTGATTTCACAGCAGGAACCGATATTGCTTTCACCGAGTGTGACAACACTTCCCGAAACACCTGTAACAAATACCCAATGACCGTATGTAAGATCTGCACCGAGTCCCGTGTAATGAATAACATCACCGGGTTTTACTTTTGAAACCGCAGTATTTTTGTTTGATGTCTGTCCCCAGCTTTCAACATTCGTTGCACCCGGGTATGCAAGGTCTGCCATAAGGAATGAAAATCCCTGACACTGCGTTGCCTTATTATAATATGTATTGCAGTCGTAGTATCCCGGAGGTGCCACACCGCCCTGATAACAGACATAATCCGAAACGGAAAAAAGCATCTGTTCCATTGAACCGCAGTTGCCGTAATGAATCCAACCCTGCCCAGCAACATATCCGTGTCCTTGCCCTGCACGATGATTCCAATGTTTTCCGGAAGGAAAAGATGCCTGCATCTGAGCAAGAGTCCATCCTTCCTCGGCACTGACAGTTATTGCGGGCACACAGCAGAACACAACTGCAAGACAAAGAATGAAACTCAAAATTTTTCTCATAATTTTTACCTCTTATACTTCAACTTCTGTTTTCAGACTGTTATCAGAAACTGTTCTCCAGAAGCCTCTTGCGACAACTTCGACAGTGTATTTGCCGGTATCAACATCTTTGATTTCGGCTGTGATTGTTTCGGGCATATTGTAAAGATAATAATGCGACCAGACGGAAATCTGTTTTTCAATATTGCCTTTTTCATTCCTGAATCTGATTATGTAATCATTAACTCTCTCTTCACCTTTTGCCTGAGAGAAAACAACCTTTACGCCGTCTTCTGTCTTTTCTGCTGTGATAAATGCATTATCATCAAAATGAGTGGGCTTTTCGGAGCCTGCTCTTCTTTCTGTGTAAATGAATGTTGACGGGTCAGAGGGAACATCAACTTCCCAGGGCTCACGGAAGAAATTCTCTGTGAGAATATCAACGGGATAAACTCTGACTCTGTTGTTTTCATCGGCTTCAACGATAAGATACTGTGCACATTCGTCCTTGTCTGAGGGGATTGTGCCGCCGATTTTGCCGAATTCATCCATTTCAAAATAGCTGAGTGAGCCTGTACCGAAAGATGTGAAATATTCCTGATGTACACTTCTTGGGTCATTGATGGGACAATGTGAATGACCTGAGAATGTGATAAGCTGCGGATAATTTGAAAGGATTTCATAAAGCTCATCCTCACCCCAGTAGATACTGCCGTAAACCGTGTCAGTCACATGGGGATGCTGGAAGAAGAAAACTGGCTTTTCAAGTGAGTCTGCTGCAGCCTCTTTGAGTGCAGTTGCAACAAATTCCTGCTCAGCTTCTTTGAAATGGCATCCGTTTGTGCAGGAAGCTCCGACAATATGAAAACCGTTGATTATCTTATGTGAGAAGTAATGCATACCGAAGATTCTCTGCAGTTTTTCCTTTGCGGCTTCTTCACCCTCACCGTGATATTCGTGACTTGCCATAAAGAGTGTGACATCGGTTTCGGGCTTTAATTTTTCATCAAGGACTTCTTTGAAATTGAGCATCTCCTGCTCTCTGCCGCTGTTTGCGAAGTCACCGACTGCAACATAAGCGTCAATTTTCTTATATTCTGAATTTTCTGCGTAATTATATGCAAAATCAAGACCTTTACGGAGTCTTGCAAGCTCAACGCAGTCTTTGTTTTCCTTTACGTGAATGTCACTCATGACAATCATTCTGAATTTAGGGGTAAAATCAGACATTTTCTATCCGCCTTTCTGAATTTAAAGCAACGGACGCCCATTGGGCGCCCCTACATTTTTAATTTTCGACAAAATACTTGTTGTACCAGAGAATAAATGAATAAACCGACCAGATTCTCTTCATATTCTTCTCTTTGTCATTCTTGTGGTTATCGAGAAGAGCCATAATATAATCTGTATCAAAGAACATTTCTGCAGTTTCGCTTGTGAATGCTTCTTTGACCATATTATAGAATTTATCTCTCTTGAGCCAGTCGTTAAGAGGTGTAAGGAAGCCTGTTTTGGGCATACTTGCTGTCTTTTCGGGCACCTGACTCAGAGCTGCACCACGAAGAGCAATCTTTGTCTGCTCCTTTGAAACCCTGTACTTTGTAGGAATTGAGAGAGCCACTTTCAGCATCTCTTTATCAAGGAACGGAACACGGAGTTCAAGTGAATTAGCCATTGACATTCTGTCTGCCTTTACAAGGATATCCTGAACAAGCCAGGTCTGCATATCAACATACTGCATTCTTGTAACATCGTCAACATTTGTGCACATATCAAAATAAGGCTTTGTGAATGTTGCGGGATTTTCTGCAGGGATATCGGGGTCAAGGACTGCATCTCTTTCATCGTGATTGAAAACATAATTATTTCTTACAAAATTTTCTTCAATACCCTCTGCACCTCTCATAAGGAAGCGTCTGCCGTGAAAACGGGGAAGATTTTTCGCAACACCTGCCGCAGCCTTACGAAGACCGAGCGGCAACTTCTGATAATTTTCAAAATTGAGAGGGTCTTTATAATAATGATAACCGCCGAAAAGTTCGTCTGCACCCTCACCTGAAAGCACAACCTTTACCTGCTCGGAAGCAAGTTTTGTAAGGAAGTAAAGAGCGATTGCAGAGGGGTTGGGCAGAGGCTCGTCCATATAATACTGAACAGTGGGGGCAGCCTCAAAGAATTCATCTGCAGAAATCTTCTTGATGTAGTTATCCACACCTGCTGTTTTTGCAAATTCCTGAGCGTATTTCAGCTCTGAATACTTTTCTTCTTCATAGCCGACAGAGAAAGTACGGACTTTGTTGTTACGGCTCATTTCCTTTACGACATAGCTTGAGTCAACACCGCTTGAAAGGAAACAGCCGACCTCAACGTCTGCAATGCCGTGAACAGTTGTTGAATCACGGAATGTTTCTGCAATAATCTTTTCCCATTCTTCGAGATTCTTGCTCTCATCAATGCTGTATTCCATTTCGTAATACTTACCCTGAGTCATTTCGCCGTCTTTCCATTCGAAATATGAAGCTGGGGCAAGCTTATATACATTTTTGAAGAGAGTTTCGTTTGAGGGAATATATTCAAAACAGAGATATTCGGGAATTCTGTCACGGTTAAGCTCCTTTTCAAATCTGGGATTTGAAAGGAATGACTTTATTTCAGAACCGAACATAAATGTGCCGTTCTTGATGTAATAGAAGAAAGGCTTGATGCCGAAAATATCTCTTGCACCGAAGAGTTTCTTCTCAACCTTGTCCCAGATAACAAAAACGAACATACCGCGGAGTTTGGGAAGAAGGTCCTTACCGTATTCCTCGTAACCGTGGATAAGGACTTCTGAGTCTGTATGGGTATAGAATTCATGTCCCTTTGCAAGAAGGTCTTCACGAAGGGATTGGAAATTGTAAATTTCACCGTTGAAAACAAGCACCTTTGACTTGTCTTCATTATAAATGGGCTGACTTCCGCCCTCAAGGTCGATGATACTCAGTCTTCTGAAACCGAGTGACACATCATCGTCCACATAATAGTCATCCATATCGGGGCCTCTGTGGACAATTCTGTCTGCCATAGCCCTTACGGTTTTATTGTTGTAATCTGCATCTGCAGTTTCATTGAGAAATCCTACAAATCCGCACATTTCAATTCACCTTTACTTTCTTTCCGCAAAGTTCAATACTTCTGATTGCCAATACTTCAAGAGAATCGACAATATCGTTACGCACTAAATCAAAATCTTTATTTATAACTGAAAGCTCCGTACAGCCGAGAGCCACCGCATCACAGCCGTCAGCTTTCATATTTTTAATTATTTTAAGAAACTCTGTTATATTAATTTCTTTACCTGCTTTGACCTGATTATATATTATATTCATCAGCGACTGCTCGTCCTGAAGTGAGGGCACAGCCCATTCAATGCCGTGTTTTTCGCACATTCTCTGATATGAGCCTGCCGAAATCGTGCCCTTTGTTGCAAGGATTCCGAGCTTTTTCACCCCGGATCTTTCCTTTGCAAAAACGACGGTTTCTTCAATGATATTGAGCATAGGGATTGTGATATTGTTCTGAATCTGCTCATAGAAGAAATGCGCCGTGTTGCAGGGCATAACGACATAATCCGATCCCGCTGCCTGAAGTTTTTTTGCATCTTCAACCATTATGGGAAGCGGATTCGGTTTGCTTGCGTCAAGTATAAAATCAGTTCTGTCGGGTATGGCGGCGTGGTTGAGGACTATCATTGAAATATGGTCCTGATCTTTTTCAGCTTCGGTCATCTTGACAATCATATCCATAAAATAGACCGTTGCAAGAGGCCCGAGCCCGCCTAAAATACCGAGTGTTTTTTCACTCATTACTGTGTCACCTTGTTCTTTAATTCGGCTTTTTCCTGTTTTTCAACTTTCAAGTATTTTCTGTACTGATTGATGTATGCAGCAAAGACATAGAAGGCTCTCTTCGGACTCATATCGGGCTTATAGAAAAGAGGATAACTCACTTTACCTGAGAACCAGAGTTTTCTTACTTTCTTGCGGAGTTCCTTATTCTTGAGGTAACGCATAATGATGCCGTAAGGAACAACCGTAAAGAGGTTTTCTCTGTCTGCTACGGTATATTCAAGCTCCTTGCCGTAAATAAGGTCGTCAACAATCCATTTTACGGTGTTGAAGCCGCTGCCTGTTACGTAGAAATTACTTCTGCCGAGTCTTACGTTGATTTCAAAGAAATTATATGTTCCGTTTCTTTCGTCATACTTGATATCGAAGTTTGCAAAGCCTGTGTAACCGATATCTTCAAGGAAACGTGTTGCAGCTTCAACAATGCCGTTTTTGTCAACCTCATTGATGATTGCAACGGGGTTGCCGATTGCAGAGGGTGTATGATCTTCAAGAAGACAATGGCCGAGTGCAGCAAACCTGACCTTTGAATTTCTGTCACAATAGCAGGTAAGAACTCTCATATTTGAGTCATCACCGGGAATGCAGTCCTGAATAAGGAACTTATAATCATAACTTGATGTTTCAAGATTCTTAAGCATTTCTCTGAGGTCTGCTTCGTTATAGAAACGGAAAACCTTCTTCTTGCCGGGGAATTCAGCATAGTGATAGAGCGCAGAGTTTGCAGTCTTTGCAATTACGGGATAAGGAAAATCAAAGTTCAGCTCGTTTTCTTCACCGCAGTTATATACAAATGTCTTGGGATGGTCAATACTGAGTCTGTCACAGATTTCATAGAACTTGTCCTTGAGAACGATTTCATCCATAAGCTCCTTATCAATATAAGGTATGATGTAGTATTCACCGAGGACATCCTTGTTATCAACAAAGTTACGTACATAGAAGTCACCGCAACCCATAAGGATGAGTTTCTTCTTACCTTTGAACTCCTTACCGATTTCAACAAGCTTTTCAACAAGATATGCTTCGTCGTCAAGACCGGGAATAACTCTGTTTTCAACAAGTTTGCTTTCAGAGATTATTCTTGCTCTTCTCTGGCTTACAACAAGTGATTTGATGCCGTATTCCTCGTGGAATGTTCGCACAAGGCTGTAGCAGGTGATGTCTGCACCGAGGATGACGGGCATAAATTCTCTTTCATTGAGTTTCATATCAAAACTTCCTTTAAAATATAAAAAATCATTACATTTTATTGTACCATATTTTTTTTATATGTCAATCACCTGTTATTGATAAAATATTTATTTTTTCTATTTACTTTTTAATTATTTTGATTTATACTATAAAATTATAGTGGATGATTATGCTCAGTAAAGGAGAAAAAATATATGGACTACAACGCATTAAGTGAGCTTTTGTTTCCTGAAATCACAAAAACTCCCGAAGATCTTGAAGAAAAATATCCTCCCCGAGATCTTCCCGAGGGAGCAAGAGTAACAAGATTCGCCCCCAGTCCCACAGGCTACCTTCACATCGGTGGTCTTTTCGGTGCTCTTACAGACGTTATGACATCAAGAGCAACAAAGGGTGTTGCATTTTTAAGAATTGAAGACACAGACAAAAAACGTGAAATCGACGACGGTGTTTCGGCTATAATCAACGGTTTTGACGCATTCGGTGTAGGCTTTGACGAAGGCGTAACAGGATTCGGAACGGAAGAAGGCGAATATGGTCCCTACACTCAGAGTCAGCGTGTTGAAATATACAAAACAGTTGCAAAATCTCTTGTTAAAAAGGGTCTTGCATACCCCTGTTTCTGTACAGCGGACGAGCTTTCAGCAATGCGTGAAAAGCAGGAAACAGAAAGTACTTCAATCTGGGGTTATTTCGGAAAATGGGCAAAATGCCGTGACCTTTCATTCGATGAAATCAAAGCAAAACTTGATGCGGGAATGCCCTATGTTCTTCGTTTCAGAGCAGACGGAAATGAAGAAAACAAGGTTATTTTTGAAGATGTTATCCGTGGTAAAATCGAAATGCCCGAAAACATAATTGACGAAGTACTTCTCAAATCAGACGGTGTGCCCACATACCATTTTGCACACGTATGTGACGACCATCTGATGAGAACAACTCACGTTATCCGTGGCGAAGAATGGATTTCTTCAGTACCCAAACACATCGCACTTTTCAAGGCCTGCGGTTACAAAGTGCCCAAGTTTGCACATACTCCTCAGGTTATGAAAATTGACGAGGATGACGGCACAAAGCGTAAGCTTTCAAAGAGAAAAGACCCCGAAGCAGCAGTAAGCTATTTCGTTGAAAAGGGTTTCCCCAAGGAAAGCGTTCTTGAATATCTCGTCACTCTTCTCAACTCAAATTTCGAGGAATGGAGAAAGGCAAACCCCAAGGCAGATATATTTGAATTCCCCTTCAATCTCAAGAAAATGAGCTCCAGCGGATGTCTTTTTGACCTTGTAAAACTCACAGATATCAGCAAAAATGTCATCTCTGTTATGACTGCTCAGCAGGTGTATGATTACGTTGAAAAATGGGCTCAGCAGTATGACGAAGAATTTTACAATATACTTGTAAAAGACTGTGAATTTGCAAAGAATATTCTTAACATCGACCGTGAAAATCCCAAGCCCAGAAAAGATATTTCACAGTGGTCACAGGTTAAGGATTACATCTCATATTTCTATGATGAGCTTTACACTCCCGACTACACAATGCCTGAAAACATTTCAGCTGACGATGCAAAGGCAATCCTTGCAAAGTATCTGGAAATCTATGACGATGCAGACGACAAGGACACATGGTTTGCAAAAATCAAGGAGATGTGTGAACCTCTCGGCTTCACTCCCAACGTAAAGGAATTCAAGAAGAATCCCGACGCATTCAAGGGGCACGTAGGCGACATTTCAACAGTTATCAGAATTGCAATCACTTCAAGGACAAACACACCTGACCTTTATATGATTCTCAAACTTCTCGGCAAAGAAAAAGTTGCTGAAAGACTGAATAAAACAATCGAAAACATTTAATTCCGAAAGGACGCAAATACAATGGAAGAAATCACAAGACCTTCAAATTTTATTCACGACATAATTGACTACGAACTGCGTGAAGGTATCAACACAAGAGTTCAGACACGTTTCCCTCCCGAACCCAACGGTTACCTTCACATCGGTCACGCAAAGGCTATCTGCATTGACTTTTCAACTGCTGAGAAGTACGGCGGTATCTGTAATCTCCGTCTTGACGACTCAAACCCCTCAAAGGAAGACACCGAATACATCGATGCTATCAAGGAAGACATCGAATGGCTCGGCTATAAATGGGCTAATGTTTACTATGCATCAGATTATTTTGACTTCGTTTATGAATGCGCAATCAAACTCATAAAGAAGGGCAAGGCTTATGTCTGCGATCTTTCTGCAGAAGAAATGAGAGAATACAGAGGCACACTCACAGAGCCCGGCAAGAACAGCCCCTACCGTGACAGAAGTGTTGAAGAAAATCTCGACCTCTTCGAAAGAATGAAAAACGGTGAATTCCCTGAAGGAAGCCACGTTCTCAGAGCTAAAATCGATATGGCGTCACCCAACATTGTTATGCGTGACCCCGTTATCTACAGAATTATGTATGTAAACCACCACCAGACAGGTGACAAGTGGTGTATTTATCCTATGTACGACTTTGTACATCCTCTTTCAGACGCAAGAGAAGAGGTAACATACTCTCTCTGCACACTTGAATTTGAAAACAACAGAGCTGTTTATGACTGGTTTGTTAAAGAAATCGGTTTTGCAGAGCCTCCCCGTCAGATTGAGTTTGCAAGACTCAACCTGAACTACTGCCTTACAAGTAAGAGAAAGTGTATGAAACTTGTTACCTCAGGCATCGTAAACGGCTGGGATGACCCCAGAATGGCTACTCTCTGCGGTATGAGAAGACGTGGTTATCCTGCACAGGCTATCCGTGATTTCGTAGACAAAATCGGTGTTTCAAAGGCAAACAGCGTTGTTGACTACGGTCTTCTTGAGTCCTGCGTAAGAGATTGTCTCAATGCATCTGCTCCCAGAGCAATGGCAGTTCTTGAGCCTCTCAAGGTTGTTATCGACAATATGCCTGACGATTTTTCAGACACTCTTGAAACAGATATTCACCCCGACCATCCCGAAATGGGCAAGCGTGACGTTGTTTTCGGTAAGGAACTTTTCATCGAAAAGAGCGACTTTATGATTGAGCCTCCCAAGAAATATTTCAGACTTTTCCCCGGCAACGAAGTGCGTCTTAAGGGTGCATATTTCGTAAAATGCGTCGGCTACGATACTGACGAAAACGGCGAAGTTACATGTGTTCACTGCACATATGATCCCGAATCAAGAGGCGGTAACTCACCCGACGGCAGAAAGGTCAAGGGCACTATCCATTGGGTAAATGCAGCTGACTGCAGCAAGGCTGAAGTGCGTCTTTACGACAGACTTTTCAATGTTCCCAATCCCAGTGACGAATCAAACGGTGACTTCACAAACAACCTCAACCCCGATTCACTCATTGTATCAGAATGTCTTCTTGAAGGCGGTCTCAAAGACCTTAAAGCAGGTGACACATTCCAGTTTATGCGTCAGGGATATTTCTGCGTTGATAAGGACTCAACAGACGAAAATATTGTTCTGAACAGAACTGTTCAGCTCAATTCTTCATGGAAGTGATAATATGAAAATTATTTATAAAATAACCAATTCATTGGCTGTTCTTGCGCTTATTCCCGTAATTCTTCTTATGCCGATGTTCAGATTTATTGCCGTAGTAGGCACTTCATCGGCAGGGGATAATCCTCTTATGGGCATTGTAGGCGGTCTTATAGGTGAAATTTTCGATATCAATGCCATCATTGAAAAAGCAATCGGTATAAACATTGAAAATCTTCCCGAATTCTACACAATTCCAGAGTTTTACAATATGTTTGCGGGTGAAAATGCAAACGAAGCAATCAAAAGTTTTGATTTTTCACTTTTCCCCGAAAACGTTATAAACTTCTTTACTGCGGCAGGTATTCTGTTTATCGCTGCCCTTGTGTTTGCTCTCATTACACTCATCTGCGGCATTTTCACAAAGAAAAAGCTGGTTACATGCTCATTTGCAGCACTCGGTTTTGCAAGTACTTTTGCGGCAAACAAATGCTTTACATATATTGCTGAGCAGTTTGTTTCAGGCAGAATTTCAATGGTTGAAATCCTTTCAAAGCTCGAATCACTTGTAAAATATGAAAAATATATCAAAATGATTGATTTTGATATAAGAATATTCGAACTCAGCTCAGCTTACACAATGATGCTTGTTATTTTCGGTGTTCTTATACTTCTGAACATCGGTTTCAAACTTTACGACAGCGTTGCGGACGCATAAAAGCTGTATTCACAAAAACAAAATGCCCGAATCAGTCTTTTTTGTAGTTTTATTTAAAATTATTTAATAAAAATCTATTGCATTATTATTAATTATATTATATAATACTAGGGTAAATAACATAAGGAGGCAAACTTATGAATAATAAACTCTCAAGGAAGGTAGTTTCCTGCATTCTTGCAGTAGTGATGCTGTTCAGCATTACATCAACTGCTTTTGCCGCTAAAAATGATTATAACGGCAATCCAGTGATCGTTATCAACGGTATCGACCACAACCCCATCTACGCAAATCCTGATGCTCTCAATGCTAAACAGATGTTCCCTCCCTCAGATATGACTGTTTACGGTCTTCTTACAGAGATGTTTGTAAGCGGCATTGTTTCACTTGCATCAAATGATTACAACCAGGTAATGAATTTCTTCGTAGGTTCACAACTCTATGATATTATGGAAAATATCAGCCTCAATCCCGACGGCACTTCAAAGAGCGAAAACATCGGACCTATCAAGTATGATCATTCTCTTGCTTACTACTACACAGATGTAGAACGTTATGAGAAGATTGCAGGTAACATCGGTATCGGTCTCTGCGACAGAATCGGTATGGACAACGTTTACGTTTTCACATACGACTGGAGAATTGACCCTGTTGCAAACGCTGCTGACCTCAACGAATTCATTCAGACAGTTAAAGCAAACTCACGCAAAGACAAGGTTTCAATTATTGCTGAAGGCTACGGCGCAACAATCGGTCTTGCTTACCTTGCAGAATACTATGAAGATGCAACAACAGATATTGACAACTTTGTAACTGTTAACTCAGCTGCTATGGGTACATCACTTATCGGTGACATCTACACAGGCAGACTTATGCGTCAGTACAACGAGCTTCAGAATGCAACAAGTGCATTCATCCGTTTCACAAACGACTTCTCTGATAACCCGATTACATGGTTCTCAACATGGCTTACAAACTACATTCTCAATAAGAACTGGGAAACTCAGGACCTTATCGCTCAGTGTATCACAATGATGGGTCACGTTACAGATCCTCTCTATGACAAGTACCTCAGAGATATGCTCAAGAACTACATAGGCCTCTGGGCAATGGTTCCCGTTGAATATTATGAAGAAGCTATGGACTTTATGTTCATGAGCGACGAATCAACAGAAGGCGATTACAACAGCGACTTCCAGGAAAAGGTTCAGCTTTACAAGAACTACCAGTCAAGCGCTGCTGAAATCCTCAACAAGGCTAAGTCAGAAGGCATCAACATCAACGTTGTTTCTTCATGGGACCTTCAGCTTATCCCCATCGGTGACAACAAGGCTTCAGACGAAGAAATTTTCGGTCTTTCAGCACAGAGTGACGGTCTTATCGATACTTACTTCTCAAGCTTCGGTTGTTACACAATTCCTCTTAACGACGTAGGCGCTGCTATTGATAACAAGGATCAGAGAAATAAGGAAGGCGAATGTGAAAACCATAACCACATGAACGCTGTTTATGATATCCTTGATCCCGAACACAATCTCGGCGGTATCGCTCATTATCTTGATGCTTCAACCTGTGCTCTTCCTGATAACACATGGTTCATCAGAAACATGAAGCACGGTTCATTTGAAACACGCGGCAACTCAATCGATTTCCTTGCATATCTTCTCACAGCAGATAAGACACTTGATGTTTTCTCAGCTGACGGTCTCTACAAGCAGTTTATGAGCTGCAACAGATATCTTGATCCCATCTATATTGAAGTCCCCGATTTCGATACATCATCCGGCAAATATATGCTCGGTGACGTTAACCTTGATGGTAAGATTTCTGCAGCAGACGCAAGACTTGCTCTTCGTATCACAGCAAGACTTGAAAACTATCCTGCAGCTGATAGCGTTGTATTCAAGAACACAGACGTTAACGGCGACGGTGTGATTACTGCAGCTGATGCAAGAATCATCCTCAGAGTTTCTGCAGGTCTTTCAGATTTTGAAGACTTCAAAAACACAACAGACGTTGACAAATAAAAAACAACATTCAGACACCGTACAGAATCCTCTGTACGGTGTCTTTTTTTACTTACTTACACAGGGAAATAAAAAACCCTGTTATTAAAGCTATTCTGCCTGGATTAGCAGCAGCCGCAGCTGTTACCGCAACCGCAACCGTTGTCATTTCTTGAATAACCGCAATCATTGTTGCAGAAAAGTACAAGAATCACGAGGATGATAATCCATGAGTAGTTGTTACCGCAAAGGAAATTCATTGTCTTACCTCCCTTCCATTCTGTCTTACACTTCATACTATGCAGAGGAAGGGACAAGTGTGAAACAATAATTTATCAAGGTCATTTGTTGAAGGAAATGTAATTTTTGCAGGGATCGATGCCCACATCGGTCCGATTGCGGAGTTTACGGAGCAATAACGGTGATACACCGTTCTATTGCAATAAACACTTTGAATTATTTTTTGTTATGCGGAAATCAGAGATTTCCGATTTGTCTTACGACAAATACAGACCGATGCAGGTTCGGTCCCTACACTCGTTTCAAACATTCCGACAAATTCTGATTAATAAAATAAAAAAAGCGGAGTCATTCGACTCCGCAATTATTTATTGTTTTATCTTGCCTGTAAGTTCATTTCAATCATTTCAAGACAAGCTTTCTTGACTTTCTTTTCAACCTTTTCTTTTCTTTCGATTGCATCTTCACCGAACTGCTTTTCAAATTCAGTCTGCTTTTCTTCCCAATCTTCTGAAATGAGGTCTGTAAGAATTGATTCATACCAGTCAGCATTTTCTTCTGCGCCAACGTAGTACATTACGTGGTAACCATACTGAGTTTCAACGATACCTGTTGAACCGGGAGCTCTTGTTTCACCTTCGTAATCGCCTTCGCAGAATGCCCAGTCTTCAAATTCGGGAACATACTGTCCGTCGTTTGCCATATGTTCAATAAGACCGCCTGTACTCTTTGAACCTGTATCATCTGAAAGTTTGCTTGCGAGTTCACCGAAATACTGTTCATCAGCAACGTCGCTCATATTTTCCTTGATATATTCATTATAACTTGCAAGGATTGATTCTGCTTCGCTTTCACATTCAGCTTTTACGCTTGCAGCAAGTGTAACTTCTTCAGCTTCACCTGTAACATCTTCACCGCTTGCAGTTTCTGTCTTAGCTTCGGGGAACTTAACAAGGATATGACGTACGCTTGTGTGCTTTGTTTCATCTCTGAAGGGAGCACCGATAGCATAAATAATGTAAACAGTCTTACCATCCTGGCTGAGGAAATACTTCATATCGCCTGCCTGTCTTACATAGTTACCGGCATCGTTTGTTTCATAAAGCCAGTTTGCAGCATCTTTGCTGACATTTGATTCAATTGCATCCTTTGTAATCTTCTGGAGAAGAGTTGCACCATCCTGTTTGTATTCCTCATAAGCTTCATCTTTTTTATCAGCAAACTGAAGAACAACCTTCTTGAATGTTTCTTCTGAATAGTTAGCTTCCGCCTTTACAGCATCAATGAACTTCTGAGCTTCAAGTTCTTCTGCAACGGGTTTCTTTTCTGTTTTTGCTTCTGATGTGGGTTCTGCAGCAGATGTCTTTTCAGCATTTTCTGTTGCCTTTACATCAATTGTGAACCATCTGAAACCAACAACGTCATACTTTGACTTATCTTTTGCATAGATTTCGTTTACTTCATCAGCTGAGTAGCTGTCTTTGAGTTCTTCCTGAATCTGCTCCTGATAAATTGAAACAAGCTGCTGTTCATTAAGAATCTTTGTGAAAAGAGCTTCGTCTACACCCTTACCGTACTGCATCTGAAGGAAGTTTGAAAGAGAGTAGTTGCCGAGGTATGCTTTATAGCTTTCAAGAGTTTCGTTAATCTGTTTTTCAGCTTCTTCTGTAAGCTCAACACCTGCTTCAACAGCAGCGTTGTAATATCTCTTAATGTTAGCCATTGTATCGATAGCCTGATTGAGGAACTGTTCATCCCATGTGATTTCGTTGCCGTCTTCATCCTTGGTCTTCTGATCAGCAGGAGAAAGAGATACATCGTAACCTGTAAGCATTTTACCGTAACCTTCACCGTAGTTCTGGTCGTATGATGCAGCTGTCTGGTAAACATTGTTATACATCTGCATATAGTAGCAGCTAAGCTCACTCATTGAGTAGCTTTCGCCGTCAATTACAATTGCCTTTGTAAGCTTCTGGGGTACAGCAAAGAAGCTGAGAATACCTGCGAGAAGTGCAATAACAACAGCTACAGCAACAACAGCACCGAAAACTTTACCTGCAGCACTTTTTGCAGCGGGATTTGCGTGACCTTTCTTCGCATTGTTCTTTGTCTGCTTTGCGATTCTTTCTTTTCGTTCCTGACGATACGCGTCAAGAGCTTCTTTTTCGTTCTTATCCATGATATTCACCTTTCAAAATTATTTTAATTCCGAATACACTATATTTTACTATATTTTTGTATAATATACAAGTGTTTTTTTGAATTATCCTGCATTCTGAGCTGCAATCTGCTTGAAAGCTGCAACAGCATTGTTGATTACTTCTTCATCAGCAACTATCTTATCTTCATAGCTTGCGATGAATTCATCTTCCCACGCTTTGAGTTCAGCTTCAAGAAGTGAATTGTATACTGACTGATACCATACGGGCTTTTCTGAAATGCCCATCATATAAACGATGTAGTATGCGCCGTCTTTGCCTTCAACAAGAGCATAGTCGCCTTCTTTTCTGCCTTCTTCACTCATCCACTTTTCAACTTCCGCATCGTGTGAACCGTCTGCGAGTGTGTCTTCATATGTGAATGCCTTGACAAGACCGCTTACATCTGCATTTGCATCTTCTTCAAACTTTGCAAAATCTTCAGCAGACTTGCCTGTCTTTTCAAACTCAGCAAAGAGTGATGTTGCCTTTGATTTTGCCTGAAGCTTGAGTTCTGCAGCACTCTTGATTGAATCGTCTGAGCTGGGAGTAATTTTTACATAATCGATTGAAACAGGAATGAATGAATTTCTTGCAGGAGCATCATTCACATAAAGAACATAAACAACTCCGCCTGCTTCAACAGATTTTACTGCGTCTTTACCGTTGACATAAGCATCTTCTGCATCTGTTTCAAAAATCCAGTCAGCTGCTTCTTTGTTGAAGTTTGCAGTTATTGCTTCCTTTGAAAGACCTGAAAGAGAATCTGAAATTGCTTCATCATCACCCGTCACAGCCTTGACTGCGTCTGCAAAAGACATGCCGTCCTTGACCTTTGCAATTACTGTGTTTGCATTCTTCTGAGCATTTTCATCAGTTGCATCAAAATAGCAGTAAGTTACATTTGCGAGGTCATATGTGACTTTATTTGCTTTATAAGCCTTTTCCACCTTATCTTCAACGTCTGATGCCTTGAAGTCATCCTGAATACCTGTGAGCATATCTTCGTAGTATTTATATGCAACAGCCTGTTTTTCAAGGTATGTTCTAAGCATATCAAGAGTGTAACCCTTGCCGAAATTCTTTGCCACATAGTCATCAACAGGAACACTTGAAGCCTCGGCAGCCTGAGTATATGCATTCATATTCTCATCAATCTGAGCCTTATCTTCTTCACTGAGCGTATAACCGGCCTTGACAGCCTGATTATAGAGAGCGCTTGTGTGTGAAAGCTGATTGAGCGTATCATCCTTGATCTGACTTTCGGGAATCTGTGAATAGTAGTATGAATAGTAATTATAGTAATAAGCATCAACATATGCAAACCAATAAAGATATTCACCTACAGTAATTTCATCTTCACCGACAGTTACAGCAATCTCTTCGTGATCAATTCTTGAACCTGCCGTACTCTTCACGATAACTGAAACGAAGAAAGCAGTTGCAGCAAGAAGAAGTGCAACAAGAATAACAAGGAGCGCTACTGCACCTTTGCTCTTTTTCTTTTTAGGAGCAGGAGTTTCTTCAGTTGTTTCATTTTCAACTTCATCAGCTGTTGCTTCTTCAGCAAACTCTTCTGATTCCTCTGCATTTTCTTTAACTGCCACTTCATCAGCAGGTTCATCTTCAGCAACCACTTCTGATTCCTCTGCATTTTCTGCAACAGTCACTTCGTCAGCTGTTACTTCTTCAGCAACCTCTTCTGACACCTCCGCATTTTCTTCAACCTTAACTTCATCAGCAGGTACAATCTGCTCTTCTTCAGGTTCATTTGCGGGGATTGGATTAATCTTATTTTCGTCCATTAAGAACACCTTCCGTTTCTGTATAAAATAATCCATAATATAGTTATTATACTATATTTTTCATTATGTTACAATACTTTTTTTAAATATTATAATATATTATAAATCACAATCATTGAAGTTTTATTAAAAAAGAAAAAGCCGTTCCGGAGAACGGCTTTAATTTATTGATTCAATAAAGATTAACCGAGAACTTTGTTGAGAAGGTTATCCATAAATGAGGGACCTGCATCAACTGATGTAAGACCTGTGCATGCAAGAGCATCGTTGAGTTCCTTGATCATGTCTTCTGCTTCTTTAGCTGAATTTTCATCAAGAACTGTCTTGTCGAGCATTGCAACTGCCTTTTCGTAAACGGGCTTTACAGTGTCGATCTGTTCCTGAGTGTAAATTCCTTCTTCGTTAGCAATAACTTCTGCTGCCTGATCCATAAGCCAACCATCTCTTGTGAGATTTCTTGTTACACGGCCGTAGTTAAACTGGGGGAAGTTTGCAGATGATTTGACATCTGTGATTTCGCCTACAAGAATCTGACCGAGGAGCTTGAGAATAACGTCGTTTCTACCAACTTCGTGATGCTGATTCTTGAAGAACCATGTTGTGTCGGGGAATGCACATGTTGAAATGTCAAGTTCGCCGTCGGGTGAAGGCATAACAGCATTTTCATACTTAGCACCGGGAACAACATAGCTTGCACCGAGTGATGCAGAACTGATGTTGATGATACCATCTGAGTTTGTTGTTGCAGATGAACCTGCAATACCAAAGAAGTTGTATTCACCGTCTGTGAACTGAAGACCGTAAGCTGCAACTGAGTATGTTACAACACCGTAGTTATCCTTAACATAGTTAAGGTTGTCGATAAGATTTACTCTTGCGTTCTGGAACCAGTCTGTCTTTGAACGGAGAAGAGCATATTCTTCACCAACAAGGTATCTGTCTGCAAGACCTTCGTATCTTTCCTTTGTAACCATTGCCCAGAACTGAGGACAGTTAACAAACATATTATCAAGAAGGCCTTCGATAGCACCTGAAAGGATTGCATAAAGAGCGGGCTTGGGAATTATCTTGAGAGCAATCTTGATAAGGCCGCCCATATAAGGCTGCATACCGTTTGCTTCAACGATAAGGTCAATGTATTCATCATAAAGGAATTCGTCTGCAAGGTTCCATTTTCTGTCGAAGAAGTCTGAGAAAAGGTCTGTACCGTTGAGACAAGCAACGATGTTGATGATCTTGTTGATATCTGAGAAATCACCGTTGTATTCTTCCTGAATAAGCTGAAGGTAAGCTGTAAGGATTGTACCGCCAAGGCTGATGGGAACAAGGTTAACCTTTTCACAACCTGTCTGTTCTTTAACCATAGCGATAAAATCCTTGAGTTCCTTAGCAGAATCATAAGGATTACCAATAAGCTGGAATGTTGAAAGATAGATGTAGTCTTCGGGATTGTATGAAGGATCATCTGCGCCGTACTTTGCAGCCATAGCTTCAACTACGGGTTCCATGGGGAACATTCTGTAGAACCAGCCGTGATCATCTTCATTGTACTGTGAAAGAGCATAAGGATATCTTGTGAGGATGAGTTCTTCTCTGCCTGTACCATCCTTATCAGATGCCTGGATGTAGAAAAGGTCTGAAATAACTTCATAAGCTGCATCCTGAAGATTGAGGGCTGCTGTTCTTGTGCCGATTGATGCAAGAAGGGGTAATGCAAGCTTTGAAACGATGGGGCCAACGATACCTTCTGTGTCAAGAAGAACAAGACCGCCGCTTACTGTTGAACCGTCTTCTTTAACATAAGTTGAATCAGACTGACCGATACCGGGGAGAATGATTGTAGCAACTTTTTCATCACTGCCTGTAGCAGCTGTGATAAGTTCACTTGTGTAATCCATAGCGTCTTCCTCTGCAAATGAAACAACACCGATTGCGCTGAATGCCATAAGAGTTGCAAGTATAACGCTGATTACTTTTTTAAATTTCTTCATTTCGTATACCTCCAAAGTGGTTATAATACAGTCTAACTATACCACAACGAGCCATATTTTTCAAGGAATTTTTATATATTTTTTATAATTATCTTATTTTTATTTACTAATAAAGAAAGTAGTCCACATTTTATTTATTATTGTGGCTTAAATTGAATTAATAAATAAAAAAAGGTGCCCTTTCGGACACCTTAATTTATTATTGGTTAATCAGACAAGCTCGATGATACACATCTCAGCTGCGTCACCACGACGGGGACCTGTCTTGATTATACGGCAATAACCGCCTTTGACCTCATTGTACTTGGGAGCTATTTCGTCAAACAGCTTCTTAACTACATCTTCTTTTGTTACATAAGCCATAGCCTGTCTGTAGTTATGAAGATTGTTCTCTTTTGCAAGAGTGATCATTTTTTCTGTCATTGAACGAACTTCTTTAGCTCTTGTAACGGTGGTCTCGATTTTGCCATTTTCCAAAAGGTAAGTTACCATAGCTCTGAGCATAGCCTTACGGGAATCCGAAGTTCTGCCGAGTTTTCTGGTTCCGGGCATGAATATCTCTCCTTTACCGTTAGTTTGGTATAAAATCTGATTTACTCGTCTTCATGACGAAGAGAAAGTCCGAGAGAATTGAGCTTTGCAATAACCTCATCAAGTGACTTACGTCCGAGATTTCTTACTCTCATCATTTCTTCTTCTGACTTTGAGATCAAATCTTCTACCTTATGAATGTTTGCTCTCTTCAAGCAGTTGAATGAACGAACTGAAAGGTCAAGTTCCTCAACAGTCATCTCCAAGATCTGAGTCTTGTTATCTTCGCCTTTTTCTATCATAACCTCTGTGTTGCCTGCCTCATCTGACAGATCAATGAAGAGGTTGAGATGCTCGTTGAGAATCTTGGCTGCCAGGGAAACCGCATCCTTAGCTGCGATTGTTCCGTTAGTCCAAACCTCAAGTGAAAGTTTGTCATAGTCAGTTACATCACCGACACGAGCATTTTCAACATTGTAGTTTACTTTTACGACAGGAGTATAGATTGAGTCGATTGCAATAACGCCGATAACGGGGTCAAGCATCTTCTTGTTCTTTTCTGCCGATACATAACCTCTGCCGATGTCTGCTGTAAGTTCCATACGGACATGAGCATCGGAATTAAGTGTTGCTATATGCTGTTCGGGGTTGAGGATTTCAACCTCTGAATCAGCCTGTATATCGTCTGCAGTGATTTCACATTCACCGCTGCAATCAATATACATTGTCTTGGGTCCTGAGCCATGAATTTTCAGAATGACATTCTTTAAATTCAGAACGATCTCAGTTACATCTTCCTTAACGCCTTCAATTGTCGAAAACTCATGAAGTACACCGTCAATGCTTACTGATGTGATAGCATATCCGGGGAGTGATGACAAAAGAATTCTGCGAAGGCTGTTGCCGAGAGTTGTACCGTAACCTCTTTCAAGAGGTTCAACAACAAATTTGCCGTAGGTACCGTCCTGATTTAAATCAACAGCATCAATTCTGGGCTTCTCAATACCTATCATTCAAAACCCTCCTTAGATTTTGCAGTCAGGCTGCTAATATATACAGTTTAATCGTAAGCCTATTATCTTGAATAGAATTCGACGATAAGATGTTCTTCAACGGGAACTTCAATCTGTTCACGTTCGGGAAGATTAACGATCTTAGCTGTGTTATCGTTGCCTGCTTCAAGCCAAGCAGGAATTGTACCTGTCTTCTCGAGGATAGCTTTGAACTTCTCGGAATCAAGGCTTGCCTTTTTGATTGCTACAACATCGCCTGCTTTGCAAAGGTATGAGGGAATGTCTACTCTCTTACCGTTTACAGTGAAGTGGCCATGAGTAACGAGCTGTCTTGCTTCAGCACGGGAAGTTGCCCAACCGAGTGAATATACAATATTGTCAAGACGGCTTTCGCAGATACGAAGTAAGTTGTCACCGGTAACACCTTCGTGACGAACTGCCATCATAAAATACTTACGGAACTGGCTTTCGCTGATACCGTAATATCTTCTTGCTGTCTGCTTTGCACGAAGCTGAAGACCATACTCAGTGAGCTTCTTACGACCCTGACCGTGCTGGCCGGGTGCATAGCTGCGGCGTTCAAAAGAACACTTTGAGCTGGTGCATCTTTCACCCTTTAAAAAGAGCTTTTTGCCCTCTCTGCGGCATAATTTACATACCGCACCGGTATATCTTGCCATGTGTTAAAACACCTCCAGTTAATCGGTTATACACGTCTTCTTTTAGGCGGACGGCAGCCATTGTGAGGGATGGGAGTAACGTCCTTGATCATGCTTACTTCAAGACCTGCAGTCTGAAGAGCTCTGATAGCTGCTTCTCTTCCCTGTCCGGGGCCTTTAACGAAAACTTCAACAGTTTTCATACCGTGTTCAATTGCCGCCTTAGCAGCTGTTTCTGCTGCTGTCTGAGCTGCGAAGGGTGTAGATTTTCTTGAACCTCTGAAGCCCATTTCGCCTGCACTTGCCCATGAAACTGCGTTACCCTGTGTATCGGTAATAGTTACGATGGTATTGTTGAATGTAGACTGAATATGAGCTGCACCGCGTTCAATATTCTTACGCTCACGGCGTTTACGTGAAACACCTTTTTTAGCGGTTGCTTTAGCCATACTACTATTCCCTCCTTATTATTTCTTCTTGTTAGCGATTGTCTTCTTAGGACCTTTTCTTGTACGTGCGTTTGTCTTTGAACGCTGTCCTCTTACGGGAAGACTCTTTCTGTGACGAACACCACGGTAGCATCCTATTTCAACAAGTCTCTTAATGTCAAATGCTGTTTCTCTTCTGAGGTCACCTTCAACAGTAACATTGTGTTCGATGTACTCACGAAGCTTTGAAACGTCATCTTCGGTCAAATCCTTAACTCTTGTGTCAGGATTTATACCTGTTGCCTTAATAATGTCGCTTGCGGTTTTGCGGCCGATACCATAGATGTAAGTAAGGCCGATTTCTACTCTCTTCTCTCTGGGAAGATCAACACCGGATATACGCGCCATTTGTCAGTTGCACCTCCATTACGGTATTATCAGAGCTTAGCCCTGACGCTGCTTGTGCTTGGGATTTTCACAGATAACCATTACTTTTCCCTTGCGTTTAATGATTTTGCACTTCTCGCAAATTTTCTTTACAGAAGGTCTGACTTTCATTGTATTACCTCCTTAAAAATTACCTATTTTGATCGCCATGTGATACGGCCTCTTGTGAGGTCGTAGGGCGACATGTCCACAGTTACTTTATCGCCGGGGAGAATTCTGATATAGTTCATTCTCAGCTTACCGGAAATAGTAGCAACTATCTGTCGGCCGTTTTCAAGCTCTACCTTGAATGTTGCATTGGGGAGAGCTTCGACCACTTTACCTTCGACTTCGATCATATCCTGCTTGGACATACTATTCTACCTCACTTTCTTCTGAGCACGAAATTTCTTTCAGTGCTTTTTTCAAAGAACGATTTGTTGCTGTGTTTTCTTCGGAGAGCACGAACCTGGTCTTTGCGAGGTGTAACGGATTTTTCTTCTTCGGTCTTTCAACCGGTCTCTCCTTACCGTCGCAAACATAAACACCATCGTCAGTGATTTCTGTCACCGCAAGGTAATAACCCTTGTCTCTGCCTGCCTTTGATATTACTACGCTTCCCTTTACAAGTTCCATATAAGTACCTCTTAATCGGGAAGAGTGAGAATCATACATTCACCGTCTTTTGTGATAGCTATTGTATGTTCGAAATGTGCTGCAAGCTTACCGTCTTTTGTAACGATAGTCCAGCCGTCAGGCAACTGGTCAACTTCCCATGTTCCCTGGTTTATCATCGGCTCTACAGCAATAGTCATGCCCGGCATCAATCTTGCTCCTCTGCCGGGAGTTCCGAAGTTCGGAACCGAAGGATCTTCATGGAGCTCTTTGCCTATGCCGTGTCCTACAAAATCACGGACAACGCCATAGCCGCGCTCCTCGCAATACACCTGAACCGCATTCGCAATATCACCGATTCTGTTGCCTGCGACAGCCTGTTTGAGTCCGACATAAAGGGACTCACGGGTCGTGTCGATCAGCCGCTGTGCTTCATCGGAAATCTTTCCGACCGCAAATGTGGCAGCATTGTCGCCGTGATAACCGTTTTTCTCAGCGCCAAGGTCAATGCTGACGATGTCGCCTTCTTTGAGAATCCGGTCTTTTGCGGGGATACCGTGTATTACCTCATTGTTTATGGAAATACATGCGGTAGCAGGAAAACCGTAAAGCCCGAGAAAGTTGGGTCTTGCACCCTGACTTTCTATATACTTACGGGCTACGGTGTCAATCTCAAGAGTTGAAACTCCCGGTCTGACTGCTTCGCCTGCAACCTTGAGTGCTGTAGCGGCTATTCTGCCTGCCTCACGCATCAGTTCTATTTCCTTGCGTGTTTTCAGCACTACCATGCTTAATCCTCCAATGCTTTGAAGGTGAGAGCAGTTGTATCAGCAACTTCCTCCTGACCTTCAACAATCACAAGTTTACCTGTCTTGCTGTAGTAATCCTTCAGCGGTTCAGTTTCCTCGTGATAAATCTTGAGTCTTTCAAGAACTGTTTCGGGAGCATCATCTTTTCTCTGAACAAGTTCACCCTGACAAAGGTTACATACGCCTTCAACATCAGGTTTCTTGTATTCGAGGTGATAAGATGCACCGCACTTTGCACAAACTCTTCTGCCGCCCATTCTCTTTGCAATAGCTTCATCAGCGACTTCGATATCAATTACCTTGTCGATTACGATGCCCATTGTGTCAAGAGCTTCAGCCTGAGGAATTGTGCGAGGGAATCCGTCAAGGATAAATCCGTTGTTACAGTCATCGGCTGAAAGTCTTTCTTTGATGATACCGATAACGACCTCGTCTGAAACAAGCTTACCTGCTTCGATGAATTCCTTAGCTTTAAGGCCCATCTCAGTGCCGTTTCTGAGAGCTTCACGGATAATATTACCTGTTGAGATTGTGGGGATAGCGAGTTTTTCGCTTACCTTCTCTGCCTGAGTTCCTTTACCTGCGCCGGGAGCGCCGAGGAAAATAATATTCATATCCTTTTCCTCCTTAATCAAGGAATCCCTTGTAATGACGCATCATCATCTGGCTCTCAAGCTGACGTACTGTTTCAAGTGCTACACCAACAAGAATGATGATTGATGTACCGCCGAGTGAAATAGAAACGCCTGTCTGTTTTCCGAGGATATCTACACACAGAAGTGTTGTAAGCTGTGAATAGATGATGGGGAAAAGAGCAACAACGCTGAGAAGAAGTGCGCCGAGAAGAACGATCTTGCTTATAACCTTTGCAATATAATCTGAAGTGGGACGACCTGTACGGACACCGGGGATTGTACCGCTGTTCTTAGCGAGGTTGTTTGCCATTTCAATAGGATTATACTGAATTGATGAATAGAAATAAGCGAAGAAGATGATAAGAACGAAATAAATAAGTGTGTATGCCCAATGTTCAGTTGTGAAAACTGAGAAGAATGTTTCCCAGCCTGAACCTTTCTCAACATCAACAAACATCTGGATTGTTGTGGGAAGAGAAAGAATTGAGCTTGCGAAGATAACGGGGAGAACACCTGACATATTAACCTTGATGGGAATATGTGAGCTCTGTCCGCCGTACATCTTTCTTCCTACTACACGCTTTGTGTACTGAACAGGAATTCTGCGTTCTGCATTGTCCATCCATACGATGAAAACAATGAGAAGAAGAAGGCTGACTGCAGCTACAATTGTAAGGGGAATGAAAACTCCGCCGTAGCTCATATAGCCGTAAAGCTGTCCAAAGTAAGAAGGAATTCTTGATACGATACCTGCAAAAAGGATCATTGAGATACCATTTCCGATACCCTTATCGTTAACCTGTTCACCAAGCCACATTGTAAGTGATGTACCTGCTGTGAGGACAAGAACGATTACAACTGCCTGGAAAATCTTAGCAAATGTACCGTCTGCAGGAGAAAGAGCATTCTGGCTGCGAAGGAATACGTAGTATGCGATAGCCTGAAGAAGACCAAGTGCAATTGTAACATATCTTGTTATTTTTGCAATCTTCTTTCTTCCTTCTTCACCCTCTTTTGAGAGTCTCTCAAGAGCGGGGATAGCAACGGTCAAAAGCTGAATGATAATTGAAGAGTTGATATACGGTGTAATCGACATTGCGAAGATTGTACCGTAGTTGAATGCATTACCGGAGATCATATTGATATAGTCGAAGAATGTTGCTGATGTAACTGCAGCATTTCCGAGAATACCGTCGGGTCCTATATTAAGGAACGGAACGGGAATTGCAGCTCCGAGTCTGTAAATAAGGATAATAAAAGCTGTGAATAAAACTTTTTTTCTGATCTCAGGAATCTTCCATGCATTTCTGATTGTCTGAATCATTTTACACACGCTCCTTCTTTTTTCGGATAAACCGAATCAGATTGTGGTGTAATTAAAGTACTTCAGCTGTACCGCCGGCTGCTTCGATCTTTGCCTTAGCGCCTGCAGAAAAAGCATTAGCTTTAATTGTGAGTTTCTTTGCGATTTCGCCGTTACCAAGAACCTTAACACCATCAAGTTCGTCTTTGATAAGACCTGCATTCTTAAGAGCTTCGATGTCAACTACTGCGCCGTCTTCGAATTTGTCAGCGATAGCTGAAACGTTAACGATAGCAATCTCTTTAGCAAAGATGTTGTTGAAGCCTCTCTTGGGTATACGTCTCTGAAGGGGCATCTGACCGCCTTCAAATCCCGGACGGGGACCTGAACCGGCACGAGCTTTCTGACCCTTATGACCTTTACCGGCTGTTTTGCCCTGGCCTGAAGCAGGACCACGACCAACACGCTTAGAAGCTCTGTTTGAACCTGCAACAGGTGCTAACTCATGTAATTTCATTAGTGTTGCCCATCCTTTCTTTAAGCTTCGGTTACTTCGATAAGATGAGAAACCTTCTTGATCTTACCGAGAGTCTGAGGATTGTTCGGCTGAACAGCCTCATCACCGATTTTACGAAGACCGAGTGCATAAACGGTAGCAATCTGATCTTTCTTGCTGCCTATAAGGCTTCTGACAAGTTTAACTTTTACGTCTGCCATACCGTCCACTCCTTAACCTAAAATTTCTTTAACTGATTTGCCCCTTGTTGCAGCAACAGTCTCAGCTGAACGAAGCTGTGAAAGACCGTTGATTGTAGCTCTAACTACGTTGCAGG
>JAFYVE010000052.1 GCA_017549285.1 Clostridia bacterium
TCGCACTCCGCAGAGTGCGAAACTCTTTTTCCTTAAAAAGCGCAGGAAGGGAGCAAAAACAGTCCGGTGTGACTGTTTTTGCGTGGGGAACCCTCGCCGGGGGTTCCCCGTTTCATCTTTGATGAAACAACGGACCGATGTAGGCATCGGTCCCTACAAAGATTGTTTTTATTACGAAATGTTTATCTGAAGACCTCGATAAATTCTTGTTTAAACATCATTTTCTTGCTCATACTAATCTCAGGGAGTGATGAAAATGCCTGAAAAAGACAAAGAATATGACCGGATGACGAAAAAAGCTTCACCGCCTTCACCGAAACTGAAAAATTCAGTTCTTGCTTTTCTTTTCGGCGGTACGATCTGTACCTTGGGGGAACTTTTCGGATTTATTTACGGTAAAATCGGAATTGACGAAAAGACAACAGCTATGCTTATCCCCGTAACGCTTATTGTTATTGCTGCAGCACTTACGGGAATCGGTGTTTTTGATAAAATTGCAAAACACGCAGGGGCAGGTACACTTGTGCCGATTACGGGCTTTGCGAATGCTGTTGTTTCTTCGGGACTTGAATATACAACAGACGGCAAAATCTACGGGACGGGAGCTAAAATGTTCACTATTGCGGGGCCCGTTATAGTTTACGGATGCGGTGCGGCATCTGTTTTCGGACTTATATATTACTGCTTTATGTAAAAAAGAAAGACTTGTACAGTTTCGGTCTGTACAAGTCATTTTTTTACTTTTTGATTCTCATTGAAATATCAAATGCTTTTACCGAATGTGTTATGGCACCCATTGAAATGATATTTACGCCTGCCTGAGCTACTGTGCGGATATTTTCGAGTGTTACGTTGCCCGAAGCCTCGGTGAGTGCTCTGCTGTCAATTATTTCAACTGCCTTCTGCATTGTTTCAAGGCTCATATTGTCAAGCATAATGATGTCTGCACCGGCTTCAACAGCTTCTTTTACTTCATCAAGAGTTCTTGTTTCAACTTCGATTTTTACCGTGTGGCCGATTTTTTCACGGAGAGTTTTTACTGTTTTTGTGATTCCGCCACCTGCATCAATGTGGTTATCCTTGAGCATTGCGGCATCTGAGAGGTTGTATCTGTGATTATGTCCGCCACCGCAGGTTACTGCATATTTCTGGATTGCACGAAGACCCGGAAGTGTCTTTCTTGTGTCTGCAATAGTTGAACCTGTGCCTTCAATTGCTTTGACAGCCGCATTTGTCATTGATGCAACGCCTGACATATGCTGAAGAAGGTTGAGAGCAGTTCTTTCACCCTCAAGGAGCTTGAGTGTCTTACCGCTGAATTCGGCAATAAGGTCACCTGCCTTGATTTCGTCGCCGTCGTGCTTGTAAAGTTTGTATTCGAGAGTTTTGTCAAGGAGTGAGAATACTCTCAGAGCCACTTCGATACCGCAGAGAACACCGTCTGCCTTTGAAATGAAGTAAGCTTCTGTTCTGTCGTCATCACCGAAAAGATAAGCTGAAGAAACGTCAATGTAATTGATGTCTTCTGTAATTGCTTTCTTTATGAGCTCGTCAATATAAAAATCGGGGAGTATCATCTGTCATCTACCTCTTTTAGAATAATATGTGCTGCAGTTGCCATACTGAGCGCTTCGCAGAAATCTGTTGTAATGGCATATCCGCCACCCTTGAGTCGTTTAAGAATGTTGTCAACCTGTCGGAGAACCGAACGTACTGCACCGTGGTCGGGCAGAACAAAATATGAACGCTGAAGAATGCTTCTGATTTCAGCTTTGAGCCCTTTGGGAACGGGAGCACCGTTTACGGGCTGTTCGAGAGGACTGGGGTATTCCGTAACCGTCGGAAAACCTGCCGCCATACATCTCTTTATATCCTGAGCGGCTCTTCTTGAGAAAACAAGTGCTTCAAGAAGAGAGTTGCTTGCAAGTCTGTTTTTGCCGTGAACGCCTGTATTTGCGCATTCACCTGCCGCATAAAGACGGGGTACTGTTGTTTTTGCATCAATATCTGTTTCAATGCCGCCCATAAGATAATGCTGACAGGGGAAAATGGGCACAAGGTCTTTTGTCATATCAACGCCGTAACGCATACATCCCTGATAAATGCCGGGAAATCTCCATCTGATGAAATCGGCATCTTCATGCGTGATGTCAAGGAAGAAATCGTTACTGCCCGTTCTTCTGCTTTCGAGGATTATTGATTTTGAAACAACGTCACGTGGAGCGAGTTCAAGTCTTTCATCGTAACGGTGCATAAAACGTTCTTTTTTGCAGTTTTTGAGAACAGCACCTTCACCACGTACCGATTCGCTGATAAGGAACTGTTCACCGTCTTCGGAGTTGAAAGCTGTTGGGTGGAACTGAATGTAGCTCAGGTCTTTGATTTTTGCGCCGAGCTCATATGCTATTCTTATTCCGTCACCCGTTGCAGATTTCGGATTTGTTGTGTATTTATATATTCTGCCGATACCACCCGTGCAGAGAATGCAGTAACTGCAGAAAACACTTGTCAGTTCGCCGTTTTTGATGATGTCGGCTCTGAAACCGCTTTTTACTCTTGAAAGAGAGTAGAGTGTTGTGTTGTAACTGCGTTCGATATTGGGGCGTTTTTCGGTTTCTGCAATAAGCTTTCTTACCATTTCGGCTCCTGTGGAGTCCTTATAATGCATAATTCTTCTTCTGCAGTGACCGCCTTCAAGAGTTTTGTCAAGCTCACCGTCTTCGTTGCGATCAAAATCAACGCCCATATTTTCCATAATGTTTCTCACATCATCGGGACCTTCGTGGACGAGTGTGTCAACAGCTTCAATGTCGTTTGCGTGACCGCCTGCAATCATTGTATCCTGAATGTGCAGGTCATAGCTGTCATCTTCAAGGTCAAGGACTGCTGCAATACCGCCCTGAGCAAGGTTGCTGTTTGAAACATCCTTGTCGTATTTTGCAAGAAGGAGTACACTTGTGCTTTCTTCAAACTGTAATGCACCGTACATACCTGCAATACCGTTGCCCACAACAAGAACGTCATATATTTTTTTATCTGTAAGCTTTGTGTTCATAGTAATTCAGCTCTTTACATTATAGTGAATACAGTATACCACATTATCCGTTATAATTACAGCCTTTTTATATGTTTTTTTTATATGAATTTTACTTGCAAAAAACCGTTTAATATGGTAATATTAAATGAGAAAAATATTCCGGTGATTGATTTGGCTCAGTTTTATGAAAATTCAACAGCCCCCGAAACCTGCGTCCTTGTAGGTATTGATACGGGTGAATATGATGCGTATGCATCGATAGATGAACTCGAAGAACTTGCTTCCACAGCGGGTGCTTCGGTTTTTGCAAAGCTTATCCAGAAAAGGGATAAGCCCGATAATGCGACATATCTCGGTGAAGGTAAGTTGTGGGAGCTTAAGAATATATGCGATAACAACGATGTTGACCTGCTTATTTTTGACGGTGAACTCACTCCTTCCCAGCAGAGAAATATTGAAAAATTCACAGATATCAGAACAATTGACAGAACAATGCTCATCCTTGATATCTTTGCTCTGAATGCAAGAACAGGGGAGGGCAAACTTCAGGTTGAACTTGCTCAGCTTAAATATTCACTTCCCCGTCTCGGCGGTAAGGGTACAGAAATGTCAAGGCTCGGCGGCGGTATCGGTACGAGAGGTCCCGGTGAATCAAAGCTTGAATCGGACAGACGTCATATTCACAGACGTATAAATTCACTTGATGAACAGCTGAAAACACTTTCAAAAAGACGTAAGCTTTTAAGGGAAAGACGCAAGAAAAATGCCGTTACAACCGTTGCTATTGTAGGTTACACAAATGCAGGTAAATCAACACTTCTGAATGCTCTGACGGATGCAGGTGTTCTTGCCGAAAACAAGCTTTTTGCAACACTTGACCCGACATCACGAGCACTCAGACTTCCCGACGGCAGAACGGTTCTTCTCGTTGATACGGTAGGCTTTATTTCAAGGCTTCCTCACGACCTTGTTGAAGCTTTCAAATCCACTCTTGAAGAAGTTGTGTATGCAGACCTTATTCTCAATATCTGCGATGCTTCTGACCCTGCTTTTGAAGAACACCTGAGTGTCACAAAGCGTGTTGTGAATGAACTTGGTGCATCAGATAAACCGATGCTTACGGTTTACAATAAATGCGATAAAGCCCCTAATCTGAGATTTTTCGGTGAAACGGGAAATGATGTGAGAATTTCGGCTCTTAAAAAGATAGGGTTTGATAATCTTCTTACAAAAATCTGCGATTCGCTTGAAAAAACAAGAAGAAAAGTCAGAATTCTTCTGCCGTATTCCGATGGCTCAACCGTTTCGGTCATACGCAGAGAGGGTGCAGTAATAAAAGAGGAATACCGTGAAGACGGAATTTTTGTTGAAGCAATTCTTGACGGCGCATTCCTCAACACAATCGAAAAATATATTCTTCCCGAGGAAGATGAAAAGGAGATATAAATGTATGGATAAGTATCTTATTATCAATGCCGATGACTTCGGTATGTGTCACGCACACAATCAGGCTACAATGGACCTCTTCAAGTGCGGCGGTATCACTTCTGCAACAATTATGGCTCCCTGTCCCTGGGCTTTTGAAGCAGTAAAATTTGCAAAGGCAAACCCCGAATTTGCAGTAGGTGTGCATCTTACAACAACAAGTGAATGGGGTACATACCGTTGGGCTCCCGTTGCAGGTGATAAAGTAAAATCTCTTATTGACGAAGAAGGCTTTATGTATCACGAATGTGACCAGTTTGCAAACGCTGCAGATCTTGATGAAGTTGCGATTGAATGTGTTGCTCAGATTGAAAAGCTCCGTGCTATGGGTCTTGAACCCTCACATTTCGATAATCATATGGGATCACTCTACGGTGTTGACACAGGCAGATTCGAACTTCTTATGACAACTCTCGGCATCTGCGGAAAATACGGTATGCCTTTCAGAATGCCTACAGTTTTCACAGATGAAATGTTCGGCAACGATATGCTTGATATCAAAATTCCCAAAGAAATGATTGATAATCTTATCGGTCAGCTTGTGGCTTTCGGTGAACAGAACAAGGTTGCTATGCTTGATTACCTTATGCCCGGTGACTGGAACGGCCCTCAGAAGGACAGCTACGAAAACTTCAGAGAGTACATCTATGAGCTTTACAGAACATTCGATAACGGTGTAACCGAAACATATATCCATCCTGCTTATGAGAGTGATGAAATCAAGGCTATTGCAGGCTCATGGCAGAGAAGAGTATGGGAATATAAACTCTTCAGCGATCCCAAAACACGTCAGCATATTGAAGCTCTCGGTATCAAGCTTATCAACTACAGAGACCTCAATAAAATGAAAGGTTACTGTTAAAAATACTGATTTTACGGCTGTCTTCGGACAGCCGTTTTTCCTGTTTCAAGGGCTATAAAACGGACATAAAAAGGGGCGGATTTGACAAAATCGTTTTTTTGTAGTATAATCACTGCGAAAGGAGGCGTCATATGGTACGCTCAATGAAGAAAATCATAACAATGATTCTTGCTTTTATGCTCCTTGTTTCTTCGTCAGTTTATGCAAATGCATATGATATTGATGATATTGTCAATGCCGCAAAATCTTACATTCAGAGTAAGGAAGGCTACTATGACAGTATCAACGCAAACGATAACGGTGCTGTCAGCATCGGCAGAGTTCAGTGGCACGGTGCCAGAGCTCTCCAGCTTCTGAAAATGATTGTGGAGGCAAATCCTCAGCAGGCTCAGAGTATTCTCACAACTTCTCTTTACAATGAAATTGTGAATTCTTCTCTTGCATCCTGGAATTACAGATGCTTCAATTCCGAAGAAGTCAGAATTGTCAAAAAGCTTCTTGCAACACAGGAAAGTAAAGATGCTCAGGATCAGTTATCATTCAATGACATAAAGGGTTATGTCATCAGAGCCCAGAGTATGGGCATTACCGATGCCAAGGCGCTTGTTTATTTTGCAGACCTTGAAAATCAGCTTGGCGGCGGCGGTGTTACACGTGTAGGCAGAGCAGCTGTTGCAAAGGCAGGTTCGGGTGATAAGGTTACACTCAAAATCCTTTATGATGTTGCTATGGAAGATTCTGTTGCATCATCGAGCCCCGGCAGAAGAAAATCAACTTATGAATATTGTCTTTCTCTTGATTTTGATAATCTTGAGGTTGAAACTGAATTTGTGCCCGGTAAATATAAAATCACGGCATCATATCTTCGTATGCGTAAAGGTCCCGATGTGACATATGATCCTATTTTAAGTATTGCCGAGGGAACACAGGTCACTGTAACGGAAGTTTCAGATGATTGGGGCAAAATCACTTATCTCGGTCAGACAGGATGGATATCTCTTCTTTATGCCGATTATCTTGACGGTACTTTACCGCCCAAGGAAGACACTTCAGAAGAAACAAAAGATAACCTTGATCACGATATCAACGGTAACGGAAAAATTGATGCAGGTGATGCACGAACAGTTCTCCGTGTTGCCGCATATCTTGAAAAGCTTCCCGATGAAAAACGTGTGATTGCCGATGAAAATGAAGACGGTAAAATCACAGCAGCAGACGCAAGAGGTATTCTTCGTATTGCCGCAAAATTAAAATAAGTTTTCAGAACAATGTACACATTTATTTGTGTGCATTGTTTATTATATTTTAAGGACTGTATGATATGGATTATTTCAGTAAATTACCTGTTTTTGACTCCTCCGATTACCTGAATTACGATTCGGGGGACTCCGTTTTTGTCAGAATTTATAACGATGTTGAGGAAAAGTATTTTTATGAATATGAAAACCTGCTTGAGAAAGCAGGCTTCTGTCAGCTTCAGAAACACGATATAAATGGCAATATGCATTTCACTCTCTGCAACGCTGAAGTTGTTCTTCAGTATTATTATGCACCTTCTGAGAAGAAGGTGAGGCTTGTTGCAGACGGATACACCGCACAGGCAGATGTTGCCGCACATCCTGTTGAAAAAAGGTGTAATACTGAAATTTACCAGTTTGAAACAGACCACAGTCTTATTGACTGCGGTATGTGCTATATAATCCGTTGTGCCGATAACAGCTTTTTTGTTATAGACAGCGCACATTTCTATTCTGTTCACGATAATGACAGAATTCACGATTTTCTCAGGTCAATGACTCCCGATAATGAGAAAATTCATATTTCGGGTTGGTTTTTAAGCCACGGTCACGATGACCATATCTGCAAATGCACCGATTATCTGCGTTATAATATGAGTGATACGGTGATTGACAAGTTCTATTACAACTTCATAAGTGATGAACACCGTGACAATGCAAACTGGGACGGTGCGGGCAAAGGATTCCGCAGAAGCTTTTATGAAGAAGTGAAAAAAAGCGGTGTTCCTGTTGTGAAGCTTCATACAGGGCAGCGTTTTTATGTCCGTAACCTTGAATTTGAAGTGCTCTGTACTCACGAGGATATCTGGCCCGAATCGTGTGCCGATTATAATAATTCATCAACTGTTCTTGTGATGAAATCAGAAAATACAAAGGTGCTCTGGCCCGGTGATGCAAGTGCCGAATCAAGCAAGGTGCTTGAGAGACGTTATGAGAATTATCTGAAATGTGATATTCTTCAGCTTTCTCATCACGGACATCACGGCACATCGGCAAAGTTCTATGAATATGCGGCTTCTCCTGTTATTCTCTGCCCGAATACGGAAATAAAAATCAACGAAGAAGATCATATCCCCGCAAACAAAGTTGCAAAGGCGTTTGCTGAAGAATTCTATATTTCCGCAAACGGTACCGTAAAGCTGACTCTTCCTTATACGAAGGGGAGTGCTGAGATTTTCCCTGATGAAACAACTGAGAATTTTGAGGGGATAAAAGAACTCTGGAATTATGATTATACCGATGAATTCAAACAGAAGCATATTGAAGAATTTCTTGAAAGAGGCGGAAGATTATGATGTTCTTGTTTTTCGGACTTTTTGTCCTGCTGTGCCTTTATAAAGTGCAACTGAAACCTGCAGACGGTGAAAAATATATGACAGACTATATGTCTGTTGATAAAACAATGTCAATCAAGGGTATTTTTATTATTATTGTCTTTTTCAGCCATTTCAACAGCTATGTTGCATTCGATTCGGGCATTGAAACATATTACGTGAAAATTTTTCAGTATATCGGTCAGGCTATGGTTACGCTGTTCCTTTTTTATTCGGGTTACGGCGTAATGGAATCTATAAAGAAAAAGAGAATGGCATATATCCATAAAATTCCTGTTACAAGAATACTCGGAACATATTTCAGGTTTGATATTGCCGTTCTGATATTCATAGTTGTTCAGACAATTCTCGGAAAAACTTTCCCTGTTTCACAGTACCTTCTCTCATTCACGGGCTGGGATGCCGTCGGTAACAGCAACTGGTATATTTTTGCTGTTGTAGTTGCATATTTTATCACGTTTGTTGCGTTTGAAATCTGTCGGGATAAGGGTGATTTCTATCCTGCAGCAATTCTTGTGACTGCAGGTTGTGTCGGCTATATCGTTATTCTTTATTTCTTCGACCTTAAGGACAGCTATTGGTTTGACACAATTATCTGCTATGCCTGCGGCATATGGTATTCTTTACTTAGGGATAAGATTGAGAAGATAATCAATAAAAACCTTGCCGTGTATATCGTATTTTTCCTTGTTTCTGCAGCAGGTACACTTTATTTTATGACAAAGAGAGGTTCTTTCGTGTTTGCTGAGCTCTATATGCTCTTCTTTACAGCTTTTGTTGTCATTATGTCAATGAGAGTTTCATTCCACAACAAAATCCTTATGTGGTGCGGTAAAAACCTTTTCGGGCTTTACATAATGCAGAGAATCCCGATGATAATTTTCAAGGCAATCGGTGTTGCTGATTTCAATGTTTATCTCTATTTCATCCTGTGTGCTGTTTTTACAATTCCTGTTGCGTGGGCGTTTGAAAAATATACGGGTAAACTATGGAAAATAATCACTGCTCCCCGTAAGAAAACTCAGTAATTTGTATTGACTTTTTCTTTATTTTATTTTATTATTAATATATCTATCTGCAACTATAACAGGAGGTTGTGAAAATGAAAAAAGGTTTTCTGAAATTTGTCGCTGTCTTTATGGCAGTGCTTATGACAGCGGTTTACCTTCCCGCTTCAGAAATCGAAAGTGTATTTGATGTTGATGCATCAGCCGGTTATGTCGGTGGTATTGTATGGACAGATCTTTCTATGGGCGGAAAAGTAAAATGGAAATACACTCCGAAAAATGATACTGTTACCGTTTTTGGTTCAGGTAATATGAAGGATTACAATAGCGGTGAAGACGGTCAGCATTGGGAAGCTCTCTGGGGCGGTTCTGCTGAATATCCCATCAAACACGCAAAAAAAATCGTTATTGAAAGCGGTGTTACAAATATCGGTAACAATGCTTTTGTAGGCTTCAAAGAACTTCAGGAAGTTGTTATTGCATCTACGGTAAAGTCAATCGGTGCAGGTGCTTTCAAAAATAATGCAAAGCTTACAAAAATAACAATTCCGTCAGCTGTAACTGTTATCAGTAATGAAGCATTCAGCGGTTGTACATCACTTCCTTCAATAAATATTCATAATAAGATTACATCAATCGGCTCAAACGCATTCTATGATTGCAGATCACTTTCATCAGTTTCACTTCCTTCTTCTGTAAAGACAATCGGTAACGGTGCATTCAGAGGCTGTTCTTCACTCAAGAGTGTTACTCTTCCTGCAAATGTAACTGTTATCAATAACGATACATTCTACGGTTGTACAGCACTTTCTTCTGTTAATCTTAATGACGGAATCACATCAATCGGTAACAATGCATTCAGAGATTGTGTGTCACTTCCTTCAACACTCAATGTTCCCGCAACGGTGAAAACAATCGGTGACAGCGCATTCAGAGGTTGTTCAAAACTTTCTGCTCTGACTCTTAAAGAAGGTCTTTCAACAATCAGCGCAAATGCTTTTGCAGATACAAAGATTACTTCTGTTGATATGCCTTACTCAGTAAAGACAATAGGCAACAATGCATTCGGTAAAGTAACAATCAATTGCTGTTATGATGATGCAGGTTATAATTATTGCCAGAAGCATTCAAATGCAACTGCAGCAATCAGAAAACCTGAACTCAAGGCTGTTGTTGTTCCTTCATCAGTCCCCGGTCAGGTTATCGCTTCTTTCTATGTGAAGAATGCATCACGTTTCAATGCAGCTAACTTTGAAATAACCTATAACAAAGATATTTATCCTGTTGATGCTGACAGCTTCAATGAAACAAAAACATTCCTCAAGGCTGTTGAATTCGCTGAAAATAATAAAATTTCAATCGGTATTGCAGATGCAGAAGAAGTTGCTTATTCAGCTTGCTCGGGCGAATGTGAATATAAAATAGCTGAACTTAAATTCAATTATGCAGAAGGCACTCACGCCGCAAAGTTTGAGTATTCATCTGCTATTCTTATGCTCAACAATGAAAAATCTGTTCCCGAATCAATCACAGCCGAATACGGTGAACATAGCTTCGTTCAGTCAGGTAATCCTGTTGATGCTACCTGTACCGAATACGGTTACACCCTTGAAATCTGTTCGGTATGTAAAGAAGAAAGACAGGTCAGCATTATTGATGCTCCCGGTCACGCTTATGAAGACGTTGTTACACCGCCCACCTGTGAAGAAGACGGTTTCACAACTCACACCTGCTCAAGATGTAACGATGTTTATACAGATGAAATCATAATTGCAACAGGTCACAACCTTGTTGAAACAATGGTTGATGCAACCTGTACCGAAAAAGGCAAGAAAACTCTCACTTGTGATGTCTGCGGTATCAGTAATGTTGTTGAAGAATATGAAACAAACCCCGAAAATCACGTAACAACTGAAATCAGGGATGCAGTTGATGCAACCTGTACTGAAAAAGGTTTCTCAGGAAACACACATTGTGCCGCTTGCGGTATTCTTCTTGCAAACGGTTCGGAAACACCCGTTGTTCCTCACAGCTATGAAAGCGTTGTAACAGCTCCTACCTGTTCAGAAAAGGGCTTTACAACTCACACCTGTTCTGTATGTAAGGATTTATATACAGACACTCCCACAGAAACAGTGCCTCACAGCTATGAAAGTGTTGTAACACCTCCTACCTGTACAGAAAAGGGCTTTACAACATTTACATGCTCAGTATGTAAGTATTCATATAAGGGTGCGGAAACAGCAGCACTTGATCATGATTATGTTGAAACTGTTGTTGCTCCTACCTGTAAGGATGAAGGTTACACAGCTCATACCTGTTCAGTCTGCGGTGATACATATAACGATAATATAACATCAAAGACAGACACACATACTTATGAAACCACGGAAAATGTTGAACCCACCTGTGGAAAAGACGGTTACAAGATTGTGACCTGTACTGTATGTGCAAAGGAAAACAAAGTCCTTCTTCCCAAGACCGGTGAGCACACTTACGGTGCCGATAACAAGTGTACGGTCTGTGGTGATGAAAAACAGACAGCTTCAGCACTTGAATTCAACGACAAAGAAGATTTTGTTCAGAACGATGAAACAAAAACAGTTATTGTAAAGAAACCTGCTACGGCTGCTCAGCTCAGAGAAGCTATGGTAAATGACGGCTGGGTAGTTACTGATGCTGAAGGTAATGCTCTTGCTGATACAAAGGCTGTTTCAACAGGTTGTCTTATCAAATCTGCAGACGGCAGTCAGGTTTACTCATATGCTATGCTCGGTGACGTAAGTCAGGACGGTAAGCTTTCAGCTGCCGATGCAAGACTTGCGTTGAGAATTTCAGCTAAGCTTGATGTAGGTACAGATATTATGCTCGTAGCTGCTGATTGTGACGGAAAAGTAAAAGTTACAGCTTCTGACGCACGAGTAATTCTCAGAGTTTCTGCAAAACTTCAGGAATTCTGATAAAATTAGTAAAACTATATAAGCCGTCGTAAAACAAACGGCGGCTGAATCCAATAAATGAAAGGTGAATTATTATGCCACTGATGTCTGTATTCGGCCCGTTTTTCGAGCTTATTGCAAACTTTATGAAACGTATTCTTGCGTTTACTCTTGTTTTCGGAACAGTTACTGCTCCGTCAACCACTCAGCCTATTGAAGCTGTTAATCCGGATGAAATCAGAGTTGCTTTTACCTGTCTTGGTGATACACAGGTAAACGGTACAAACGGTAATGTAAAATATTTCGAGTATATTCTTCAGGATATTGAAAATGCCGCAACATCTCAGGATGCATTGGTTATCGTAGGTGACGTTACAGAAAACAGTCTTGATTCCGAATGGAAGGATATCACAACTCTTCTCCGTAAGTATGATTTTGGTAAGGAACTTATTCTTACATCAGGTAACCACGATATCAGACTTCGTCCTTATGATGAAACTTACAAAAAGTTCTATAACTGTATTTACAATACGACAGGCAGAAAAATAGATTCAATGATATATTCAATGGAAATCAACGGATATACATTTATCGCAATGGGTTCTGACCGTTCAGAGATGGAAGAGGCTTACATCAGCATTGAACAGCTTGAATGGCTTGATAAAACAATTGCTGAAGCTACATCAACAGGCAAACCCGTATTTGTGCTCAATCATCAGCCTCTCAGAGAAACACACGGTCTTCCTCTTACTTGGGGTGACGGTAAGAATCTTAATGCCGGTCATATAGGTAAGCAGAGTGATCTTGTTAAGGCTGTGCTCAACAAACATAAAAATGTTATTTTTATTACAGGCCACCTTCACACAGGTTTCGGTGAATATAACTATGAGAAAATCGGTAATATTCATTCTGTAAATGTTCCCGGTGCAGGTAAAGGTAATGATAACGGTGAATACTGTGATTACGCAACAGGCTATTCTGTTGAAGTTTACAGAGATGAAGTTATTTTCAGAGCAAGAGATTTCGGCAAGGGCGTATATCTTCCCGAATATGATATAACAATTCCTGTTGAATGATTTCAATTCAATAAAAAGCTGTAAAACTCAGGTTTTACAGCTTTTTTTTGTTTAAATGATGTCAAAAGGTGTTGAGATGTATTTTGCAAGATTGATGATTGTAAGTCCGTGACTTGCGGCATAATTTACGGTAAAACTCGTTCCGCTGTTTACACCCGTAAAATAGCAGATACAGTATCTGCTGTTGTTAACAAGATGTTTGTTTCTCAGTAGCATACAGTTGCTCGTGTAACTTTCTGAAACATAAACATACTTATCACACTGTTGTTTTATTATATTGTATATTTCCGTGTCTTTGTTGTTCCAGAAACGTGTCTGGTCCCTGCAGGGGTATACCATTATAAGCCTGATATCGGGGTAGTACCGTTTCATTTCAATTACGGTTTCTGCCGCAAGCATGTCAAAGCCCCTTGCACCTCCGCAACCGAAATAAATAATTCCCCGTTTTGCCAGAATGCTCACAACATCCCTTAGTTGCTTTTTTAATTCAATATATTCACTTTCAGGGATGTTTCTGTGTCCTGAAAAACAGCAGGTCTGTCCTTTCATTATATATACCTTCAATAAAACATAATAGAACAAATGTTCATATGCATTATAACTCTTTATATCAGGCTTGTCAATATAAAAATCGAACAAAAGTTCGACAAAATGTGCAAAAAAATAAGATGTAAAAAAATTACATCTTATCATAACTGTGATTCAAACGCTTTTTTTGCATCGTCATAGCCCTTTTTATAAAAATTATCAAGCTTACGGCTGTCACGTGTCATCATATTTACGTCATAATCATTGTCAGGCGCAATCAGCACAACCTGTCCTTTTTTTATATAATGTTCAAGAGTCTGGAGTTGATTGTTATATATTTCGGGACGTCGTTTCATAAGATTAAGCACGTGAGGATATTTACTGAGAAAAGGCTTCATAAATGATGAGAATTCACGATTCTTTTTTGTTGCAGGTCGGGGGATAATCACATAAACCTTGTCACAGCCGAGCTCAAGCGCTTTCTGTACGGGAATCGGGTCTGAAACGCCACCATCAAAATAAATTCCGTCATCACGGCTGATAGGCTGACAGGCGACGGGCATCGCACAAGAAGCTTTTAATGCCCACAGATTATTTTTCGTTATGATATGCTTGGGAAGATAAACAGGTTCACCTGTTTTTGCATCTGTCACAACAATATAATAAGCTGATGTGTTTTCTGAAAGAGTTTTAAAATCAATCGGGTATTCACCGTCTTCATTACTTAAAAATGAATAGATATAATCAAGGTCAAAATATGAGCCGTTTCTGAAAAGGTTGGAAAAGCTCATATATTCTTTTCTTTTCGCATATTCGGCATAGAAGCTGTAAGTCCTTCCTCTCTGACCTGCAAGAAAAGACGCAATATTAGCACTGCCTGCCGAAACACCTATGCAGACATCAAATGATATGTTATTGTCAAGAAAATAATCAAGAGCTCCTGCGCCGTAAATATCACGCATTCCGCCTCCGACATCAATAAGTCCTGTCATTTATCTTTCCTCTGAATTTGTGCGGTAATTATCATTGTTGCCGTTAAGACAGTATTTCAGCTTCTCATTTGATGAGAATGAAAAAAATTCGTTTCCTGCTATAATAATATGGTCAATAAGTGTTACATTTATGCTTTTCAATAAAGATGCAATACGGGTGGTTGTGCTGACATCAGAAAAAGACGGTGCACAGATTCCGCTGGGATGGTTATGTGCGATTATTGCCGTTGAGGCCTTGCACAGGAGCATTTCCTGTAATATAAGGCGTGAATCTATCTCAAGTGAATCAATGCTTCCTGCGTCTATCTGAGTGAATTTAAGAATCTTTCCGTCATTATTCATACAGATGATGTGTAATGATTCGACAGTTTCGCTGAAAAATTTTGCTTTAAGAAATGTTACTGCAGAATCGGTGCCTGTGATTTTTGAAGGATTGCTGACTTTATCTTCATAATAACGTTGCATCACAGACGGAATCATTTTTATGAGCACGGCAGTTGATTCGCCGATGCCTTCAACAGACATCAACTGAGGGATATCAGCATCAAATACGGCAGAAAACGAACCGAATGTTTTTATAAGCCTGTGTGCAAGTTCGTTTGTGTCTGCTCTGGGAATTGAATAAAATAACAACATTTCAAGAATGTTGTGGTCTGCATACGATTTCAGATTCGCTTCCTGCAGGAACTTTTTTCTCACCCTTGTTCTGTGGCCGTCGTGGGGATTCTTTGTTTTGTCCATTTATGTTTACACCTTTATAATGTTCAAAAAGCAGTTACATAAAGTAACTGCTTGAAATGTTTATGCGAAATCAATTGTTCCGATTGTCTTTCTGTAACTTTCAACACTTGTTACAAAAATGGTTTTTCCGTAGCAGAATAAAGCCTCGTTGAAGTCGTCATCACATAATACGGCAAATGTTTTTCCTATAACTTCCGTATCAACGTTTTTCAGGTCTATATTCATATAGTAGAATGAAAATGCTGTTGATGCAAGCAGGTTACTGTAAAGCTCGGGAGAATCATCCGTAAGAGTGTCATAAAGCTGAGAAATCGCCGTTGTTGAGAGAATTGAATCGGTAAGATACTGATTCAATGCATATTCAGCCGCAAAAACCGAAAGAATGATTGCCTGATCTTTTATGTTTCTTGTAAGCTCTGCAACTCCGCAATCTTCCGAAAGATGAAGAAGCTCTTTTTTGTCGGCTGCTTCACGGAAAGATTTTGCAATCACTTCACCGAGATTTTTTGCCTTCTGAAGATTGCCTGAAATTGCCTGTCTTTTCATTTCATCGGCAATAACAACAGCTTCAGGTTCATCGGCTTTTTTTATAGCGGTAAATATTTTTATATCTCGATCATCGTTAAACATAATATGCTCCAGAAATCAGTTTATTATCAGCCTTCTGCTTCAGCTTCTGCAAGGGAAGCGAGCTTCTTCTGCTGACGCTTTATTTTTGTTTTGTAGTTGAGAATTTCACTCAACTGCTGTTTCGGTGTTACGTAATCACCGATTGACCACGCACCGTGATTATACATTCCGTGGAAATCACTGCCGCCTGTCATAAGAAGCTTGTTCTTTTTTGCAATTGCAATAAGTTTTTCTTCTGTTTCCTTGGTTGCTGTGGGATGCCATACTTCCAGTCCGTTAAGACCTGCAGCAATAAGTTCATCAATTATATCGAAATTATCATACAGGGCAGGGTGGGCAAGAACAGAAATTCCGCCTGCTTCTTTAACAGCCTCGAGAACCTCAAAAACATCTGTGAAATTAGGCTGAACATAGATGCTGTTTTCTGAATTGAAAAGGTCATCATATACTTCGCCGTATATAGTCATAGTATAACCGCACTGCATAAGTGCATGCATAATATGCTGTTTATAAAGATTTGTTGAGCCTTGTGAACATTTAAGTATAAGATCAGCTGTGATGGGGTAGCGCTTTGCTGCTTTTAACATCATATACTGACCGGCTCTTTTTCTTGAAGTTGCATTTTTATGGCAAAGACCTTCAATTCTGTCGGGACTATCAAAAAGGTATGCAAGAATATGTACATTTTTGCCTGTTCTTGAATCAACAGCGGATAATTCAACACCGGGAATAACTTTAATGCCGTTTCTTTCGCCGATGATTTTTGCTCTTACCGTACCTGCAAGGCAATCGTGGTCTGTGATCGCGATTGTTTCAATGCCTCGTTTTGCGGCAAGTGCGATTATTTCTTCCAAACCTAAAGTACCGTCTGATAATTTGGTATGACAGTGTAAATCTCCACTCAAAGGGGTATCCTCCTAAAATAAAAAACCGGGTTGCTTCCGAGGAAAAATTAGAAAATTTACCTCATTTTTACTTAACTTAATGATACTACTTTTGTTTTCGTTTTTCAAGTAAAATTTTAAAATTTGTTAATATTTTTTTATTTTTATATTGTACAAAAATATTTTTTATGTTAGAATGACTTCAGTATATATAAGGAGGCATTTATATGCTTAAAAATGTTCCATCAATCATTTCTCCCGAACTTCTTAAAATACTTCAGGAAATGGGTCACAGCGATGAAATTGTTATCGGTGACGGCAATTTCCCCGCAGCATCAAATGCAAAAAGACTTGTCCGTGCAGACGGTCACGGTGTGCCTGAGCTTCTTGATGCGATTCTTCAGCTTTTCCCTCTTGATACATATGTTGAAGCTCCCGTTATGCTTATGCAGGTAACACCCGGTGATGATGTTGACCCTGTTATCTGGAAAGAATACAGAAAAATCGTTGACAAGCATCAGGATAACGTCAACTTTGAAGAAATTGAAAGATTTGCTTTCTATGAAAGAGCAAGAGATGCTTATGCAATCGTTGCAACAGGCGAAGGTGCTCTTTATGCGAATGTTATTCTTAAAAAAGGCGTAGTTAAATAATAAATTATCGAGGTCCCCTCGACAAATTACAAAGTGAGGAGTTAGGAATGATGAGTGAGGAGTGAAGGAAGGGGCAAGCCCCTTAAACCCCTCGTCGAAGTAAACTACGTATCAATCGTTTCCGTGTAAACACGAAAACTCAATCACTTCGTTACTTCTCCTCTCCCCAAAAATCTTACGATTTTCGGGGACCCCACTATATAAATCCAAGTCCGCAGGACTTCCGAAACTCCTAACTCCTAACTCCACACTCCTAACTATCCCGATAAATTCTGACTTGAAAGGAATTTTCTTATGTCAAAAAGAACCGATTACATTTCCTGGGACGAATATTTTATGGGTATTGCAATTCTTTCAGCAAAGAGAAGTAAGGACCCAAACACTCAGGTCGGTGCCTGTATTGTAAATAAAAGCAACAAGATTATGTCTGTAGGATATAACGGTTTCCCCGTTGGCTGTGATGATGACGTTTTTCCTTGGGACAGAACAGGTGATGAGCTTGAAACAAAGTATGCATATGTATGCCACGCAGAGCTCAATGCAATTCTCAATAACAGAGGTGCAAATCTTGAGGGCTGCCGTATTTATGTCACTCTTTTCCCCTGTAACGAATGCGCAAAAGCTATTATTCAGTCAGGTATAAAAGAAGTTGTTTATGTTTCTGATAAATATGCGACATCAAAAGGCACAATCGCATCAAAGAAAATGCTTGATGCTGCAGGTGTCGTACAACGTGAACTCAAGCCAGTAACAGACGAAATAGTATTATCATTCAGAACAGAGGATGTTTAAAATGGAAAAACCTATAAGGGGTTCGGCTCAGCTGCCGGACCATATTATGGTGAGCATCAACGGTGATGCTGCCACTCAGATGGCTGTTACATGGAGAACAAGCACCGATATTGAAAACGGCTTTGTTCTTTACAGATCAGCAGACGGTGAAGTGATGCGTTGTGATGCATCAAAAGACCTTTTTGTAAGTGATATCGACGAAAGTTACATTTTCTCAGCACATCTCACAGGTCTTGCTCCCGATACTCAGTATTTCTACACCTGCGGTGATGAAATATACAGAAGTGAAGAATACTCATTCTCAACTTCTCCCGAAAATCTTACAAAATTCAAGTTTATCTGCGTTTCAGACCAGCAGCAGGGACAGCCTTTTGATTGCCCCGATTACTCATATTTTCAGAATTTTGTAAAGAGAATACTCAGTGAAAATCCCGACGTAAGATTTATTCTTACAGGCGGTGACAATACAGACTGCGGTCAGCATGAAGTTCAGTGGAACGGTGCTTTCAGCGGTCTTAAAGGTATCTGTGAATCAACACCCGTTATGATGACAATGGGTAATCACGATAACCGTGGTTTCAAAGACTACAGAAACGGTATCGGCAGATATTATTCAGAGCCCGGTGAATTCTTCGGCAAAAATTTCAAGGGTGCTTATCCCGATAACGGACCCGAAGGCTGGAAAACAGAAAACTATATGTTTGAATACGGTAATGTTCGTTTCTGCGTAATGGGTGTAAACGGCCCCGAAGATGTAAATGACTGGGTGCTTGAAACCAACAAAAACTGTGACAAAACGTGGAAAATAGGTTCTTATCATTTCCCCATCTGCTATTCGGGTACCGATTGCCAGAATTATGATGCTTACCCCGTTATGACAGATGCATTTGAATCATTCGACCTTGTTTTTTCAGGTCACGAACACAATTTCTCAAGAAGTTTCCCCCTGAAACAGGAAAACCTTTATGACAGACCTTCTCAGGGTACAATTCATTATATGCTCGGCAACAGCGGTGCAAATCCTCCCGGCTCAAGAACTGTTTCAAAGGTATGGCACGCTGCTTTCTATCCTCAGGAAGTCAATCAGGGAATGGTTGCAATAGTCGAAGTTGACGGCAATAAAATGACTCTTACATCAGTGCTTGATGACGGCAGAATCGCTGACAGATGTACAATTGATAAGGATAAGGACGAAATCACTCCTTATGCAATCGCACCCGAATTCAGGTTCACAAGAATGATGTTCAAGGGTATGGAATTGGGGCTTATGAATTCACCTACTCCCTGTATGAACATAGAGGGTATATGGTATGCTCCTCTTGCAACACTTGTCAATTTTGCCGGCGGTTATGTTTCAAAGGAAAAAGGAAAAATGACTCTTTCCGTTTACGGACATACTGTTACATTCTTTGAAGACAACGATATTGCTGATGCAGACGGCAAGGAATTCAGACTCCCCGCAAAGGTTGTCAGGGGGGCAAGAGAACAGCTCTATGTTCCCTGTGACGGCTGTCACGCTTTTGAAATGCGCTGGGCTTATGCCGACAGAAATAACTTCATTTCATTTGAACACGAAAGTGAAGATAAACCTGTTACTGTTCAGCCTTAATTTTTTTTGTTAATGTACACAATATGTTATAATGTGATGTAAAATCGAGAAATTGTAATAATAAATTAACAAAAAATTAATACAAGCATATACAATAAAATACAATTATCTGATATAATTCTCAAGTATGTTGTCGTAAAATGACAAGAAATGTTTAATTGAAAAATTAGCATCCAGATATACGGAGGATATATAATGAGCAGAAAACCTACAAAAGTATCAGTTTTTGGTATCCAGCGTAAAATTGTTGCAAATATGACTGTAGAGGGTTGGAGAGATGCTCCTCACTGCAGTTATACATTTGAGCCTGACCTTACAGAGTTCTATAAGAAATATACAGCATTTGCTGAAGAGCTCAAGAAGGAAGGCAAACGTGTCACATTCAATATGGTTATGATGAAGGCTATCTGTGAAGCTCTCAAATCAGCGCCTGAAATGAATGCGCATATCAAATTCAACAGCAAACTCGTCAGAGGCGAAGTCACAACATTTGACCAGATTGACGTTTCAATGCCCTGTATTCTTCCTGACGGCAGAATGATGACAATCACAATGGCAGATATGGGTAACCGTTCACTCGGTAATATGACTGAGTATATGGCTGAAATGATGAAGAAAATGGAAAAAACAAACTTTGAAGAAGCTATGTTCGGTGTTTCATTCAACGATACAATCGAAAAGCTTTCAAAAGGTAAGTTACTTAAGGTTGTCACACGTCTGGCAGGTTCATTCATCACAACAAAGAAGCACAGAGTCAAGAAGCTCACAGGCGCTGCAAAGAAGGCTTATGATGCTATTCCCGATTCAGAAAAAATTACAGCCAAGGATCTTAAGCAGGGAACAATCACAATTTCCAACACAGGCTCAATTTCAAGAGGTCATGACGGTGCAGTTTCAATGCTTATCATCATTCCTCCTCAGGTATGTGCTATCTGCATCAATGCTATGACAAAGAAGCCCGTTGTTGTTACAAATGATCAGGGTGAGGATGAAATTAAAATCAAGACAACAGTACCTCTCACAATTGCATTTGACCATCGTTGCCTTGATTTCGGTGAAGTAAAGCCCTTCCTTGATGCTTTACAGAATATCTGTGACAACCCCGAAGAAATTCTTAAATATTAATATTTATTCAAGATTTATTTAAGCTTTATGAGTATACTTGTAATCACAGTAAGCACTCATAAAGCTTTTTTTTCTTTGCAGTTTTCTTTATAACATAAATTTTCCTTTCACAAACACACATAAAGACGGTTCCTTATGGAGCCGTCTTTGTGTTTTGTTCTTCTTGACAAAATAGAGAAGTTTATGTTACAATTATAAAGATGTTGTTGAATAAATCAGCAAAATAAAGGTGATTTTATGGTGTGGAAAGAGATATATGAAAGTAAGCTTGCTTCTCCCGAAGAAGCAATAAAGCTTATAAAAAGCGGTGACAGAGTTGTTACATCTTTCGGTTGTTGTGAGCCTCTCGGTATTGAAAGAGTTCTTGTTGAACATTATAAAGATTACAATGATGTTCAGGTAACAAGTATGCTTCTTATCGGTGAAACTCTCTGGGTGCGTGATGAAGTGAAAGGTCATTTTACTTTCAATTCATTTTTTGCATCAGGTTCAAGCCGTAAGTCAATTGAAAACGGTGTTGCGGATTATACCACATGTTATTTCTATGAAATCCCCAAGGTTCTCCGTGAAGTCATAAAACCCCGTGTCACAATTATGTCAGTCAGCCCTCCCGACGAAAACGGTTATGTTTCTCTGGGAACAAATGTAGACTATATTGAAAGCACACTCGATTACTGTGAGGTAAAAATTGCTCAGGTAAATAAGTATGTCCCTAAAACTCACGGTGAGGCAATAAAGCACGTTTCGGAATTTGACTGTTTTGTTGAAATTGATGAGCCTTTGCCTGAAGTGCCTTCGGTGCCGATTACTGATGTTGAAAAGGCAATCGGTAAATATTGTGCTTCACTTATAAATGACGGTGACTGCATTCAGCTCGGAATCGGCGGTATTCCGAATGCAATCTGTGCAGAACTGCACGATAAAAAAGACCTCGGACTTCATTCTGAAATGGTCGGCGACGGTATAATTGACCTTATAAAAAAAGGTATTATCAATAATTCAAAAAAGAATATCCACCATGGCAAGAGTATTCTCGGATTTGTTTTCGGTACTGAAAAACTGTTTCATTTCCTTGACCATAATCCTGCCATTGAGATGCATCCGATTGAATATGTCAACAATCCTGCAGTAATTGCACAGAATGACAATATGGTGTCCGTAAACTCCTGCCTTCAGGTCGATTTGCAGGGACAGGTTGTGTCCGATACAATCGGGCTTACCCAGTTTTCGGGTGTCGGCGGTCAGGTTGACTTTGTAAGAGGTGCAACAATGAGTAAAGGCGGCAGATCAATAATTGCTATGCCTTCAACTGCAAAAAGCGGTACGGTTTCAAGAATTGTCCCCGTTATAACAGAGTATTCTGCAGTCACAACAACAAGAAATGATGTCAATTACATCGTTACCGAATACGGAATTGCTCAGCTCAAAGGTAAAACAATGAAAGACCGCGCAAGGGCACTCATTCAGATTGCACACCCCAATTTCAGAGAAGCTCTTTGTAATGATTTCTTTGAAAGATTCAAAGAACCTGCATTCTGATTGAATAATTTTCAGGCATAATTTGTTTAATTATGCTTGATTTTTTTTTTTAAATAGTATAAAATATTCCTGTAAAATTTTTATTGGAGGCTTTATAATGAAAAAGTCAATGTTCAAAGTATTAAGTATCGTACTCTGCTTTGCTCTTCTTTTCGGTAGTGCAATCGGCACAAGCGCTGAAGGTAATGTTGAAATTTCAAGAGTATCTTGTGTAATTAATGGCGATGCAGCTACATCAAGAGGTTTTACATGGTACACACCTGTTGAAACAGATTGTTCAATAGAACTTTATGCATATGGTATAAAGGTTGCTGATGCAACAGTTGAATATGAATGTGCAGAATGGGAAGGCAACTTCATGCACAAAGCATATGTAACAGGTCTTACAGCAGGTACACTCTATACATACACAATCAAAGCTGGCGACGATTCAGTCAACGGTGTATTCACAACTGATAATGGTGACGATATTGTTAACTTTATCGTCGGCGGCGACGTTCAGGCAAGTAACCTTGAAGCATTCCAGGTTGGTCAGAAGGTTGTTGAAAAGGCTTATGAAGTATTCCCCGTAGCTGAATTCTATGCAACTCTCGGTGACTACACAAATGACAGCACAAACGAAGAATGGGATCTTTATGCTCAGGCTTTCGACGGTGTTAATTCACTTACAACTCATGTTCCTGTAACAGGCAACCACGACAGCAATTCAGGCTGGTTCAATGCTATGTTTGCTCTTGACACAACAGAAAGCGTTCAGACAAACAATGGTGTTAACTATTCATTTGATTACGGCAATGTTCATTTCGCAGTTGTAAACACAAATGATATGATTGCTATTTCAAACGCACAGCTTACATGGCTCAGAAACGATATGAACTCAACTGATGCTGACTGGAAAGTTGTTCTTATGCACAAGTCACCTTACTCACTCGGTAAGGATATCAAGTGGCCTGATGCTTGTTACCTTCAGGAATCACTTGCAGCAGTTTGTGATGAAACAAATGTTGACCTTGTTATGTCAGGTCATGACCATATGTATCTCAGAACAAATCCTCTTAACGACAATAAGGTTGTAGATCAGGCAGACGGCACAACATACATTCTTGCAGGCGCTAAAGGTGCAAAGAGATATGAATTCCGTAAGTTTATCCTTGATAATTACTTCTCACAGGATATTATTGCAACAGCAGTTGCTCAGGCTAACGGTGAATATTTTGCAGACGGCAATCTTGATAACCTTGATGAAACAAACATCGGCGGTATCTTCAATACAGTATCTGTAGCAGGCGGTGTTCTTGCTCTCAAGTCATATGTTGTAAATGATGAAACACAGGAAATCAAGCAGATTGATGAACTGACAATTGTTAAGCCTCAGGGCGAAAACAAGGTTACATTCACAGGCGAAAATGTTCAGAAGAGCAGTATCGCTGATACAATGTCAAGCCTTATGAGCCTTGCAACATACACACTCGGTAAGTGGGTTCCTATGTTCCTCAAGACTCTTCCCGCACTTCTTGTTGAATACGCAAAGTCAGGTACATTCTAAAAAATATTAAAGGGAGCTGATAATTCAGCTCCTGATTTTTTATGACAAAAAGGTGATATTATGTCAAAAGTTATTCTCTTTCAGGGTGACTCAATAACCGACGGTAATCGACTCAGGGATAATGAATGGGACCTTAATCATCAGATGGGGCACGGTTATGCTTATATCGTCAACAGCAAACTCGGTTTGGAATATCCTGAGAAAAACCTTAAATTTGTAAATAAAGGTATTTCAGGTAACAAAATAAGTGATCTTTCTGCAAGATGGAGCGAAGATACACTCAGAATAAAGCCTGACATTCTAAGTATACTTATCGGTATAAATGACTGTGAACAGGTGAGTTTGGGTGGTAACGGTTCTGATGCCGGAATGTTTGAAGAAATTTACCGTAAGCTTCTTGATGAAGCAAAAGCTGATAATCCTGACATAAAGTTTGTTCTTATAGAACCGTTCTTTCTTCCCGTCGGCGAAAGAAAAGCAAAGGCAGAAGAATATTTCTCAATTCTTAAGGGATATCAGGAAGCAACAAAGCAGGTTGCAGAAGATTACGGTGCAATTTTTCTTCCGCTTCAGAGTGTCTTCAATGAGCTTTCGGAAAAATATTCTCCCGACTACTGGTGTTGGGACGGTGTCCACCCCACAGTCTGCGGTCACGGAATTATTGCGGAAGAATGGATGAGATACTGTAAGGAATTGATATAAACAATAATTTGTCAGTGACGTTAAATTGAAAATTACAACGTAGGGGCGCCCATCGGGCGTCTGTTCTCGGTAAAAACAAATTATGTAGGGACCGATGCCCACATCGGTCCGTTGTTTCATCAAGGATGAAACGGGGAACCCCCGGCGAGGGTTCCCCACGCAAAAACAGTCACACCGGACTGTTTTTGCTCCCTTCCTGCGCTTTTTATGGAAAAAGTTTCGCACTCTGCGGAGTGCGACAAAGGGCTTTGCCCTTTTGAATCCCACGAGCTTTTGTAAAAGCTCGACCAAAACTTTTATATTTTTTTATTCCGACAAATTCTGATTTGAATATATGAAAAATGACGGGCAGAAAAACTGTCCGTCATTACTTTATTGTTTTATAAAAATCAAGTGTTCTGAAATTTCTTTTAATTGCGTTAAGAAGGTATTTTTCCGTTACCGTTTCAAGTGAATCAAGTGTTTTTTCATCTGCACTCAGAGAATACAGCTTTTCAAAATCAGAAAAAACTATGTGTCGCATTGATGTGACGGTGTCAAGACTGAACATTTTTGTTCCTGTGCCTTTACAGAAGTTGCAGAAAAGTTCACCTGACTCCGTATTGAAAAACATGGGGTCTGTTTCAAATTCACCGCACTCTTTACAGCCGACAAGTGACGGCATATAACCAATCATCGAAGAAAGTCGCATTTCAAAAAGTGATTTGAGAAAACGGGGATTCTTCTTGTCGTTGGCAAGGAAGTAAAGTGTGTTGAGAAGGAGTCTGAGGTATTCATTTGCATCTGTTTCAACGGGTGCCGTTTCAATCATAAGCTCGTTGAAATACTGTGCAAGGGCGAGTTTGCCGATATCGGACTGCAGATTGTAAAAAGTTTCATTCAGGTCGCATTCTTCAACCTTTGTTGACTTCACACCCTCATAGAAAGTAAATCTGCCGTAACAGAACAAGTTTGTTGACATATGAAGCTTATTTTTCGGTCTGTCAGCCGCCTTTGCAAAGGCTTTCATAATGCCTCTGTCACGGGTGAGGAGAGTCAGAAGTCTGTCCGATTCGCCCGTTTTTGTGATTTTCAGAACAATTGCGTCACTTGAAAATGTCATTGTGTATCAAGTCCGAAATTATGAATGAGTCCTTCACGGTTTCTCCAGTCTTCCTTGACCTTTACCCAGCACTTGAGGTTGACTTTGCAGCCGAGGAATTTTTCAAGCTCGATTCTTGCTCTTGTTGAAACCTTTTTGAGCATTGTCCCGTTTTTGCCGATGATAATGCCTTTGTGTGATTCTCTTTCACAGTAGATTGTAGCTTCAATGTCAATGATTTCGGCATCATCACGCTCTCTGAATCTTTCGATTGCAACAGCTGTGCCGTGGGGGATTTCCTTATCAATAAGACGGAGGAGCTTTTCTCTTATCATTTCTGATGCGATAACCTTTTCAGGCTGGTCTGTGAGAGTGTCATCGGGGAAGAAGTGCTCTGATTCAAAGGCAAGATTCATAAGCTCATCAAGAAGCTCATTCATTCCGTTGCCGTCAACGGCTGAAACGGGCACGATTGCTTCGAAATTATACATCTGAGAGAACATCATAATTCTCTCCATAAGCTCTTTCTTGTCGGGGATTATGTCAATTTTGTTGATTGCAAGAACTGCAGGGATTTTTTCTTTTATAAATCTGTTTATAAGCTCTTCTTCGGCAGGTCTTACATCACCTTTGGGTTCAACAACAAGCAGGCAGGCGTCAACATCACCGATGCTGTTTTCAACGGCTTTGACCATATTCTGACCAAGCTTTGTCTTGGGTTTGTGATAACCGGGTGTGTCGGTGAAAACAAGCTGAGTGTTATCTTTTGTAAGAACACCCATAATACGTGTTCTTGTTGTCTGGGGCTTGGGGGAAACAATTGCGATTTTCTGACCGAGAAGACGGTTGAGAATTGTTGATTTGCCCGCATTGGGACAACCGACTATGGCAATAAAAGCGGTTTTGGATGTATTCAAAATTTGTACTCCTTTATTATTCCTAAAACGGACGCCCGATGGGCGCCCCTGCGAATCAAATTATTCTGTATAGCTGTTACTTCTGGGAAGACCTATCTGTGTGAGAACATATTCTTCCTTTTCTCTCATTCTTACAGCTTCAAGACCGCCGTTTACGTGGTCATAGCCTAAGAGATGCAGCATTGAATGAACTGTAAGAAATGCCATTTCACGCTGGAATGTGTGCCCGTATTCCTTTGACTGTGCAAGGGCTGTTTCAACTGAAATAATGATATCACCGAGCATCTTTGCGCCTGTATCGTTGTTGATGTCGTATTCACCGTTTTCGCCAAGAGGGAATGAAAGCACATCTGTAGGAGCATCAATGTTGCGGTGTTCTTTGTTGATGCTATGTATCTCTTCGTTGTCAACGAAGCTTACGCTGATTTCTGCAGAGCCTTCGAATTTTTCGTTGCGGAGAACTGCATTACAGCAGCGGCGCACGAGCATTCTTGTGCCTGTGGGAATTTTTACTGTTTTCTGTCTGTCATCAATGATTACTTTGATTTTGTCTTTCATTTTCTTTTTCGTGCCTCCTCATTTTTTTCATAAGCCTTTATTATATCCATTACAAGTCTGTGTCTTACAACGTCTTTTTCGCTGAAACGCACAGTCTGTATGTCGTCTACATTTTTAAGAATCTTTGTTGCCTCTATAAGACCTGATTTTTTGCCGTCGGGAAGGTCAATCTGAGTGATATCCCCCGTTACGACTATTTTTGAATTGACACCGAGACGGGTCAGGAACATTTTCATCTGCTCCGGAGTTGTGTTCTGTGCCTCGTCGAGAATTATGAAGCTGTCATCAAGTGTTCTGCCTCGCATATAGGCAAGGGGAGCAACTTCAATATTACCTTTTTCCTGATATTTCTGGAAGCTTTCTGCACCGAGCATATCGAAAAGTGCATCGTAGAGAGGTCTGAGATATGGATCAACCTTCTGCTGCAAGTCACCGGGGAGGAACCCAAGCTTTTCACCTGCTTCAACAGCGGGACGGGTGAGAATGATTCGTGTGATTTCTTTGGCTCTGAAAGCATTTACAGCCATTGCGACTGCAAGGTAAGTTTTACCTGTACCTGCAGGACCCACACCGAAAACAATTGTATTGTTCTTTATTGATTCGATATATTTCTTCTGACCGAGTGTTTTCGGTTTTACAGGTCTGCCTTTTGTTGTGATGCAGATGCAGTCACCCGAAATTTCACCGAGTCTGTCTTCGTTTCCGTCTTTAACAAGAGATATAACATAATTGACATTCTGGTCGTTAAGAGGTTCACCCTTGTTTATAAGTGTAAGAAGACCGTTTATGGCTCTTGATGCTGCTGTTACAGCTTCAATATCGCCTGAAATTTTCAGGTCTGAGCCACGGTTAAGTATGGCAACAGAGAACTCTTTTTCAAGCTGTCTGATGTTTTCATCAAAACTGCCGAAAAGGGCAACTGCGTTTTCCATTCTGTCAATACTTACGGTCTGTTCAAACATTATAATAATCCTCTTGGTTTATGATACAGTAGATATTATACAATTATAATTATTATATCACAATATCAGAATTTTATTAACTTTTTATATATTTTTAAGTTTTTGTTGTATATTTTGTCTAAAATCTTTAATCAATTACTTCAAAATAATTCTCAGTTCCCGTTTCTTTGTGGAATATGTGATAAGCAGAAATCCTGATGCCGTCAGCAGCCTGATTTATGCTTATTTTTTTGCTTTCGGGAACGGCATTTTTCATAAAATCAGCTTCTTTTTTAAAGAGCAGATATGATGCAAGAGTTCTTGTCTGCTGAGCATCAAGAGTAATTCCGGAATCAGAAACAGATGCGTGATAATCTGTTATTATTCCTGCGGGAAGTATCTTTCCCTTATAACACAGCATTGATTCCGATGTTCTTATTTTTGTGCCTTCGGGAGTGATGCTGACAGGTATTTTTACCCCGAAAAGATAAAAATAATATCGTGTGTCAAGAGCTGTGGTTTTTTTTGCATTAACAGTAAACGGGAGATTGATTTCAGTATGTCTGTCTGTTCTTATAACAGCTTTTCCTCCTGCGTGAACAAAATACGGAGTGCCGTCAGTTTTTTCACAGACGCCGCTTATGAGCAGGTCACCCTCGGCAACGGCACTTCCGATAAGCGGTACGGGTGTGCCTGCCTTTGTTTCAATTTTAAGCACCTCACCGCTGACTCCCGAAATAATGTTGCATGGTTTTGATGTGTCAACAATCCTGGTGCTTCCGCTTGATTCCGAAACCTGCAGAACGGCGTGTGAAGCATATGTGTTGACGGAAAACCAGTTTATCCCGTCTGTTTCTGTTTTTATATCGGTTCGTATTTTTTTAAGGTCAAGGTCTTTGTGAAATACACCGATGTGAACACCGTGATTTTCTGCAATTGTAAGTATCTGTTCATCTGTGAATTTTTCGTTACCTGTCACTTCAATTGTCCATATGCACGAAGACAGAATGCAAACGATAACAGCGGAAATTAATGAACCTATGAGAAGACCTTTCCTCTGAGTATACGGTTTTATCAGAAACGGCAGACCGCATTTTGTTTTTATTCTTATTTTCATTCCCGATTTCTTTGCACATTTTCTTATGTTTTTATAGCCTTTTATTGTTGTTCTTGATGTGAGTATTCCCGAAGTACATCTCGTGTCCCATAACGGGATTGAATTGAGTGAACACAGGTTTATGAATCGTTCGGGAAAGCCTCCCGTACCGCTGAATATGATATATCCTCTGAGAAATCTGAATAATCTTATTAGAAACATAACTTCACCTTTTTATGAAAAAGAAAAGTCTGTGACCGTTCCTGAAATAAGTACCCTCATTTCTGAAAATGATGTAATTTCAAGGTCGATTCCTCTGACTGTGAGAATGCAGTTGCAGAGATTCAGGGAAATGAATGCTGTGTCATATTCAACTATACCTGCACAGCCTTCAATTTCAATATCCGTCAGACTTCTCATTTCAATTCTGAAAACGTTTCTTACTGCAGATTCGGGAATCTGCATTTCCTCGGCAAATTTTCTGGCTATTGTGTCTTTTTTCTTTTTCATTTTAAAACACCTCAGAAAAATATATGTTTCCGTTGCCATAATTAGCACCCTGAGGACATAGTAATAAAATGAGGTCGTTGCTATGATACTGAAAAATCTGATAAAAGGAATACTGTGTGTTGCAGTCGGCATGATGCTTCTTATTTGTCGTGAAGAAGCGTCTTACGGGATAAAACAAGGGGTAAATATATGTCTTGATGTGCTTGTGCCATCTCTTTTTCCTTTTATGATACTCTCATCATTTGCCGTGAAATACGGGATTTTTTCAGGTGGAGAAGGAAAATGTGCCCGTCTTTTTACAAAAATTACAGGACTGCCGTTTTCTGTTTTTCCTGCTATTTTTTTCGGTTTTACGGGTGGATATCCCGTAGGAATGAGTGTTGCGGCAGAGCTTTATGAAAACGGAGTAATTGACAGAAAAACGGCTTTAAGACTTTCTTCTTTCTGTGTCAATGCAGGTCCGGCATTTATAATCACTGCTGTCGGAACAATGATTTTCGGCTCTTCAGAGGCAGGATTCAAACTGTTTTTCTGCGTCAGTACAGCTTCAGTTATAACAGGGATAATAATATCTTTTTTTATAAAATCGGAGGAAACTTATTCTGTCCGAAACCCGTGTAAACAGTCTTTCTCCGATGTGTTTACGGGAGCAGTTGAATCATCGTGTAAAAAGATGTTTGTTATGTGTGGTTGGGTGCTGTTGTTTTCGTGTTTTTCGGGTATAATCGGGAAATACGGCAGGGGACAGCTGTCGGCTTTATGGGGTGTTTTCGGGGAAGTTACCGCAGGAGTGAGATCTGCAGAAAAAACGGGTGGATTGCCTCTTACGGCAGCTTGTATTTCGTCGGGAGGGTTGTGCGTAATGTGCCAGCTGCTCCCGTCAATGAAAAAATGCGGTGCCGGATTACGTGAGTATCTGACATTCCGCATTTTGAATTCTGTTATTTCTTATGTTTTAATGAAAATAATACTTATAATATCTCCCGTCAGCGTTGAAACATTTTCTTATGAGTGTATACCGCTCGGTACGGGAAATGTTCTGTCCTCTGTATTGTTGCTTGTTACAAGTGTTGTTTTTGTTGCCGATATGTCATCGGAAAGGGGCAGAAAACTTCGTTTTGATGATTTATTCTGAAATTTCTTTTCCGCCTGAAATGAGCATACATTCAATATGCTTTGCCATTTCTTCACGTGTATAAGTGTTGTCGTCTTCAAGCCACCAACGGACAAGTGACATAAATCCGCCTGTGAGGAATTTTGCAAAAATATCAACGGGTGCTCTGTATGTTTCACCGTTTTTCTGAGAAGATGTAAGGAATGAATGCAGTTCCTCATAAATGATTCTGTGAAGGGAATCGAAGAAGTTGTTGTTTGATGAAGCAGCCGCAATCTGAAGCATCCTTTTGTTTTCTTCAATGAAAATGAGAATGTTGTCAATCATAGCTCTGTAAAGCTTCTCTTTGTCAGAAAAGTCGGCAAGTTTTTTGCTCTGGGCATAAAAATCGCGGAGTTTTACTTTTGTTACATACTCCATAAATTCATATTTATCTTTGAAATGTTTATAGAAAGTGGCACGGTGCACCATAGCCTTGTCGCATATATTAACAACTGAAATTTCATCAAAGCTCTGTGTTTCAAGCAGTGAAAACATAGCTTCGCAAAGGAGTTTGTGCGTTCTTCTTATTCTGAGATCTTCTTTTTTCTCGCTCACAATATCAAGTCCTTTATATATTTTATGCTGATATTATACAATATTATTATACAAATGTCAATTATCATATTGTAAATAATATAATGTTGAATAATTGACTGTGATATAAATAAAAAATATTTAAA
>JAFYVE010000053.1 GCA_017549285.1 Clostridia bacterium
GAGCTTCAATAATGCACTCTGTTTTCTGCGGCATAAGGTTGTAATCTTCGTCAATTACCTTGCAGTCGGGAAAACCCTGAAAACGGATTGCATTTTCACCGCAGGCGCTGATTCTTACAAGCTCGCCCTTGCGTGAACATAAAATGGAGTTATCTGTTACTGTGACGTTATTCATAATTTCACATCCGTAGATTTATTATAAATCCATTTTAGCAGAAAATTATAAAGAGTTCAATAATCAGTCTGCTCTTACAAGACGGTTATTTTGTGTAAATATATTTCATCGCTCATTCATCACTCATCGACTTTCAATAAATGAGTGATGAAAAAATGAAATTAATTATTATTCTTTTTGCTAAACATCATAATTATATCAAAAGACTTCGCTTTAATTTTTTTATTTAAGGAGTTACAAGAGGATACAACCGCAAATCGGCATAACAAAACAGCACCCTTTCGGGTGCTGTTTTGTTATGCTTTGGTGATAAGTAATGTCATATCGGTTGCGGCAGGTTTATTGCCTATATAATATGTACCGTATGAAGATGCGGTGAATGTATATTCTTCTGAGAATTCACCGTTTATCGGGTCAAACCATCTATATGTGTATTCAGCACCGGGAACAAGATTTCCGACTGTTCCTGTTTTCTGACCACCCATTTTTGAGTTGGGTTTCTGACCGACGGTTTCATCGCTGAATGAGTAGAAATATATAACTATTTCGCTGTTATCCTTGTTACTTGCATATGTGTAGTAAACATTCAGGCAGGGAGCAAAATATTCTTTGTTGTTGAAACGGGGCACAAGATCGTGCCATGAAGTATTGCTGAAGAATTCCTTCATATATCCTACCTGATATGAGCTTTCATATTCAAGTGAATCAAGCCATGTTGCATTGATTTTTTCTTCGCTTGTTATAATATCAACACCGTCTGTGCTGTCAGCGTCTTCATTATAAGGATTCAGATAGCTCCATGTATCCTGACCGCCCCAGCCGTAGCCGTACATACCGTTGAGGAATGCTGTCCAGCCCTGCATTCTTGAACCGAAGTTCTTTGTCCAGAGATAACAGTACTGACCTTCATAATTGATAACGGGTTTGCCCTTTGAATTGAACCAGAAGTCTTTTTCAATTCTGAAATCGCTCTGCTTTGTTTTATCTGTGTGCCACTGTGCCGCATAGAAATCGTGGGCAGCAACATCACGGAAAACAGAAGTCTTTGCGTTTTTGTTGTATACCTTGCAGTCATCTGTTGCATCTTTTCCGTCACCGTAGGCATTAGTGCCTCCTGCATTTTCCTGATGTGCAGTTATGGGATGGTCGTATGCATCATATTTTTCAATATATTCTGCAACGAGCTTATAGGGATTATTTATGTAATTCCATTTGCCGTGGTTATCCTCAGCCCAATAGAAGTCACGGTCAACTTCCTGTCCGAGAGTCCATACAACGGGATATGCACCGTATCTTGCAACCCAATAACGGGAGACTTTTTCAAGGTATTCCTTTGCATCATCAGAAAGGTCGTGCATACCGTCTGCAATTACATTTTCGGAATAACCGCCGTTGTTATCAATAAGCACCTGCATATATGCCGGGAAGAAGAACTGTGCATTTGCGTGAACAAGACCGTTTCGGGCAATTATTGCAAAATTTTCGTCATAGGCTTTAAAGCCTGCAATATCATCCTGAGTTATACCGTTTGTTACATCAAATGTTGCGTCAATAGGCTCACTCTGAATTACGGTGAAGCCCTGAGAAACTCTTTTTTCGCAGATTGTTGTTACCATTTCTGCCGTTTCGCCACCGAGGCTCCAATGTGTATCACCGAGCCAGAAAAACGGTGTGCCGTCTGCATATGTAAGATATTTTTTGCCTGAATCGGCACTTATAAAACCGTGCTTGTAAATTTCAAGGTCACCGCTGTATTGAGAACAGATAACCTTGCCTGTTCTGCCGTCAAGGGATGTATTTTCTTTGTCTGAACAGACAGTTTTATAATACCATTCGCCTGCTTCGGGGCATACAAAACGGACGTTCCATTCATTTCCTCCGTTCCAGAAACCGGGAACGGTGTAAAGTCTGCCGTTACCGTAAAGAAGAAGGTCAAACTGTACATCATTGAAAGCATTGCTGTATGCTTTTTCGGATTCAAAGGTCAGTTCGGTTGCAACCCATGTTTCGGCATTGACAGTCTGTTCGGGATTTGTTACAAAATCATCATCTGTATATTCCTGCCATGAAGGTGCTTTCGGCTCTGCCCAGGGAATATCAGCTTCATCTTTTCCGAAAAAGCTGTTGAAATACTTTGTTAAAAGAATTGTGAGATTTCCGAAGAATTTCTCAATTTCATCTACGATTGAAATGCTTTCGGTACCGTTTTCATCCGAAGCTGAAACGGGTACGGCAAAAGCTGAGAAAATCAAGGTCAGACACAAAACTGATGCGATTATTTTTCTCATATTTATCACCCTTTATAATCGTATCATAAATTTTCCGTTTTGTAAACATTAAAAACAAAGGCTATTTTGCGTTTGTCTCTTTAATTTAGAAAAAACACATCATAAAAAGCAGAAAGATGAAAAATCTTTTGTTGCTGTTATAGTTCTGCTTGATGCTGACCTGCTTTTATACTTCTTTTACAAAAACTTGTGTTTGCCCCGGTGTTTTGAGTGAAGCCGGGGAAAATATTATTGAGATTTTTGTATGTTGATTCTGAATAATTTGACATTTATATTATAATGTAATATAATTTCAGCGAGGTGGTATTATGCCTAAAAAGAACACCCGTAACACAAAAAGTAAGATTGTTTCTGCTGCGTGGAAGCTTTTTTATGATAACGGTTACGAAAACACCACAATTGAAGATATAATTTTTGAGTCGGGTACTTCAAAGGGCTCATTCTATCATTATTTTGAAAGCAAGGATGCACTTCTGGGCTCTCTTGCATATCTTTTTGATGAAAAATATGAGGAACTTGAGATTGAAATTGATTTTGAGTCAGACAGTATAGAAAACCTGCTGTTTCTCAACCGTAAACTCTTTGAAATGGTTGAAAACACTGTTGACCTTGAACTGATGAAGCGTCTTTATTCAACACAGCTTATCACAAAGACGGAAAAACAGCTTCTTGATCACAACAGAGTATACTACAGATTACTACGTAAGATTGTTATTGCAGGACAGGAGAAAAACGAAATCACAAAACAGATGTCCGTTAACGAGATTGTAAAATACTATGCTTTCTGCGAAAGAGCTATGATTTATGATTGGTGTCTGTGCAACGGTGACTATTCTCTCAGTGATTCTGCATTAAAAATGATGCCGTTTTTTATGCAAAGAGTCAAAAAATAAAGTTTTTTCTTTGTATTATTTTTAGTATAGAATACGTTCTTGTTCAGAATCGTCTTATTATAGCCAATATTTAATATAAACAACCAAAAAGTACAGACTTGAGTCTGTACTTTTTTCTGTATTGCATTCTGTTTTTGTTTGTGTTATACTTGCGTTCGTATTCGTTAAAAAACATATTTTCAGAAAGGAATGAAAAAAATGAATTTTGAAGTTCTTGCATTCGTACTTTATCTTTTACTTATGCTCGGTATCGGATTTATTTTCTTTTTCAAAGACAAAAAAAGTAACGGCGGCGCAAAGGATTACTTCCTCGGCGGCAGAAGTATGGGTCCCTATGTTACGGCAATGAGCGCTCAGGCATCTGATATGTCAGGCTGGCTCCTTATGGGCTTCCCCGGCAGTATTCTCGCTTTCGGTTTCGGCAAAATGTGGATTGGTATCGGTCTTGCGCTCGGCACAATCCTTAACTGGATACTTGTTGCAAAAAGACTCAGAAGTTTTTCTGCAGCAGCAGGCGACTCAATTACTATTCCCGAATATCTTTCAAACAGATTTGCAAGCAAAAGCCCCGCATTGAGAATCATCTGTGCTGTTGTTTTTGCAGTATTCTTCACAGTTTATGTTGCATCAAGCTTCAAAGCAGGCGGCACACTTTTCGCATCTGTTATTCCTTCACTTACACAGGAAACAGCAACACTTATCTTTGGCGCAATCATCATTGCTTACACATTCACAGGCGGTTTCAAGGCTGTTTGCTGGACAGACTTCTTCCAGGGTCTTATGATGCTCGTTGCAATTATGACAGTACCTGTTGTTATTCTTATGACAAAAGATGTAAACTTTGCAGTTATCAATGAAGGTTTCATCGGCACAGCAAATGAATTTGTCACAAATCCCTTTGAAGCAGGCTGGCAGGATATCGTTTCAGGTCTTGCATGGGGTCTCGGTTACTTCGGTATGCCTCACATCCTTGTAAGATTCATGTCAATCAAAAAGGCAAGTCTTATGAAAAAATCAGCAACAGTTGCTATCATCTGGGTTATTCTTTCACTTGGTGCAGCTATCGTTATTGCATATCTCGGCAGAGCACTTCATCCCGAACTTATCGCAGCAGGCACACAGGAAACAATCTTTATTGTTCTTGTACGTGAACTCTTCCCCGCATTTGTTGCAGGTATTCTTCTTTCAGCAATTCTTGCAGCTGCTATGAGTACAGCTGACTCACAGCTTCTTGTTGCTTCATCATCATTCACAAGTGACATTTATAAGCCCGTTGTAAGAAAGAATGCTTCAGATAAAGAAATTCTCTGGGTAGGAAGAGTTGTTGTTATCGTTCTTGCTGTTATCGCATACTTTATCGCAATCAATCCCAACGCAGGTAGCATTATGGGGCTTGTTGAAAACGCATGGGCAGGCTTCGGTGCTGCATTCGGTCCCGTAATCATCCTTTCACTCTTCTGGAAGCGCTTTACATATAAGGGTGCTATCGCAGGTATCATCGGCGGTGGCGCAACAGTAATCGTATGGATTGCTCTCGGTCTTTCAGCCGCAGACAAGACAGGTATTTATGAACTTCTTCCCGGCTTTATCGTTTGTCTTGTTCTTGCAGTTGTTGTTTCACTTATCGACAAAGCTCCCTCAGCAGAGGTTACAGCTATTTTCGAAAAAGCAACAAGCGGCGCAGAAGAATAATTGAACACAAAAATCAACACCGTCTCAGCTGAGGCGGTGTTTTTTTATTTCAATATATCGGATATTTTAATAAGTTTTGTTTTTTCTTTTTCGGGGAGGTTTCTGTAACTTTCGATGAGATGTTTTTCGTCTGCTGTTAATGTTTCTTCGGAAATTGTTATCTTGTCTGAAACTCCGGCAATGTAATCAACGGGAACATTATAAAAACGGGAAAGAGATATAGCGAGGTCAAGCGGTAACTCTCTTTCGCCCGATTCATATCTGCGGTATTGAGTCAACTGCATAAAAAGAATGTCAGCAATTTGTTTTTGTGTCATATCTCTGTCTTCACGCAGATTTCTTATTCTTTCATATTTTCCCATCATTATCACCTCTGATTATAATGTAGCAGAAAAACACCGTATGGTGTTGACAAAGTTAATGTATGGTGTTATTATTTAATTATTACAACACTGAATGGTGTTGTGATAATTGTGAGAATAGAGGTAATTTTATGAAAATAAAGCTTTTAGCGTTATTCATGTCTGTTGTTATGATTGTTTCTTTCGTGCCATTGACGGTAAATGCAAAAGAGGTTTCAACAAGTGGAACTTTAGGCGACAATGTTTTCTACACATATAACAAAACAACAGGTGAAGTTATTATCTTTGGTGAAGGATCTATGAATGAATATAAATATAGTGATGATTCCCCCTTTTATAGTAGCGATATAAAAAGTGTAATTATAGAAAATGGTGTTACAAATATTTGCGATAACGCTTTTAAATTATGTCTTAACCTTGAATATATTGCCATTTCTGATAGTGTTACAAGTATTGGGAAACAAGCATTTTATCATTCAGGTTTAACAAGTATATCGATTCCAGATAGTGTTATTAGTATAGGAGCATCAGCTTTTTCAGGTTGTGAAAATCTTATATCTATATCAATTCCTAATAGTATTTCAAGTATAAGTGAGCTTACTTTTAATGGATGTACAAATTTAACAAATATAGTTATACCTGATAGTGTCACAAGTATCGGAGCTAAGGCATTTATGGGGTGTTCTGCTCTTAAAAATATTACGATTCCAAACAGTATTACAAGAATCGGAGAACAGGCTTTCCTTAGTTGTGAGAAGCTTACAGATATAAATATCCCAAAAAGTGTGGAGAATATAGATAGCGGAGCTTTTTCACGATGTTCTAGTCTTAAAAATATTGTAATTCCTGATACTATTAAAGTAATTAATACAGATACATTTCTTTATTGTTCTTCACTTGAAAATGTTTACTATATGGGTATAGAAGAACAATGGAATGAGATTGCTATTTATTCAGGAAATAGATCATTAAATAATGCTAAAATTCATTACAATTATCATGTTCATGAATATGAAGCCGTTATAACCGCCCCCACATGCACAGAAGACGGTTACACAACCTACACATGTGAATGTGGTGACAGCTATGTTGCAGATTATGTTGATTCACTCAGTCACAAATATACATCAGTAGTCACATCACCCGCAACACATACTTCAGAAGGTGTTATGACATTTACATGTGAATGTGGTGATAAATACACAGAATCAATTGAAAAGATTGCAGAGCATTCACATGAATCAGTAGTAACCGACCCTACTTGCACGGAAGACGGTTATACAACCTACACATGCGAATGCGGTGACAGTTATGTTGCAGATTATGTTGATGCAACAGGTCACAATCATACATCAGAAATCACAACACCCGCAACACATCTTGCTGAGGGTGTGAAGACATTCACTTGCGGATGCGGTGATGAATACACAGAAGTAATCGAAAAGATTGCAGAGCATTCACATGAATCAGTAGTAACCGACCCTACTTGCACAGAAGACGGTTATACAACCTACACATGCGAATGTGGTGACAGTTATGTTGCAGATTATGTTGATGCAACAGGTCACAAACATACATCAGAAATCACAACACCCGCAACACATATTTCAGAAGGTGTTATGACATTTACTTGTGAGTGTGGTGATACATACACAGAAATAATCGAAAAGACTGCAGAACATACATATAAAACTGTCGTAACCGCCCCCACATGTACCGAAGATGGCTACACAACATATACATGTGCTTGCGGTGACAGCTATGTTGCGGATTATGTTGATGCTACCGGTAAACATGCATATAACGCAGTCATAACACTTCCCACATGTACAGAACAAGGCTTCACAACTTATAAATGTGAATGCGGTGACAGTTATGTTGAAGATTATGTTGATGCAACAGGTCATTTTGACTTTACCAATGATAATAAGTGTGATTTGTGTGATGAGCCCGGAGTATGTTTGTGCAACTGTCACAGCGAAAATTCATTGATAGCCTTCTTCCAGAAAATTGTAAAATTTCTCAGAACACTTTTCGGTCTGAATTTCTGCAGACAGTGTAAATGTCCGTATGTTTAATTAAAATTTTAACCACGGTTTTCCGTGGTTATTTTTTTGTCATAAAAATATAAAAACACACTTTACAAAAGTTTAAAAAAACTTTAGAATAAAAGATAATGAAACAAAAGGGTGATAATATGAAAACATTCGGTACGTATTTTCAAAATGATAAAGATTTGCCGATAAAATACGGTGAAATCAATCTTATAAATCCTTTAAGACAAAGGCTCAGAGGGGAGCCTGTACTCCCCGGAATTGAAGCTTATCCCGTTTTTCAGGGCTTCTGCGGAACAGACAACGAGCTTATGAAAATGGGCAGAGAAAATAAACTCTCTGCTAAATTCCCCGAGGGTGAGTCAAGACTTATAAACGGTCACGAGGGTGTTGTGTGGGTGCCGTCTGAGAACAGATTTGCAATTGTTCTTATCCGTGGCGGTGACAGCTGGGACCCCACAAGATACACCGAAGACGAAACATATTTTGAATACGGCTGTGACGGTGCTGACGGGCTTTTCTGTGATAAGAATTATTTCAATCCCGATATGCTCCTTCATCTGCCCGAAAAATATAATGGGCTTACAAAATTACCTCTTTCCGTTGCAAAAAGACTCTCTTTCGCAGACCCTTATGCCTGTGCAGTTTTTCAGCTTGAAAGAATGGAAGACCTGGGTTCTGCTCAGAATTTCCGTGTTGAAATGGCAAAGCACAAATGCGATGAGGAAACTGCAAGAAAGCTTGCAAGGGAAAATATATTCAAGAAAACGGTTGTTTTCGGTCTTGGTATGACAGGACTTTTTATTGCAGACCAGATAAGAAGAAATTATCCCGATGCTGAGATTCTTTTTGTCGGCAGAAGTGACGAAAACTGCAAAAAAGTTCAGTTTTCAAAAGAAATTGCATCTGCTGATTATCTTTCAACTGCAAATCTTACCGAAGAAGAAACAGCAAAAGCAATTATTGAAAAGCTCGGTGGCAGAGCCACAATGTTTGTGGGTACCAGCGGAAGTAATGTTGAACACCGTGTTGCGTTCGAGCATAAAGTCCTCGGCTGTAACGGAATTTACAACAGTTTTTCTCTGGGTCCCGTTGTACAGTATGATACAATGCCTTTCGGCTTTGAAAATCATCTGATTTTTGCATCAATCAATTTCCGTCAGGCTCATATGGAAAAGGCAATAGAAATTCTTGTTGACAGCTGTTATGACGAAGTTGTTGAGCTTATTGAAAAAGAAGAATTTATTAAAGACCCCCTTGATGCTTATGAAAATAAGATTTTTTGCAAGGGTGCACCCCTTAAAACAGCAGTTATATGGAACAAAGATTACATAAAGGAAGACGAATGATATGAAAGCTATTGTTATACCCAATCCCAATGAAATTGAAATAAGAGAAATTCCTATGCCCGAAGTCAGAGAGGGTGAAGCACTCCTTAAAGTAAGACATGTAGGCATCTGCGGAGCTGACGTTGCATCATTCACGGGCAATCAGCCTTTCACAACTTATCCCCGTATCCCAGGCCACGAATTCTCAGCTGAAATCGTGACAATCCCCGAAAATGACAAGGGACTCAAAGTCGGTGATATCGTTACCTGCAATCCTTACTTCAACTGCGGTGAATGTTATTCATGCAAAAGAGGATATGTCAACTGCTGTACTGATAATCAGACTATGGGTGTTCAGCGTGACGGCGCATTCTGTGAATATATTTCAATGCCCGTTGAGAGAATTTATGACGGCAGGGGGCTTTCAGCAGAAGAACTTGCACTTATTGAGCCTTTCTCAATTTCACAGCACGCTGTTTCACGCGCAACAATAAAAGAAACCGACAACGTGCTTGTTATCGGTGCAGGTCCTATCGGTCTTTTTGCTCTTCTTGCGGCAAAACAGAAGTGTAATAAAATTGTGGTTGCAGATATTCTTGACAATCGTCTTGCTCTTGCAACAGAATACGGTGCAGATGCAGTTGTAAACACAAAGACACAGTCACTTGAGGAATTTACAAAGGAATTCACAGACGGTAACGGTTTTGATGTATGTATTGAGGCTTGCGGTGCTCCCGAAACCTTCTTAGGCTGTATCGAAAACGCTGCTTTTGCCGCAAACATTATTCTTATCGGCAACGGCAAAAGAGAAACAAACTTTGTTCATTCAATCATTCTCAAAAAAGAACTCAACATCCACGGCAGCAGAAATGCTCTTAAGGATGATTTTATCAATAACATTGACCTTGTTGCAGAGAAAAAGGCTGACGTGATGAAAATGGTCAGCGGTGTCTATGATATGGAAAACGCTCTTGATGCTTTCAGGGCACTTGCAAACAACGACGGCACACTTGCAAAACTTCTTATTAAAATAGGTGACTGAAATGAAAGAGACAATTATTCAGTTTGGTGAGGGTAATTTCCTCAGGGGATTTTTTGATTATTTCCTTGACGTGATGAATAAAAACGGACTTTACGACGGAAAAGCTGTTGTAATTCAGCCCAGAGAGGGCGGAAAGTGTGCACTTCTGAATGAACAGGACTGTAAATACAATCTTTATTTAAGAGGTATGGTCGCAGGTGAAATAAAACAGGAGCATCATTATATCGAATCCGTTTCAAGAGGAATTGACCCTTATAAAAATTATGATGAATACATAGCGTTGGCATATAACCCCGATTTTAAGTTTGTTGTTTCAAACACAACTGAAGCAGGTATTGCTTTTGATGAAAGCTGTTTATTCGATGATAAACCCTGTAAAGGTTTTCCTGCAAAGCTTACTCAGCTTCTTTACCGAAGATATGAAAATGGTCTCGACGGCTTTGTTTTTCTGCCTTGTGAACTCATTGACAACAACGGTGATGAGCTGAAAAAGTGCGTCCTGAAATATGCTGAATTCTGGGGACTTTCAGACGGATTTGTTGATTGGATAAATGAAAAAAATACATTCACAAACACTCTTGTTGACCGTATCGTAACGGGTTATCCTGATGACGGAACACAGGAGAAACACCCCGATGATAAATTCCTTGATACGGCAGAGATTTTTCATCTGTGGGTTATCGAGGGTGACTTCGAAAATGAACTTCCTCTTAAAAAGGCAGGTTTCAATGTTATATGGACAGAAGATGCAAAGCCTTACAAAAAGATAAAAGTGAGAATTCTCAACGGTGCACATACTTCACTTGTTGCAGCAGCACTTCTTTCCGGCATTGAAACAGTAGGTGAGGCTATGGCAGACGAAACAACGTCAGCATTCCTCAGTAAAGCTATGAATGAAGAAATACTTCCCGTTGTGGGTAAGAATGAAGACAGCCTTTCGTTTGCAGAAAGCGTTTTTGACAGATTCAGAAATCCCTTTATAAGACATAAATGGCGTGCTATTTCTCTGAATTCTGTCAGTAAGTTTTCAGTGCGTGTTCTTCCGACAATTCTTGAATATAAAGAGAAATACGGTAAATATCCGAAGTATCTTTCTCTGTCTCTTGCATACCTTATTTATTTTTATAAAAATGATACACCTGATGATAATGCAGATGCAGTTGCTCTTATGAAAAACGGTTCAATTGTCGACATTCTCGCAAATGTATCATTATGGCAGGCTGATTTATCGGATATGACAGATATTGTTACAGCATACTATGAAAAAATTTCTCAGCTTGGTGCAAAGGAAACAATGAAATGGATACTTTCATAATAAATGAAAAGGACAATGTCTGCGTAAACCTTGAAACGGGGCATAAAATTGCTCTTACTGATATTGAAAAAGGTGCAGACATCATAAAATACGGTTATCCCATAGGCTTTGCAACCGAAGATATAAAAAAAGGGGATAGTGTTCATTCCCACAATATGAAAACAAAGCTTGGTGATATTCTCAGTTATGAATATACACCGCAATTTGAATTTCTTCCCGAAACCGAACCGCGTAAAATCAATGCTTATATCAGAAAAAACGGTGATATAGGTGTCAGAAATGATATATGGATTGTGCCGACTGTCGGATGTGTCAATCCCATAGCAAAACAGCTCTCTGAAAAAACGGGGGCAATTTTCTGTTCACATCCTTACGGTTGCAGTCAGCTTGGTGATGATAATAAAATCACTCAGCTTGTTCTCAAAGGGCTTATTCTTCATCCAAATGCAGGCGGTGTGCTTGTTCTCGGACTCGGCTGTGAAAATAACAATATAGCCGAAATGAAAAAAGTTCTCGGTAACGTTGATGAAGAGAGAATCCGTTTTCTCAATATTCAGGACTGCGAAGATGAAATTGCAGAGGGTATTAAAATAATAAATGAGCTTAAAGAAACAGCATCACATGACAAGCGTGAAAAAGTGTCCGTTTCTGCTCTGAAAGTCGGGCTTAAATGCGGCGGCTCGGACGGATTTTCGGGTATTACGGCAAATGCCGTTGTCGGCAGAGTGACAAATAAATTCTGCTCTATGGGCGCTTCTGCCGTGCTTACGGAAGTACCCGAAATGTTCGGTGCCGAGCAGGTTCTTTTTGAAAGATGCATAAATAAAGATGTTTTCAATAAGAGCGTAAAGATTATAAATGATTTCAAGCAGTATTTTAAGAATCACGGTCAGCCCGTTTCTGAAAATCCGTCACCGGGTAATAAAGAAGGCGGCATAACCACTCTTGAAGAGAAATCTCTCGGCTGTGTGCAGAAAGGCGGAACAGCACCCGTTACAGATGTGCTTGATTACGGTGAAACCGTGAAAACGAAAGGTCTTTCCTTGCTCAACGGACCGGGTAATGACATTGTTTCCGTCACAAATCTCACAGCGGCAGGGTGTCATATTGTGCTTTTTACAACCGGCAGAGGAACACCCCTCGGGGGAATGGTTCCCACCGTCAAAATTGCATCAAATGATGTGATTGCAGAAAAGAAAAAGCATTGGATTGATTTTTCTGCTTTTGGAGGCACGGATGAAAAGGCTCAGGAGCTTTTTGACCTTGTGTGCCGTGTTGCAGACGGTGAACAGACTAAAAATGAGATTCACGGCAACCGTGAAATTGCAATTTTCAAGGACGGGGTGACATTATGATAATTGATGCGCACGCACATTTGTGGAAAAAACAGAACGGCATTGTAGGTGGTAAACCCGTTTATAACGTCGGTGGCGGTAAAAGTGATTTCGGCGGTGAAATCCGTCAGATGATGCCCGCTTATATGACAGACGGTGAAAACAGCGCTGAAAGATTTATTGCAAATATGGACTACGCCCTTGTAAACGGTGCTGTTATCACTCAGGAGTATATAGACGGTAATCAGGATAAATATCTTCTCGAATGTAAAGAGAAATATGCCGACAGACTCAGAATCTGTGCTTTGTATGAAGAAAAGCCTCTCGGTGATATGTCTTCTTTTGACGGCATTAAACTTTGTGCAGGAAGACTTCAGGATATAAATCTTCTTAATCATCTGCATCCCTTTGAAGTTGCCGCAGAAAACGGGAAATTTATTTCAATTGACCTTGCAGACGGTGATGAGCAGACAGAAATGATGAGGAAAATCGCAGAAATGTTTCCCGAACTGAGAATTGCAGTCGGTCATTTCGGAATGGTCACAAGAGAGGGTTGGCTCAGTCAGATCAGACTTGCCGAGTATAAAAATGTGTTTATTGAAAGCGGCGGCATTACGTGGCTTTTCAATTCTGAATTTTATCCGTATCCGTCGGCTGTTGACGCAATCAATGAAGCAGCTTCTTATGTAGGTTTTGATAAGCTTATGTGGGGTAGTGACTACCCCCGTACAATGACGGCAATCACTTATAAGATGAGTTATGATTTTATTGAGAAAACCGATAAAATCAGCGAAGCGGACAAGAAAAAATTCCTCTTTGAAAATGCAGAGAAGTTTTATGGCTTCAATAATCTTCCCACGCTTACAAAAATCAGAAATATGGTCGAAGATTAATTGAAAATTAATTTCATCTTGTAATATTCGGTTATCCGTGTTAAAATAATTTATCACTATTTTTTGGCAGAGGTGTTGTTATGAAAAATTACAATCACGCATTACTTGTTATGGAGAAACACGACTATCCTGCTGAGGCAAAGGAAGTCATTATCCGTGCAGAAGAAAAAATTCTTGCCGATGAAAAGGCAAACAAAATATATGAATCAATGTACCGAGCTTACTGGTTGAAAAACCGTAATTTCGGTGCTTTCGGTGATAAGGTTGAAGCTCTTGCAGAGCTTATAGGTGAACATAAGTATACAGTTAACTTTGTTCTTCTTATCAACTGCACAAAGCCCCTTCTTGCAAAGTACAGAAAAGAAAAAGTTGACGAAGAAATTTACTGGAGAAGTATTCTTGATCTTAAGTCTAAACTGATTGAGTGTAAAGAAAATTATGATATCTGGGGCACATTCGTTGAAGGTTGGTTCAAGGGCTTTTATGAAATGAACCGTTTTGCTCTGGGCAGACTTCAGTTTGAAAACTCAGATTTCGGATGCGATATGTATATAAAGAACGGTGTAGAGCTTTATGACAGTGAGTATGTTGTAGGTATGCACATTCCTTCAAATCAGGGTCCTCTTACATATGAAGCAAGACTTGATGCTTACAGAAGGGCACACGCATTCTTCAAAGATAAGTTCAAAGACCCCAGATACGGAGTATTCTGCTGTCATTCATGGCTTCTTTATCCCGATAATGTCAATATTCTTCCCGAAAAGTCAAATATCGCAGACTTCCTTCTTGATTTTGAACCCCTTGAAATCAAATGGACATATGATTTCGGTGACCAGTGGAGAGTTTTCGGTGTGAAGAATGACAGAAAGCCCGTTGAGGAGCTTCCTCAGAACACTAGTATGCAGAGAGCATATGTTGAGTGGTTCAAAAAAGGCAAAAAGCCCGGTACTGCTTACGGAATTGTTGTTTACGACAGCGAAACAGACACAATTCTCACAAGACAGGACAGAGCTGAATTCATAAAGACATATTGTTACGAAAAATAAAATCAGGAGCCGTTCATTGAACGGCTCCCTTTTTTCAGTGATTCTTTTTCATTATATCAAATGAAGGATTATACATATAATAGTTCTTGCAGTCGAGGGCATCGGTTGCGAGTCTGAGTCCTTCACCGAAACGCTGATAATGAACAATTTCTCTTTCACGTAAGAATTTTATGGGATCGATAATATCCGGGTCATCAATCAGACGGAGAATATTGTCATAAGTCACTCTTGCTTTCTGTTCTGCAGCAAGGTCTTCGTGAAGGTCAGCGAGTGCGTCGCCCTTCGTCTGGATATATGATGCTGTCCACGGCATACCCGAAGCAGCGGCGGCATAGACGCCGTTTGTATGTGTTACAAAATATGCATCAAAGCCCTGTTTTTTGATTTCTTCGCAAGAGAGATTTCTTGTGAGCTGATAAATCATAGCACCAATCATTTCGAAATGTGCAAGTTCTTCCGTTCCGATGTCGGTCAGAAGTCCTTTGAGCTCGTCGGAAGGCATTGAATAACGCTGTGAAAGATATCTGAGCGCTGCACCGAGTTCTCCGTCAGGTCCGCCGTACTGATCCATAATGATTTTTGCATAAGCGGGGTTCGGATTTTTGATTTTTACGGGGTATTGTAATTTCTTCTCATAAGTCCACATCGTTATTCACCTTTCTCCCAGGGCCAGGGTCCCTTAACCCAATCACAGCCTTCGCCTGTTTTTGTTGAAAGGGGACCGTATTTCTTTTCGAGCTCTTCTCTGAGCTCTTTTGCTCTTGCAGTATGCTTCTCGTGCATTCTCTGAGCCGTTTTGTCGCACGGGTGGGTATCAAGATAGAGATGAAGCTCCCATGCGGCAAACTGTTCGGCACTCAGGGCATGCATAAGCTTTGTTTTTTCATTCAGCATACGCATCTTCCTTTGAAAGGCTTGTCAAGATCGCAGAAAAGAGTTCCTCTGCAAAGAGCCGTTTCAGCGCTGTAATATGACAGGTCAAGCTGAAAGGGGACATAAGCCATTGTTGTGGTTGTACATTCGGGAAATGCCGTTTTATTGCAGTCTGAAGTTTCTTTTGTACAAGGGCAGGGTTTGTTTGTGTTGCTGTTATCCATTTTCAGTAGCTCCTTTTATGTATTTGAGGACATACCTCATTACATACTATGCATAGGGGGATACAGTGACACAAAAACTATCAGTTTGCAGGTAATGCTGCGGGGTAATTTGAACCCTTTATAAGAATATCGCTTGTTGTGAATTTTGCTTTGAGAAAAAGCGAATCGGTGTTTCTGATATAAACGGTTTTGTCTGTTGTAACGCCTGAGATTTTAAGAGATGTGTTGAAAAGAAGAAGGTCTGCAATTCTGTCAAGTATTGCGTTGCAGCCCATACCTCCCATTGTTCTGGGAACGTGGATGCCGACGGTGAATTCAAGCTCAACAAGTCTGTTGTTTGTTGCAATTGTGCTGCCTTCATCAACCGTGTTGTTGAGTACGGTGAATTTATCCGTTCCGAAAACAATTACGGGCTTTTCAAGAGGCGTTACTTTCAGATTTGAAGGGTACTGTGTGCAGAATGAATAACTTTCAAATTCATTCATATCGGAAAACCATTCACATAGTCTGTCGGGTAATGTTGTGATTAAAGACATATTTTCACTCCTATATAAAATGATTATAAGCCGGATATGTATCGGGAATACGTGCGCGTATGATTGCCCATATAAAATACACCTTATTTTTCAGGTAGATTTTTTCATAACGGTCAATGTGATAATCATTTTCGCCGTCTGATACATATCCGTTTCTGCCTGCCGACCCGAGGTCGAATTCGGGCGGTGCAAGAAAAAGATAACAGCCTGCTTCATTTGTTCCGATATCTGTCGGAATACCTTCGAGATACAACTTGTTTTTGTATCTCAACGGCTGAATCAGGCATCTGCTTTCGCAGATAAGATTTCCCTTGTTGTCGAAAAGAAATGCCTTTCTTCCGTATTTATGAAGTGTTTTTGCGGCTTTCATCTGTCACACCGTCCTGAAAAGAAATGAGTTGTCCTTAAGCAGAGGTGCGGCATCAACAAGGGCTGTTTCCATCATCTGCTGTGCGGCTTTTGCCGTTTTTTCTCCGTCGGAGGTTATTGTTATGTCTCCGGCACGTACAGAGCCGCAGTCGCAGTCGTATGCATTCTTTGCAACAAGGTATCGGTTATATGCCATAGTTGCGGCAACCGTAACAAGACGGATGTCCGATGCATCAGCATCCGTCCTGATATTTTCCGAAATAACGGCTGCGGCTGTTTCGCAGTAGGGCATATAAAGAGTCTGCTCATCTTCAAAGCATTCAATGAGCTGACTGAGTCTTACAAAAACAGCCTGAGAGTCAAGCATCAGACAGAGAGCACCTTTGCTGCATCGGGGAAGATTTTTGAAAAACCGGCTGTGCAGGTGATTGCGGCACGTTCAAGCTGTCTGTCAATAAGCTTGTCATATTCTGTTACAATACCACCTGCTTCAACGAGTTCAAGTGCACAGGATTTGTCAAGACCGATGATCATATCTGAAGGAACATCTGCTGATTTGATGAGTGATGCACCGAGAGGTGTGATCATATTACCTGAGCCGTGGAAATTGAGTCCTGCAGCGGCATCTCTGAATTCAGAAAGGCCGAGAAGCTTTTCTGTCATATCCTTTGAAACAATCATTGATGAAAGTTCATAGGGTGAGAAAGAGTTCCAGAATTTAATGAGGTCTGAATATGTAAGAGTACCTGCATCTGCAGCATTGATGATTTCAGCAGCATTGTTGTTGCCGTCACCGCCTATGAGAACATTCACGGCATCTTTAAGCTGACTTCTTGCGATATAAAGACCGATCTGGCGGAGTGTGACGGTGAAAAGGTCAAGACGCTGGAATCTGATTGCTTCATATGAAGAAACAAGCATTCTGCCTCTCTTGTGAAGTGTGACAAGGTTTTCCTGAGTTCTGATTGTTGTCTGAGGAATTACTGCACCTTCGGCAACAGTTTTGAGTTCCTTATCGTCTTCTGAAGGTACTGATGTGATTGAACGGTAGTCAAGACCGTTGATGCGTGTCTTTGATGCAACGATTTCTGAAAGCACATCTGCTTCTTCCATACCCTGTCTTACTGCTCTTGAAATGTATTCGGGAAAAAGAGCTGCAGAGTCACTTGTCTGGAAGAATTTATCAACGAAATCAGAACCCTTACCGCTTACCCTGATATCAAATCTCTTGAGCTGACGCTGGAAAGCATCAAGATTTTCAAGGGGAGTACCCTTATAATTTTCGCTGGGGTCAAGTTCTTCAAGACAATTTGAAAAACCCTTTGATGATGCATACATACCTTTTTCAAGTTTGATGTTGTTAAAATCTGACATTGTTATCATCCTTTCTTTTTATCAGAGGATAAATCCTGCTTTGTTATTGACTGTATCAACTTCGACAACAAGATATTTTCTGCCGTCTGAATCAACAGTAACACCGCCTTTGCCGTCTGCGGCAAGACCGCAGAAACCGACTGAGGGAGCTGTGCCTGAGAAGTCTGTTTTTACATAGCCTTCAAGCTGAATACCTGCATAACCGTCTTTTGTGTTTACTGCAATACCGATAAATTCATCACCTGCTTCACAGGGAGAAACGATGAGATTATCTGCCATTTTTACTGTGTGACCTGTGCAGACAAGTCCTGTTGTTCTGAATGTGGCTGTGTTTTCGCCATAACCGTTGATTGAAAAATTCATTGTTGATTTCCTTTCTTTTTTCAGATTCTGAATTGTGAGTTATCATAAAAGCTTTTCTGTTTTTCTGAAGAGAGTGCCACGGTGTACACAGCAAGCTTGTCTGCTCTGTCACCGAGTGCCTTGCGGAGCATCAGCACTTCATCACATGTCAGTTTTCCGAGAATGTCTTTGAGTATTACGGTGTCTGCTTCGGGAAGTGTGAATGCAGAAAGTGAAATAATATCCTTTTCTGCTGTTTCTCTTGTGCTTCTGCCCGTATCGGCATCTGACTTCAGAGAGTTGAGATAATTGCCGAATGCCTTTATCTGGTCGTGTGTGAGAGTAACGTTACCGCCTGTTTCATAAGCCGATTTGATGACCTCGTCGGGGTTTGCCGATGTGCAGTTAAAAACTTTTGCACTTTTCTTTTTCATTGACTTTGAAACACCTGCATTTCTCTGTGCGGGAACAGCCACAAAAGACCATTCATAAGCATCGGTCGGGTCTTCGAGGACGGCGTGGCATATTTTTCCGTCATAGACTTCACCCTGAATGTGGTGACAGTCGCTTCTGCGCATATCTGTTCCGCATACGGAACAGATTCTTGTTCTGCAGCTGCAACTGATGCTCACTTCCTTTTTTATGCCTGCGTCAATTTCATCGATAAGAGTTCTGTTTTTCTCCGTTCTGAGCATATAGCACCACGCTTTAAGAAAAACATAACTCTCACCCGTGAGGGTTGTTCTTGTGTCATCGGTACACACTTCTGTTCTGTAAATTCTTGCAGTCTGATCTGTACTTTTCATACTGTGATCAAATATGCCCGTTACACCTGTGAACATATCACAGAGTACGTTGAGTGTATTTACCGAGAATCTCTCATTGTCACGGTCTATGTCGTTATCACAGAGTGTGACGGAAAAAGTGTATATGTTGTCTTTTTCAGGAGGAGTTCTTGTGAAACGGGCAATAAGGCTGAGATCATTTTCATCGGGTACTCCTGCCTGAATATTGCCCGTAACTGCATTTTTTGTAATTATTTCTGTCTTCATTCAGTTTTCCTTTCTCAGAATTTCTGTTTCGGCATTGTGCTTTTCAGCCTGTGCTTTGTAAAGCACAGCCTTTGACTGTTCTGTTTCGTCAAGAAGGGAGATTTCATCCCACACAACGGAACAGTTGTCATTAAGCCCGTTCATTCTCAGATACATTCTGCATATTCTCAGAATAACGGGAGTCAGAATGCGTCGGTAATGCCAGAGTTCGCTTGTAAGAAGGTCTGTCTGCCTGTTTGCCATTCTTTCGGATGTTGACCAGTTGAGCCCGAGCAGAAACGGAGGCAGACCCGTTTTTGCAACAATCTGTTCCATAAGCTGTCTTACGGGGATTTCAGAGTCAAGAATCTGATTGTCGGCACCTATTACCTTTATGTCAACATCACCTACTGCGATAAAGTCCTTCACTTCATCGGATTTCATCGCTTCACTCCAGCCTGCGGCGATCTGCTTTGCCCTTTCAGCCGCATATGCCTTGTCAATAGCATCATTCTGAGGCTTGTATGTAACGGCATATCTCAGATTGCCCATACGTTCCCAGTTGTTTCCCGTTGATTCAAAAATCTGAAGCAGAATACTGCTTACGAAGGGGAGTCCCCTGAGCAGAGAGTTGCCGTGAAGTGCTCCCGCATCGGGGTCAAGAACACCGAGAAGTATTCTTCCGTCATTTTTAACGGGGATGCATCTGTTATCAGAAACGGTGCTTATATTTATCTGCATCGGGTTTTCTTTGTTACGGCTGAGAATAATATTGTTCAGTTCTCCGTTGAAAAGAGAAAAAGACTGTCTGTCACGGTTCATAACCATTTCACCTACGGCTGTGCCGTAAGTGAGGAGTTGATCAAGAAACATCATTATGAATGATTCGATTCCTGTCATATTTCCTCCTACGGAAACATTTTCAAGAAAGCTTTCAAGTGTTTTTTCTGTTTTTTTATCGGGACATTCAACGGAAAATCCGCCTGTAAGTCTTACTATTTTTGAAATTGCTCCGTCAATTACGGGAACACTTTTTCTCAAGCTGTCATAAAGCTGTTTCTGTGCGATGAAACTTTCGGATACGGTTCCTTCATAAGAAAAACCGTTGCTGTAAAGTCTTGGTACACCTGTGACCGCAACCTCTGAATGAAGTTTGTTTTTCTGTGGAAAAAGTTTCATTTTTTAATTCCTTTCTGCCGCCAGGACAGCAAATCCGTCATTGTCTGCACCGTAAAGTACGGTTGAAACAAAATAACGCATATCATCCATAGCGTGATCGTGTTCTTTTTTAGGAGAATCTTTTGATGATGTGTTGTCCCAACGGTAAAGCGTGAATTCACGGGTAATGTCTTTACATACGGAACAGATTTTTATTTTTTCACTTCTGAGTGCTTCGGAAACACGTCTTATGCCGTCATTTACATCATTCTTTGCAGGTATTACGGAAAATTTTCCGTGACGCCGTATGCATTCAATAAAACTTACGGCAGAAGGATCAACTATCACCTTTTCAATTGTTCTGTTTCCTGCAAGGTCACAGAGCATCTCATAGTATTCTTCATCTGTTTTCATACTGCCTTCACGTTTTGATGACCAGTAACATTCGTCAATTCTGTACCATACTCCGTTGCTCTGTCCCCATAATCCCATGGAGCAGGGATTCACCGTTCCGTAATCGCACGAAATGAAATATCTGCTGCATAGAGGAATGTCATCCGTTATATTTTTTCCGTTATCAAAAAACTGATATACAAGTCCTTCTGCGGCAACCCATTTTCCCTCAACAAACCGTTCATAGAAAGCACCCGAATAAAGCGAATGATATCTTTCAATGATTGCCTGAGATAAAGACGGATTGTCTTCCATAACGAAATGAAGATAAAGACAGTTTTTTTCTTTTGCTTTAAGTATCCATTCGTTATGAAACCAATGGTGAGGATTTTCGGGGTTGCAGTTGAACCACAGCTTTGAATCTGCAACAGAGCATCTTGCAACAGCCTGTTCAACAAAAGAACGGGGCATAAGAGCAACTTCATCAAGAAGAACACCTCCGAGAGTCAGCCCCTGAATAAGCGATGCCGAGGATTCATCTCTTCCTCCGAAATAATAAAACCTGTTTTTCGTATTGCCGTATTCAATTTCAACAAGACCTCTTGAAACTTTTTCACGGCAGGTAAAGCCGAGGTCTGAAAGAACGGGCAGTAACGGTGTTATTACATTTCTCCTGAGTGATGTCACCGTTTTGCCGCATAAGGCAAAAGAGGTGTCATTGAAATTCCCCATTGCCCACGCAACAAAAGAAACTGACATACAGAGTGTTTTTCCGCTTCTTACGGCTCCGTCGCAGATTATTGCATCATAATGTCTTGAACTGCTGTTTCTGCACCACCACGTGAGCACTTTCAGCTGTTTGGGTGAAAATGTAACGAAGTTCAACCTGCACCACCGCCGTTTAATGCTTTTGCGCTGTTTTCAAGGGCTGTATAAAACGGTTGTGAATTATTATGCTGAGTGTTTCCCGAGAATTCTCCGAGTTTTTCAAGAGCTTTTATACGGTCAAAGAATTTTATTTCAATTCCTCCGCCTTTGACTCTCTTTATTTCCGATATGTTGAAAAAGTCAAGCGCTTCTGTGTCAATGTCTTCATAGTTGTCAGAAAGGAGCACTCTGACAGCATCTGCAGACGATGCAAAGGCAAGGCGTCTGAGGCCTGCACGGACTTCTTCATCGGAAAACGTGTTTTCTTTTTCATACTGCCCGATTGCTTTTCTGATGTCTGTTTTAGCCATCAGTTTTTTCGATGCAATCTCGGGACAGAATGTGTAGCCGGCTTTGAAAGCGGCTTCCCTTGAATTTCTGCAGGAAGCATAAAGTCTGCAGAAAAGCTCTTCTCTGCCGCTGAGTTTTTTCATCACATCATCCTTTCTTTTTTTACAGTCTGCTCTTCCTGAGAGAATTTATCTCTCCACCCTTGGTCCTAACTCGCAAAAAAAGAAACCGTTTTGGTTTCTTTTTTTGGGTTTTTTTGAAAATGTTTACAAAAAGTTCATATTTTAAGTTGCTTTTTTGAGGAAAATAATAAAATTTGTTCAAGAAAAACTAAAAAAACTATTGATTTTTATTATAAAAATAAATATAATAATTATATACAAATTTTTCTGGAGGAATTATCATGCCGGAATTTACTTATGAAATCGTAAAAACATTCGGAGTTATCTCAGAAGGTGCAGGCGGCTGGGCAAAAGAACTCAACCTTATCAGTTGGAACGGTAAAGAACCCAAATACGATATCCGTGACTGGGGTCCTGACCACGAAAAGATGGGTAAAGGTGTTACACTTACTGCTGCTGATGCAAAAGCTCTCAAAGAGCTTCTCGGCGATATTGATTTCGAATAATACAATCAGAAAATACATATTAACCTGACACCATTGCCGCCGGGTAATGGTGTCTTGAGCCGAATTTCCGTCTGACAGCTTTCAAACGGAAAATCGGTTTTTTTGTTAATATGAAATATTCTGATTAATATACTATACAATTGTATATCAGATATATGGTGAGGTGTCTTTTTATGGAACATTTTGCAAAAGCTTTCCGTGATGAAATAAGCGAAAAAACACACGACAGCAACATTATTATAAAAAATGATGTCAGAATCAGCGTTCTTACATCAAGACTTATAAGAATAGAAAAGCAGTCTGACGGCAAATTCTGTGATATGCCGACACAGACTGTACTTAACAGAAATTTTGACACGCCCTCTTTTGTCATCACTGACAACCGTTCGAGTTTTGCCGTAAAGACAGATGATGTTTCATTTGTTTTTTCTTCTGATGGTGAGCTTATTCAGGCTGTTATGAAGGATATGGCTGACAATGATTTCAGAAAAGGAAATCTTAAAGGCACCCGCCGTACTCTTGATATGACAAAGGGCAAAGTGAAAATCGAAGACGGTATTCTTTCCCGTGACGGTGTTGCAATAATGGATGATTCCGATACACTTGTTCTGCTTGAGGACGGAAGTGTTCGTCCCCGTGATGAGTTTCTTCGCAGAAAAGAAAACGGAAGTGACAAGTATGTTTTTGCATACGGTCACGATTACAAAGGTGCCCTGCGTGATTTCTATTGTCTGACAGGAAAAACTCCTCTTATTCCCCGTTTTACGCTCGGTAACTGGTGGAGCCGTTACAAAGCTTACACCCAGGAAGAGTATCTCACTCTTATGAACCGTTTTACGGACTCAGAAATCCCCGTAACTGTCGCAACAATCGATATGGACTGGCATTGGGTTGACATTAAAAAGCAGTTCGGCTCCGATGTCAACGACTATATAAAGCAGAACCGTAAAATTGACGGTATAAAGAACAATATTATGGCTGCCTTCCAGTCATCAGGCTGGACGGGATACAGTTGGAATACAGAACTTTTCCCTGATTACAAAGGCTTCCTTAAAACTCTTCAGGATAACAACTTCAAAGTGACGGTCAATCTTCATCCCTGTGACGGTGTGCGTTTCTTTGAAGATATGTATGAAGAATTTGCAGAATTTATGGGTATTGACCCCAAAACAAAAAAAACAATTGAATTTGATATTTCGGATAAGAAGTTTACTGAAGGTTATTTTAAATTCCTTCATAATAAATATGAAAATGAAGGCGTTGACTTCTGGTGGATTGACTGGCAGCAGGGAACAGGTTCTGCAATAAAAGGTCTTGACCCTCTCTGGTGGCTCAATCACTATCACAGTATCGACCTTGCCCGTGACGGTAAAAGACCTCTCATTCTTTCACGTTATGCAGGACCCGGTTCTCACCGTTATCCTCTCGGTTTCTCCGGTGATACTCTTGTTGTATGGAGCGCTCTTGACTTTCAGCCTTATTTTACTTCAACAGCTTCCAATGCGGGGTATTCGTGGTGGAGTCACGATATAGGCGGCCATCAGATGGGCAAACGTGATGATGAGCTTTATATCCGTTGGCTTCAGTTCGGCGTTTTCAGTCCAATAAACAGACTTCACTCCACAAGCAACGAATTTCTCGGTAAGGAGCCGTGGAAATTCAGCAAAGATACAGAGCTGAATGCAACAAAATGGCTCAGATTCAGACACAGACTCATTCCATACATCTATACTATGAATATGCTTACTCACCGTGACGGCAGACCTCTTATGGAGCCGATGTATTATGAAAATCCCGAAGATGACGAGGCATACAATGTTCCCAATGAATACTGGTTCGGCACAGAGTTCATTGTTTCACCGATAACTGAAAAAATAAACAGAAAAACTCTCACAGCCGCTGCTTCAACGTGGATTCCCGAGGGAAGATACACAGATATTTTCACAGGTCTTATATATGAAGGCGGCAGAAAAATCAAAATGTTCCGTGATATTTCATCAATCCCCGTTCTTGCAAAAGAAGGTGCAATCATTCCTCTTTCGGTCAATGACAGAACAAACGACTGGAAGAATCCCGAAGATATGGAAATCCTTATTTACAGAGGCAACGGCAAATTCACTCTTTATGAAGATGATGGCGAAACAATGAACTATAAGAACGGTGCATTTGCCGAAACACTTTTTGAGGTTGAAGAAGACGGAAATGATGTTGTTTTTACAATCAATCCTGCTTCGGGTGATATGAGTGTTATTCCTGCAGAACGTAATTACACTCTTTCATTCAGAGATATCACCGATTGTGAAAAGATTTATGCAACTCTTGACGGAAAACGTGTTTCCGTTGAAAAGAATATTGCAGACGGCACTGTTTATGTCAATATAACAGTTGCTCTCGACAGCAAGTTCAGAGTTATACTCAAAAATATAACAGCAAAGAAGAATCCTCCGAGAAAAGAGATGCTCACAGACCTTCTTTCCAAGGTTCAAGGCAGTAATAATCTTAAAATGGTGCTTTATTCAGCCTGCCTGAAAAATTCATTCAAAGATAATATTCTTCTCGACAATGCTGTTCGTGATTCTATTAAAGAAATAATGCAAATTTCCGAATAAGAATTGAAATGGGCCAAAAACCGGCCCATTTTTTATTCTATCTGCACAAAAATATTGTAGTACCTTAATTTACAATAGACATAAAATCTTTCATTGTTGACTTTTTTCTGTTTCTGAGTTATAATACCGATGTATATCATGAAGTGATATAAAAAAATAAAAGAAAGGAATTACAATTATGAAAACGAAATTGAGACTTAAATCAGGTCTTGCATTACTTCTTACATTAGTAATGCTGTTTTCTGTAATGACTCCTATGATGTCTTTCACGGCAACAGCTCTTGAAGTTGATGTTGAGAATATCGGTGCAAACACCAAGCTCACATCAAAGACTGATTATGCTGTGGCTCCCGGCATCACAGAATCTCACATCATCACACACAATAAGGATGGTTCAAATCAGGTTCAGTCTTATGCTCTTGAAATTGATCTGAATAATCCTAACGTAGGTCTTATCGCAGGCTTTAAAAACTACATGAACGATCTTGCATCAACTCCCGAATGGGGTATGCAGACCGTACGTGATCAGGCAATAGCTGCAGAGGACTATCACAAAACAACACTCAACAAACCCTACTTTGAAGTTGTCGGCGGTATCAACAGTGACTTCTTCGATATGACAACAGGCAGACCTCTCGGCTCGCTTGTTATGAACGGTGTTCAGTATCAGGAAACAACAACAGGCTACAACAACTCATATTTTGCTATTCTTGAAGACGGTACACCCGTTATCGGTTCAGGTGAAATTCCTGAAAATGCAAAGGAAGTTATCGGCGGAAGCAACATCCTTGTCAAGGATGGTATTATTGACCCCAATATCAAGGATAATCCCGACGTATTCCCCAGATCATCAGTCGGTATCACAGCTGACGGCAAGGTTATCCTTGTAACAGCTGACGGACGTCAGGCTCCTTCATCATGCGGTCAGACATTGGAAGAAAATGCTCAGCAGATGCTTTCTCTCGGTTGTGTGACAGCTATGCAGGTTGACGGCGGCGGTTCTGCAACTCTTGTTTCACAGCGTGAAGGCGAAACATCTCTTTCAGTAAGAAACAGTCCTTCAGACGGTATCGATAGAATTGTTTCAACATCACTTCTCGTTTATTCAAACGCAACACCCGACGGTGTATTCCATCACGCTAATCTTGATCCCGTAAACAAGCTCTACACACCCGGTTCAACTGTAGAATTCTCAGCAACAGCTGTTGACGGTTCAGGTGCAACAGCAGAGCTTCCTGCAGAAGGCTTCTTTGCTCTTGCAGATGAAACAGCAGGTATAATTGAACCCACAACAGGTGTATTCACAGCAGCAGCTGACTTCATAGGCGACGTTGTTGTCAATTATATGGTCGGTGAAGAAGTCAAGGGTACAACAACAGTCAAAATTGTTATCCCCGACGAACTTCATGTTGCAAACACAGAACAGGCAGTAGGCCCCGGTGTCACAACAGACTTTGGTATCGTTGCAAAGTATCAGGACAGAGATGTCAAGATGAAGGCAGGCGATATTGAATGGGCAATCGCTCCCCAGAATACTTCCGCAACAGAAGAAAATACATGTTACGTTTTAGTCAGAACAGAGAATTTTGATGCTTACAGTGACAAAGCTATATTCGGTAAATATCCGAAAACATCCGAATACAAAACTAACTACTATGTAAAGACTCCTGTTGTTATAAGTAAGGACGATGATTATGCAATTATAAAATATATTGCACGTTCTCCTTCATACCCTGATTGTGACATTGACTCCATTATCAGAGACAATATTGTCGGGGATGCAAATATTCTCGCTTACGGATATGTTCCCGAAACATTATACTTTGATGCAGGCTTCGCCGGCTCATTCAACGGTCTTACTTTTACAGGCGCTTCCGAAGGCTCTTACAACGCTCGCATTACAGCAAAACTTAAATGCAATGACGGAATTGATCCCCTTGAGCTTACAGTATTTATCGGTTCAAAGCAGACTATGATGTATGACTTTGAATATGTAACAGGTGATGAAAATAAGGATGCAGAAAACTACATCCCCTCATTCACACTTCCCACATACGGTAAACAGTGGCTTACTGATAACGGTGAATCGAACGGAACAATATCAGCTAAGCTTTATGAAGAAGGCATGCCTCTTTATATGTGGCCTAACGGTGCTATTTCAAATGATACAGTTTCAGCAGAAATCGTTTCTGCGGCAGACGGTGAACCTGTACGTTTCGGTGATAAGTCTCTGAGAATTTCATTTGACTTCGCATCATATCAGTCAGGTCAGAACGGTAACTTCTATCTTCGTGTTACTGATCCTCTTTATAAGTTTGAAGGCACTCCCACAGCAATGGGTTGTTGGGTATATGCTCCTGAAGGAACAACAGCATATCACCTTTATCTTCAGTGTGCAAGTAATGTTGACCCCATTGCAGGCACATACGGTTCAACATCTTACCAGCAGCTTACTTCTCCCGAAGCTATGGGCACAGACAAAGCCGGTATCAGCTGGACAGGCTGGAGATATCTTGAATTTGACCTTACAGGTCTGAAAAATTATTCAGGTAAAATCAATGTCGGTGGTTCATACGAGCCTTACGGTATGTATCAGTCAAATGGTGTTTTCTGGATTTCATACCAGCCCTCAAATATGGGTGAAAACGTAACAGCCGATACAATTTACGTCGACGATATCACTCTTATCTATGGTGCAAACACATCAGATACACATAATCCTGTCATCAACTATGTAGGTGACTTTGCCGAACAGATTGTTGACGGTAAAACAGTTTATACTTCAAATAGAAATACATTCAAGGCTCAGTATGCTGACTTCGTAGATAAGTATATGACAGGTATCGATGATACAGCAACAAAGATGTACATTGACGGCGTTGATGTTACACCTATGTGCTACATCGATGAAGGTAACGACGAAATCTATTTCTATGATGCTGTTCTTCCCGACGGTGAACACGTTATCGAAATTGAAGTTGCTGACGTATTCGGCAATAAGACAACAGAAATGAGATACTTCACAATCGACAGCGATTCTGAAGATACAGAGGTTGCTTTTGAAGCAGCAAACACTCCTGTTCTCGGTGAAGATTATATCATTGATATCGTTACAAACAATGCAGCTGATATTGCATCAGCAGATATTGAAGTAAAGGTTCTTTCATTCTTTACAAGTTACTGGAAAAATGTAACTGTTGTTCCTGCTCCCGGATTCAAACTTGATGGTGAAGCAGCTTACAATGAAATCAGAGGTACTCTTACATTCAGACTTGTAAAAGATACCGAATCTGCAGTATTCGCATTAAGACAGGACAAACTTGCTTCTGTTGTAACAAAGGTTCCTGCAGATACACCCGAAAAACTTGAGGTTACTCACAGAATTTCAAAGGGTGCTCTCACTTATGTAAGCGGTCTTTCAGAAACAATTTCTGCTTTCTCAGGCAAGGTTATTTCTGTTTGTGAAGCTCCTCTTGTTATCAGTGCAGATGCAATGCTTGTTGGCACAGCAGGCGGAAATATTTATGTGAAAGATTCAGCAGGTAATCCTGTTGAAGGTGCAGAAATTTATGCAGACGGTACTCTTCTCGGCACAACAGATGTTGAAGGTAAGTTCTTTACAGATGTATTTGTTGATGCAGTAAAGAACTTCACACTTACAGCAGAAAAGAAGGTTGAAATTACTCCTGCAGACCCCGAAAACGGTGTTGAAGCTGTATATAACGTTCTTCGCGCATTCACATATAAATCACAGAGCTATGAATCAAAGGGTGACGAAACAGGTCTTCCCACATACATCAAGTTCAATGCAACAGAAACACCCTGGAGTGCACAGAGTATTTCATGGATGTCAAATCCCCTCTACACAGCAGACAAGGCAATTGTACGCTATGCAGAAAAGGCAGTTTATGATGCAAACGTTGCAGAAGGTACAGAAACTGCATTCACAGAATTCACAGGCAAATCATTCCTTGCAGTAACAAATTATACTGTAAGATTCAACAGCGTTGATTTCTCAGGTCTCAAAGATAATACAGAATATGTATTTATGGTCGGTGACGGCACAAACTGGTCAGAAATCAGAACATTCAAGACAAGCAAAGATAAGACAGCAACAAACTTCTTCGTTATTGCTGATATCCAGACAACAACAAATGACGAGATAAGCAAGGTAAATGCAGATCTCGGCAACAAGGGTGTCAACTTTGATTTCGGTATCCATACAGGTGATATCGTTGATAACGCAGGCGATTACGCTTACTGGGAAGCAGCAGGTGCAGCATTCAGCACAGGTGTTCTCGGTTCAACAGATATCTTCCACACTATGGGTAACCACGAATACACAGGTGACTTCTACGGTGCAAATGCATCTCACTATTATGACCTTCCCGGCAGTGATGATGCAGCTCCCGAAGTATATTCAGTAGAATACGGCAATATCTATATTGCATCAATGGGCTTCCTTAATAATCTTGATAAATACGCAGCAGCTCTTGAATGGATTAAGGAAGATGCAGCAGAGTCTGATGCAACATGGAAGGTTCTTGCTGTTCATCAGCCTCCTTACTATACAAATCCCGGCGGTGCAACAAAGGGCTACCGTGAACTTGTTACAGAAGCAGCTGACGAAATGGGTCTTGATTTTGTATTCTCAGGTCACGACCACGCTTATGCAAGAACTCAGCCCATCACAGCAGGTACTCCCGATGCTGAAAACGGCACAGTTTACTATGTCTGCGGTTCAGTAGGCGGTAAGGGTTACGATTTCACAGAAGAACCCGCACATTACTATGTAAGCCATATGGACTATAAGTCATACAGTTCAGTTTATCTCAAAGCAAATGTAACTGATACAGAATTCACAGTTGAAGCTTATGCATCAACTCCCGAAGCTCCTGATGTATTCAACTGTATCGATTCATACACAGCTACCAAGACAGTTGACTGTACAACAGACGGTCACGACTGGATGCTTGACAACGGCTGGCTCGTATGTTCAGTATGTGGCTTTACAAAGGAAGTTGCAGATTATACAGGTCTTGTAAAGGATGCTGAAACAGGCAGAAATATGAAGCTTGTTGACGGTGTTCCCGTAACAGGTTGGGTTGAAGATAACGGTGCTATCTATTACTTCGACGAAAACGGTGTTGCAGGTGCAGGCGATACAGAAATTGCTACTCCCAACGGAACATTCACATATCCTCTTGATGAAAACGGTAAGCTTACAAGATTTGCTTTCCTTCTTCCTGACGGAAATCTCAAGACAAACAGCTGGCAGGACGAACGTTACCTCGGTGAAGACGGTCTTGCAGTAACAGGTGAATATGAAGTTACTGAAGAAGTCAGAGTCAACATCAATGAAGGTGCTGCAACAGAAGAACGTACTCTTGAATACACATTCGATGATGAAGGTAACCTTATTAAGGGTGCATTCTACACCGATGATGATTTCAACTACTTCTACTATATTGCAGGTCAGCCCCAGCGTGGATGGATCAATATTGACGGCGACTGGTATTACTTCGACAGACAGAGAGGCGGCGCTATGGCTCATCTCGGTCTTGACGGTAAGATATCAACTGATAAGGTAAAAGACGGTAAGTATCCCATTGTAAGCTCAGACGAGACAGAGCTTCTCTTCACATTTGATGAAGACGGTGTGCTTGTTGAAGGTGCTTTAACAGAAACAGCACAGGGTACAGTTTACTATTGGGCAGATAATGAAATGGTTACAGGCTGGGTTAAAATCGGTGACGATTTCTATTACTTCAATCCCTACGCTGTAACAGGTGAGCAGACAATCGATAATAAGGTTTACACATTCACAGAAGAAGGTGTTCTTGCTCTTACAGAAGAAAACTTCCTTTATGATGGTCTTTACTATTACTTCGATGCTGAATCACAGATTTTTGCAAAGCATATCAAAACTCATGCATACGTTAAGTATGAAATCAAGGGTAAAGAACCCACATGTGAAGATCCCGGTTACACAGCAGGTGAACAGTGCAGAAGCTGTGGTGAAAAGCTTATTCCCGTCGTAAATCTTCCCAAAAATGGTCATACAGAAGAAATTCTTCCTGCAGTAGAACCCAAGTGTGAAGAAACAGGTCTTACAGAAGGTAAGAAGTGTTCAGTATGTGACAAAGTTCTTGAACCTCAGACGGAAGTTCCCAAAAACGGTCACGATTGTGAGGCAGTTGTTACAGAACCCACATGTACAGAAGGCGGTTACACAACTTATACATGTACGGTCTGCGGTCATTCATACACAGCTGATGAAACACCTGAAGCAGGTCATGACTATGTTGCAGTTCTCACAGAACCCACATGTACAGCAGACGGTCTGAGAGTATACACATGTGCAGTCTGCGGTGACACTTATGATGAAGTTGTTGAAGCAACAGGTCATAACGGTGTATGGGAAACAGAAACAGAACCCGATATCGGTGTTGAAGGTGTCAAGTATCTCATCTGTACAGAATGTGGTGAGATTCTCGATGAAGAAAAGATTCCTGCTCTTGAGGAAGAATCTTCAGAAGAAATCGAAGTTCCTGAAACAACTACTAAGGAAGAAACAACTACAAAGAAGCCTGAAACAACTACTAAGGAAGAAACAACTACCAAGAAGCCCGAAACAACTACTAAGAAACCTGAAACAACCACTAAGAAGCCCGAAACTACTACCAAGAAGCCTGAAACAACAACAAAACCTCCCGTTAAGGTTAAGCTTGGTGATACAAACGGCGATGGTAAGATTTCAGCTCAGGACGCAAGACGTGCTCTTCGTATTGCTGCAAAACTCGAACCCAATGCAACAAACAACCAGATTATTGCTGCAGACGTTGTCGCAGACGGCAAGATTACAGCTAAGGATGCAAGACTTATTCTCAGAGTTTCCGCACATCTTCAGCCTGAATCAGATTTCGGTAAAAAAGCATAAATTCCAATAAAATTTTCGGAGCAGTTTATCTGCTCCGATTTTTTTACATTGACAATCTTTTCTGTTTTTTGTATAATTAAAATAATAATAAATTTTTTTGTAATTAGGGAGGAATAAAAATGAAAAAATCAATAAGAATTATGATTTGTGTTATTGTGATGTTTGTTGCTATGCTTATAACAGCAAATGCGCAGGAAACACAGAATATATATACTTTATCGGTTGCTGAAAATGCAGAAACAAGAATAAATGTGCAGTCAGTTTCAGGAAAAACATATTTATTCCTGCCAACATCTGCAGACCTTACAAAGCTTGTGCTTTATTCAGACGGTGAAAGTACGGAATATACTTTATCTGCAGATAAAACGGTGACATCCGTATTCGGAAAAGAAACCGATATCCTTTCCCTTTTTAATGATGTTGAAAACACTAAGGGTGAATATAAACTGACTCTTTCAACAGGTGAAGTATCAACCGAAATAATCATTATGAAATCGGCAAACATAAAAACATTGTTTGTTGTAAGTGAAGACCCCGTAAACAAGGGCAGAGAGTGGATTGATACATCAAAATCAAATAAAACAGAAGGTAAAATGGTGTTTGTTGACGTTGACGGAAGTGTTATCAATGCCGATAAAATGACAGAAATCAAGGCAAGAGGTAACTCAACATTCACAGATTTTAAGAAAAAAGCTTATCAGATAAAAATTAAGAACAAATTCAATATGACAGGTGACGAAAGTAACGCACAGAAGAAATGGGTTCTTCTTGCAAATGCAGCTGATGTCACACTTGTTCACAATTCACTTGTAACAACCCTTGCAAAAGACCTTAATCTGCCTTATACAATTGATAACACCCCCGTTGATCTGTATTATGACGGTGAATACAGAGGTTCTTATCTTCTTACCGATAAGGTTGAAGTCGGAAAAGCAAATATAGACATTCAGGATCTTGACAGTGTTATAGAGGAAGAAAATGAAGGCACAGAGGCTTATGAAAATCCTCAGGTTGTTGTAAAAACAACCGAAAGTAAGGGTGAAATAACTGCAAAAGCAGACAGCAAGGGCTCATATAAATATGTCGACGGATTAAAAGAGCCTGCACTCCCTGAAGGTGCAAAACATCACGCATTTCTTATCGAACTTGAATTCATTTACAGATATGCAGATGAACAGTCGGGCTTTGTGACCTCAAGAGGACAGGCGGTTGTAACAAAAAATCCCGAATACCTTACAAAGGATACGGGAGCATTTATAAGTCAGTTCTATCAGGATTTTGAAGATGCCGTTTTCAGTCCCGACGGTTTTAACGCAAAAACAGGCAAGTATTATTATGAATACTGTGACCTTGAATCACTTGTAAAAATCTATCTTATCAACGAATATACAAAGAATTACGACAGCTACCGTTCATCAGCATTCTTCTATCTTCCCGAAGATGAAGATATAATGTATGCAGGCCCTATCTGGGATTATGACCTTTCATTCACAACAGGTTATGACTATAACAGCCAGATAGCAGGTAATCCCGAAAACTTCTGGGCAGCAACAAAGTATCTTGCAGGTACACTTATTACAATAGAAAGTTTCCGTGAAGCAGTAAAGGAATATCTTGATAAGGATAACGGCGAGTTCTATAAAGCCGCATCCAATATGCTCGGTACTGACGGGAACATAATGAAATATTCACAGCAAATGTATGCTTCACAGAAAATGAACTACAAGCTGTGGACAATGACAGATAAAACAGCAGCTTTCCGTTGCGGTGATAAGGAAACATACGATAACGCAGTTGATTTCCTGCTTGATTTTGCAACAAAGCGTCTTGAATGGCTCTCAGAAACAACTTCAGAGTGGGATGGTGAAAATTATTCTGCACCGCTTGACCCTACTAACTGGAGTGCAGAAAGAAGATATCATGAGCCGGTCATCATAAAAAAAATTGAACCCACCTGCACAGAAACAGGTATGACACAGGGTGTTGTATGTAAGGCAGGCTGCGGAAAGGTGCTTGTAAAAAGACAGGTAATTCCCGCAAACGGACACGATTATGTTGCAATTGAAACTATTGCACCTACGTGTTCATCGGAAGGCTTAATGACATACACCTGTTCAACCTGCGGTTACACTTATACTGAAGTTGTTGAAAAAATACAGCACGACCTTATTCTCATAGAAGAATCATCAGATGATGCAGGAATTGAAGGTATAAAACATTATGTATGTACCGTGTGCGGTAAGGTCTTTACCGAAGATGAGCTTACAACACAGCCACCTGTTGTTCAGGTGAAGTACGGTGATGTTAATCTTGACGGTAAGATTACAGCCAAGGATTCAAGACTTGCTCTGCGTATTGCGGCAAAACTTGAACCCACAGCAACCGAAGAACAGATTACAGCGGCAGATGTTATCACAGACGGTAAGGTTACAGCAAAAGATGCAAGACTGATTTTAAGGGTTTCCGCACATCTTCAGCCTGAAACGGATTTAGGTAAAAATAAAACTGATTAATGGGTAAACCATAAATTTGTTATTTAAATGCAAAAAAAACAGAAAAGGAGAATTGAAAATGAAGATCAATTCAAAAAAATTATTTGCAGCAATCCTCTTTACACTTCTTTTTGCTGTATGCTTCTCTGTAGTATCATTTGCCGCAACAAATGATATACCTGTTTCAATTACCTATAAGGTAAATGCAGATGATGCAAAGACAACAGTTTCAGTACAGAAATCAGTTGACGGCAAGAACTATCTCTTACTTCCTTCTTCTGCAGATTTTTCACAGTTCGTTCTGTATTTTGATTCAGAACCCCTTACGGTCGGTGATGCAACAATTACAAGCGGTGAAGCATTTGACCTTACTGCAGTTGCAACAGAGAAAAACGGTGAATATACACTCGATTTCGGTGACGGAAAAACTCTCACAGTTATGAAATCAGCAAATGTGCGTTCACTTTTCTATGTCAGTGACGATCCCGTAAATGCAGGCAGAAAATGGGTTGACAAAGACAAGAGTAACAAAGCTGAAGGTGAAATTTCACTTGTAGGCACAGACGGTGAAGTTGATTACACCGATAAGGTAACAGAAATCAAGGGCAGAGGCAACTCAACATTCTATGAATATTCAAAGAAGCCCTATCAGATTAAGCTCAAGAACAAGACAGCTCTTATTGAAGGCTCATCAGACAAATCAAAGAAGTGGGTTCTTCTTGCTGATGCGGCTGACTATACACTTATCCACAATTCCGTTACTTTTGCACTTGCACAGAAGCTCGGAATGGAATATACAAACGATTATGAAGCAGTTGATTTCTATTTTGACGGAGAATACAGAGGTCATTACCTCATCACAGAAAAGGTAGAAGTTGCATCAAACAATGTTGATATTGATGATCTTGACGGTCTTATTGAAGACCTCAATGCAGGTGCTGATGCATATGAAAACCCTGTTGTTGTTCACAAAACAACTGCAAGTAAGGGTGTAACAGATGCCACAACAGATGCCAAGGGCTCATATAAGTATGTTCAGGGTCTCAAAGAACCTGCACTTCCCGAAGGCTGCAATCATCACGCATATCTTCTTGAGCTTGAATTTGCAAAGAGATATCCCGATGAACTCACAGGCTTTGTAACAAACCTTTCACAGCGTGTTGTAACAAAGAATCCCGAATACCTTACAAAGGAAACAGGCGCATATATTGCTGCATTCTGGCAGGAGTTTGAAGATGCTGTTTACAGCAAAGACGGTTACAACACAAAGACAGGAAAGTATTATTATGAATACTGTGACCTTGATTCACTTGTAAACCTCTATCTTATTAACGAACTCGGTAAGAACTATGATTCATTTGCTTCTTCAGCATTCTTCTATCTTCCCGAAGATTCAGATATTATGTATGCAGGTCCCGTCTGGGACTATGACCTCTGCTACGGTACAGGTCATAAAGACAGAAGTGTGGTAGGCAAGCCCGAATACTTCTTCGCAGCAACAAGATATCTTATCAACGGTCTTGTGAAGGTCGAAAGCTTCAGAAATGCAGTCAAGGCAACTCTTGACCCCAAGACAGGTGAATTCTATCTTGCAACAAAGAGCCTTCTCGGTCCCGACGGTGAAATTTACAAGCAGGCTGAACTTGTTTCAGCATCACAGAAGATGAACTATAAAATCTGGGATATCTATGCCGATGATTATTACTATTATAACTTTGAAGATGACGGATTCAGAATTGTTGTAAAAGACGGCAAAGAAGAAAACTATGAAAATTCAGTTGAATTCTTCGAATATTTCACAAGCACAAGACTTGACTGGCTTTCAAAAACAGTAAGCACATGGAACGGCAGTAACTATACTCTTCCTCTTGATCCCAAACCTGAAGAGCCCAAAGAACTTTCATTCTTTGAAAAGATTATGGCGTTCTTCCAGTCAATTATCGATTGGTTTATGAATCTCTTCAAATAAAGAAAAATCTCCCGATAAGGGAGATTTTTTTTGTGTATTTTATTTTATATAAGTTCTGACTCTCAGCTCAATATCGTTTTCTTCACAGAGCTTTCTGCATTTTTCAATTTCATCTTCGCCTATGGTGTCAACTACACTCATTTTTACAGACGGAATGTATTTCTGTGCATCTTTTGTGAATTTAATCATTGCATCAAATGATTTTAGACCGAAAGACGGATGAACAATGCTGTCATATTTTTCGGCATCCGAAGCGTTGAGGCTGATTGAAACAGCATCAATAAGACCTTCCATTTTTGCCGCAGAGTTTTCTGTTTTGTTTATAAGGTCAGAAAGTCCGTTAGTGTTGAGTCTTATTTTTACATTTTTAGTTTCTTTTATATATTTTGCTGTGCTGAGAAGTTTTTTAAGAGCACATGTGGGTTCACCGTATCCGCAGAAAACAACATCGCTGTAACCGGTGAAATCAAAGTTGTCAATTGCATCTTTTATTTCATCATATGACGGCTCGTGGTCAAGCCACAGGCTTCCCATATCACCCAGACCGTCCGTATTGTTTCTTACGCAGAATTCGCATCTGCACGGACAGACATTTGTGATATTGAGATATATTTTGTTTCCGTAAGTATAAACGATATTGTTCATAAAATGTTCCTTAATTGAATTTCTGTGATAATTTTGATTTAAGCCCTGCTTTATCTGCCGCAGCACCGATTATGTAGAAAACAATAATACTTGCAACAGCCTGTGCAACATTCCATACTATGCCCGGAACTGCACCTGCAACACCATAAAGAATTGCGTCTGCAATAAAATATAAGCCCGGTGTTATGATAAGACCGGCAAGAGGAGCGAGAGCGTTACGTTTTGTGAGGATTTTTGAGTCTTTTGATGAAAACGAAATTGTAAGAAGTGCTTTTACAACAAAAGTAAAAGGTGCATATGATGCATAACCTGCAAAAACATCTGCAAGTAAACCGCCGATTGCACTTGCTGCCATAGCATAGGGAAGGGGAAGGAAAGATGCCGCAAGATATATCATTGCATCACCCGTATGTACATATCCTCCGCCCGGAATAGGGATTTTAGGGAAGAATGTAAGCCCTGTTATAAGCGCAGCAAACATTGCCGCTGTTACGATTTTTAAAAGTTTTTTGTTTTTCATCAGTTTGCCTCCTGAAAAATATTATTTTTCTTCGGCACCGAAGAGGTTGTTGTAGTTTTCGATGCACGAAGTAATTATTTCAATTGCTTCATTTGCATCCGCAACATCGTCAACGACAGTTTCCTTGTGTTCGAGTGATTTGTAAACTTTGAAGAAGTGTGACATTTCATCGTAAACGTGTTTGGGAAGAGCAAAAATGCTTCTGTAAACGTTGTATGTAGGATCACCGAAAGGTACGGCTATAATCTTTTCGTCGCCTCTGCCGTTGTCCATCATCTTGATTACACCGATGGGATAGCATCTTACAAGAGTAAGAGGGTCAAGAGGTTCAGAACAAAGAACGAGAACATCAAGAGGGTCAAGGTCGTCACCGTATGTTCTGGGAATAAAACCGTAGTTTGCGGGATAATGTGTGGAGGTGTGAAGAATTCTGTCAAGCATGATAAGACCTGTTTCTTTATCAAGCTCATATTTTTTCTTGCTTCCTTTGGGAATTTCAATTACAGCCATGAAGTCATGCGGATTGATTCTTTCAGGAGCTATTGAATGCCATATATTATCCATAATTCTACCTCCGATGATGAATAAGTATATTAATTTTACACCTTAAACGGAAAAAAATCAATACAAAAGTATACCTATTAAATATATTGTATAATAAATTTTTTCATTAATATTATATAAGTTAAATGGGTACATGTCATAAAGACTGTACCCTTAACGCATTGTCATCTGACCGATTCTTCCCGCATCAACCGTGACCCGGACTTTATAATCAATTGAAGATAATAAATCATCCGAATTTATTTTATCATTGAATTCAGGATATTTCTGTGCAATTCTTGTCCTGAATCTGAAAATATCGCATTTCTCTTTTTTCAGTACTCTGTCAAGAACACCTGCCATACGTTTTGCAATCTGCTCAGCAGCAGCTGTTTCTGTCTGTTTCAGGTCATTCTGAGAAAATGAATCAAAACTATCAGCTCCGAATTCAATAACATCAACTTTGCAATTAACTTCAATGAGAAAAAACGGGGTTTCATTTTCAATTGAAAGCGTTGTTTTTGTTTTTGATTCAATAATATCAAATCCTACGGTAGTGCTGTTTATATCAGTGCTCAGCGAACCGGTTTTTACTTCATTCATAATGAACAGATAGGCTTGTGTTTCTTCAGCTGAAAGATTCAGAGGATCCGTTCTTTTTGAACACGCTCTTGTCCCCGTGATTTTAATTGTTTTGCCGTCGGGTATTCTGTCTTCGGTTATTTCAAGAAGAGGCAGAGTGAAACACGATGTTGATTCAAGCGTCAGATTTACCGTATTGTAAAGCTCTGTGTTGACAGATAATGAGTTATCGTGGCACAATTCAATTTCCGATTCAATCAGTTTTGCGGGGACTTCACTTCCGACTTCTGTTGTAAGAATATCTGATGCTTTTCCCTCTGCGGCGGCAATAAAAACATCGGGACGGGAAGTGTATTCACGAACAAAGAAGTTGAGTGCTTTTATCATTCTTTCTCCCGTGACGGTTGAACCAAGTATAATCATTCTGTTCTGGCTGTAAAGAGGATATTTGCCCGTGTTTTCACAAAGACTGCTTATAGCTTCTGCGATTGTTTTTCCTTTTACGGTGTAATTCGTGACGGGTGATGAGCTTTTTCCTTGTTCAGGGTCGCTGTTGCCTGTTTCAAGCACCTGAACAGTCAGTTCATAAAGGTCATTTTCCGTATCATAGTCAATTCCTATGCCTTCAATTACAAGTCTGTACCTGATTTCCGTATTCTGAGGTATGCACGAAGTGAGAAAAATGAGTGATGTCAGTATAACTGCAAGTATTACTTTCTTCATTCTTTTTTTCTCCTTTTTATTCTTTCATAAAGCATTGTAACGGACGGTATGACACAGACCCCTGTTATGAAAAGTATCGGATGAACAGGGGAGCGTATAAGTGAAATAAAGCCCGAAATGTTGTTTATCAAAGGGATTGAACCGAAAAATATTACGGCACAGCTGATTGCTGTAAAGAGAAGTCGTTTCTGCTTCCCGAAAAGAGATGAAAACAGCATTTCCGAAACAAAAATTATAACTGCAATTTTGAGTGCGGCACAAAGAAGCCATATGCAGGTGATAATAGCATCAAGTCTTTCAATAAAACCTGCTTCGGCAAGAACAGATAATGAATACATACTGAACAGCTGTGTTCCGCCGAATCTTCCTAGAACACCTGCAAGTACAATTTCCGTTATCAGTATCAGAATTGTCACGGCTGATATCCATAAATAAATATGCCTGCCTTTAAGTTTTTTTACATATGGCGTAAGAAGAATGATAAATGCAAGTTCCCCCGTTCTTGATGCAGAATAAAAACCCGACGAAATGATATCGGTTAACTTATCTGTAAACGGATGTGTAAAGTTGAGTAAATCAAAATCATCAGATTGTGTTGTAAAAACAAAAATCAATGCAAAAAGCACGGGTATGAGAATGATTACCGATGAACGCCCTGCCGATTCAATGCCTTTTAATGCAATATATGACGATGCCGCAAGCATAATAAAGATGAAGAAACCCATATTGGTGTCGGGAAACATAACGGAGCCTGTAAAAATTCCGAAACGTACAGCAGTTATTGTGCCGAAGTACAAAGCTTCAATAAGGTAAAAAACGCAAATGATTTTTGAAAAGCTTTCTGATAAACAGGAAGCTCTTTTTATTATTCCCGACTCGTTATCACGCTTTAAAAACAGAACAACGGGAACTGCAGAAAGAAAAAGAAACAGTCCCGTAAAAGCAGATGCAATTACTTCATCCGTTGTTGAAAGTTCTTTGTTTATTCCCGCAATATAAGTCACCATTGCGAAAACTCTGCTTAAAAAAAGTAAAGTGAAAAACTGAAAAGGAGTTATTTTTTTATTCAGTTCCATCGGTGTGAGTCCCCCTGAGTTTCTGAATCTGAATAAACCGTTTTCCTACCTTTTTCCAACCTGCAAAAATGAAAGAATCTCTCAGGGCATATCCGTCAAGAGGAGAAAACGGAGAAGTGAAAGGTACACCAAAAGAATTCATTGAACACAGGTCGGCTGCAATTATCGTAAAACCGAGCATTATGCCGTAAAGTCCCATCGTGCCGCCCAGAACAATAAAAATGAATCTCAGAACGGCGGAAGGCTCGTGTAAAGGAGGCAGAACAGCCGAACAGATTGCAGTAATTGCCACTATTATGAGCATAGGTGCACTTATAAGTCCTGCCGAAACAGCGGCGTCACCTATAACAAGAGCACCTACAATGCTTACCGTATGGCCTACGGGTTTCGGCATTCTGAGTCCGGCTTCTCTTACAATTTCATATATAAAATGAATGATTGCAGATTCAATTATAAGCGGGAACGGAGTGTTCTGAAGTGAAGACACTATATCTGCAATAATTTCGGAAGGGAAAATTTCCTGATGAAATGTGCCTACAGCCACATAAGTTCCGGGAAGAAATACTGCAAGGAAAAAACAGATAAGTTTTAAAAAACGTGTGACAGCCGCATAATAAGGTCTGTTCAGATAGTCGTCAAGCGAATGGAAATTCTCAATAAAAAGATGCGGAACAATCAATGCATAAGGTGTTCCGTCAACAATAATTCCCACACGTCCTTCACTGAGCTTTGCGGCAAAAACATCGGGTCTTTCTGTTGTGCCGACCGTTGTGAAGAATGAGAGCCGTTTCTCTTCAAGAAAGGGTCTGAGCGCTCCTGCTCCCGGCACAATGTCAAAATCGGCATTTTTCAGCCTGTCCGTAACATTGTTTACTATAACGGGATCTGCTCTTTCTGCGTGGTAACAGATACATACCTGAGTGTTACTTGTTTTTCCCACACTTAATGTTTCAAAACGTATATATGGACTTTTAAGACGCCTTCTGACAAGAGTGACATTGTCTTTATACATATCAACAAAGCCTTCTCTTGACCCGTTTTCCTGAGATTCCGATTCGGGAGGCTCAACACTTCTTTTAACATATCCCTGAACGCTGTAAGCACGGCATACGGTGACTTCGTCAACAAAAAGAACAACAAAACCCGAGAGGATAAATTCAATTGCATTATCAATTGTTATGGCTTCCTTTGAATCGCATTCACTTGCCCTGCTTCTGCATATATGCTCATATAATTCTTTGGGGTCGCCGCAGGGATAGTGAAGATTCAGAATCGGCTCAACTACGGACTGTGATGCGTGAAGCCCATTATACATTCCGTCAAGCGCTACAAATGCTATGTTTACTCCGTTTACCTGAGTTTCTTTTATTATAAGGTCAAAGCTTTTGCCGAATTTCTGCTGTAATACAAAAATATTTTCTGAAAGCTTTTTGTTTATACCCTGAGGGACCTGTGTTGTATTGTCTTTTTGTGTAACAGGTTCCGAAAGCCGTTTTTCTGATTTTTTCCGTTTGTTAAACATATTACCACCTGATAATGTTATATCCTTTTTGAGCCTGAATATACCGACGGAAAATACAGATACTTACAAACGGTGATTATTTTGATTATAATAATAGCAAAAACTGCATTTCTCTATTTTTTTATGATTTTCGTAATGCGTCTTATGGGGAAAAGACAGATAGGACAGCTGCAACCGGGTGAGCTTGTTATAACAATAATGATATCTGAAATAGCAACAATGCCTCTTGAAAATGACGAGGTTTCACTATTGAATGCCGTTATACCCATAACTGTTCTTGTAATCCTTGAGATTATTGTTTCATTTGTTTCGCTTAAAATAATAAGACTCAGAGAAATTTTTCAGGGGCATTCGGTTGTTGTGATAAGAAACGGTATTCCCGATAAAAAGGAGCTTAAAAAACTCCGTTATTCAATGGATGACCTTCTTGAATCATTAAGACAGAAGGATGTTTTTGATATAAGCGATGTTCAGTATGCTATTGTTGAAACAGACGGCTCAGTGAGTGTGCTTCTGAAACCCGAAAAAAGAAATGCCACGGTTTCCGATGTGGGTGCTGAGCCTGATACAAACGGGTTGCCTATGACACTTATATCAGACGGCAGAGTATTGACGGGACAGATTGAGAAAAGCCCGTTTGACGAGGAAGAAATAAAAAAACTGCTCAGAAGAAAACATCTTGACAGAAAAGATGTGATGCTTCTGACAGTTGATAATGCAGGAAATATAAATCTTATAAAAAACAAAAAAAAGAAAAGTCCTCACCTTAAGTGAGGACTTTATGGAATAAAATCTTAGTTTTCGTAAACGCTGACCTTTTTGCGGTCTTTGCCCATTCTCTCAAACTTAACAGTACCGTTAACAAGAGCGAAGAGTGTATCGTCAGAACCCTTACCAACGTTGTTGCCGGGGTGGATCTTTGTGCCTCTCTGACGAACAAGGATTGTTCCTGCGTTAACAGCCTGGCCGTCTGCACGCTTTACGCCGAGTCTCTTTGATTCTGAATCACGGCCGTTACGGGTTGAACCCATACCTTTTTTATGCGCAAAAAGCTGAATGTTTAACTTGAGCATAGCTTATACCTCCGTAATTATTTTGATAAAGTCGGGATAGTCCTTTGAAAGCTCTGAAATATGAAGTTCCAGACCTCTGAGAATATCCTTTGCGGCTTCGTTGCCGCTGCAGAGCGTTACTTTCATATATCCGTCCCTGACAGATGCTTCAACTTTTTCACCGAGGATTTCGGTTATCGTGTTCACCGCCATATATGCTGCCGATGAAACTGCGGCACAGACAATGTCCTGCCCCGATTCTGCCGAACCTGAATGACCGTTGATGGTAAAACTGCCTTTCGGGATATTAAACTTAGCTCTGATCATTAAGCGTTGATTGAAGCAACTTCAATCTTTGTGTAGGGCTGTCTGTGGCCCATCTTGCGCTTTTCGTTCTTCTTTGCTTTGTAAGTAGCAACTGTGATCTTCTTGCCCTTGCCGTTCTTAACAGCCTTAGCAACAACAGTAGCACCTGCAACATAGGGAGCGCCGACTTTGATGCCGTCATCTGCACCTACAGCAATAACCTTATCAAAAACTACTTCGCTGTCAGCTTCAACGTCAAGCTTTTCGATGAAGACGATTGAGCCTTCTTCTACTTTGTACTGCTTGCCGCCTGTTTCGATAATTGCGTACATCAGATTTACCTTCCTTATAAAGTCTCGCTACGACGGGCGGGTAAAACCACTTGCGGGGCATAAAAACCCCTGCCTGCCATATGCGGCGAAGAAATTATAACATTATTATGAGATGTTGTCAACCGGAAATTCTCTGTTTTGCTCAGTTTTAAGCCATTTTTGTATAACTGTATAAATCATAAGTCGTGATTGAGCCTTCAGTTATTAAAAATACAGGCAAACAGACAGTTTTATGAAATTAAAAGACTGTCTTATCTGAGTAAGACAGCCTTTGTTTTTATTCTCTGTTGAGATTTTTGAGTGCATTTACGCCTGTAAGTACACCGTTTCCGAGAACTTTAAGGAGTGCACCGGGCTTTTCATTCATAAGTGCAACAAGAGCATCGCCGAGACCTTCCGTTACAACACCGTTTGCCATCGCAACAAGTGTTCTTATGGGAGTTTCCATAGCACCGGAATAAATCATTTCTGAATTACCGATGTTTATATTGAGATTTGCACTTATAACATTGATAAGTGACTCAATGATGTCACCCCATTTTGTGCCCTTTGCGTCACCGAGACAGTTGTTCCATGTGAACGGTTTTTCGGGCTTTCTGACATCAAGCTTCCTGCCGAGAACTTTCTCAAAGTCGGCTCTGTTGAGCTTTGTTACATCAGCATCTTTGTAAAATGCTGTGATTTCTTCGGAATATGGATTTTCATGTATGCCGAAACCGGAAAGTGTAACGTCAGCTTCAAGTCTTGTATCCTTAACAGAAGCACCTGCTCTGATTACATACTTGCCGTCATCACATACGAAATCTTTTTCGTTTACGTTGTAGTAAGCAAATGCACGTTTGTCAAGATGAACAGTCACAAGCTTGCTTTCACCCGCTTTAAGGCTGACTTTTGCGAAACCTTTAAGCTCGATATCGCTTCTGAAAACAGTCTTTTCTGTAGGTGAAACGTAAATCTGAACAACTTCTTCACCATCAACATCACCTGTGTTCTTCACTTCAAGAGTAACTATGATGTCTTCTGTGTCAGGAGTGATTTTTGTTTTGCTCAGCTGCATATTGCTGAACCTGAATGTTGTATATGAAAGACCGTGACCGAACGGGAAAAGAACTTCCTTCTTTGCTGTTTCATAGTAACGGTAGCCCACATAGATACCTTCTCTGTATTCAACCGTATCATATGTGCCGGGGAATGTAAGATAAGAGGGCGTATCGCTGAGCTTTACGGGGAATGTTTCGGGAAGTCTGCCCGAGGGGTTTGCAATACCGAAAAGAATTTCTGTTTCAGCTTCGCCTACAGCTTCACCTGCAAGATATGCTTCAAGAACACCGTCAACCTTGTCTATCCAGGGCATTTCAACGGGAGCACCGTTATGAAGCACAACAACAATGTTCTTCTGAACTTCTGCAATCTTTTCGATAAGATAATTCTGGCATTCGGGGAGCTTCATATCTTTTCTGTCAAATGCTTCAGATTCGATTGATTCGGGAAGACCTGCGAAAATAACTGCGATATCAGCTTCAGAAGCTGTCTTTACTGCTTCTGCAACAAGAGCTTTGTCAACTGACTTGTCATCTGTTCCGAAGCCTTTTGCATATGCAACATCAGCAATCGGCTGTGTGCTTGAAAGGGCATCTGTTACCTTATATGAATTGATATGTGAACTGCCGCCGCCCTGATATCTGGGTTTTATTGCATATTCACCGATGAATGCGATTTTCTTTGATTTGTCAAGAGGAAGAATATTGTTTTCATTTTTGAGAAGAACCATTGTCTTGAGAGCTGTTTCTTTTGCGATTGCGTGATGTTTCTCACGGTCAAATTCACAGTCAAGTCTGTTCTGAGTCCACTTGAATGCAAGGTTTACAATTCTTCTGCAAGCCTTGTTGAGAACATCTTCACTCAGTGTACCGTCTTCAATTGCAGCTTTGATTTTTTTTGCGCTGAGTCCGAATGTGCCTGGCATTTCAAGGTCAAGACCTGATTTGAGTCCTTCAACTCTGTCCCTTACTGCACCCCAGTCTGAAACAACAAGACCCTTGAAGCCCCATTCATCACGGAGAATTTCATTCATAAGCTTGTTGCTTTCGGAAACCTGTTCACCGTTTACTCTGTTGTATGAACACATAACTGTCCACGGCTGAGCTTCTTTTACTGCTGTTTCAAAACCTGCAAGATAAATTTCACGCAGAGTTCTTTCATCAAGCTCACTTGAAACTGTGAAACGTCTCTTTTCCTGATTGTTTACTGCGAAATGTTTGAGTGATGTACCTGTATTCTTTGACTGCACACCGTTGATATATGCGGCTGACATCTTACCTGCGAGGTATGGGTCTTCCGAGAAATATTCAAAGTTTCTGCCGCACAGAGGTGAACGTTTTATATTGATTGCAGGACCGAGGATTGTTGAAACATTTTCAGCCTGACACTCTTCGCCGAGAGTTTCACCTGTTTTTTTCATAAGCTCTGTGTCAAATGATGCTGCAAGACCTGCCGCAGAGGGGAAGCATATTGCAACAATACTGTCGTTGATGCCGAGGTTGTCTGCCGCATCGTCCTGTTTTCTGAGTCCGTGAGGACCGTCGCTGACCATAACTGAAGGAACTTTTACGGGTGACTCTTTGATTTCAACCGTGTGCCAGAAGTCTTTACCCGAAACAAGGGCAATTTTTTCATCAAGAGTAAGTCCCGAAACAACATCGTCAAGAGAAACTCTTCTTACGTTGTCCTGAACTTCTTCTTTTGCTTTCTTTTTTCCTAACATTTGGTGTCGCTCCTTTATTTATTGAGTATTCTGTAATCCATATTTATGTTGTATAACATATAGGAATTTCCTCCTGATGCCGAAACAGCATTTATCTGCACAAGAGTGCTGTCTGATGTTTCAAGTATCGGGAAAACGCTTATGTTGTTCACTTCTTCACTTTCAGCGAGAAGTGCTGTTATACTGCTGATATACTGTGTAATGAACTCATTTGGTGAAACCGACGGTTTTTTATACTGCATATTATCAAGAATCGTGTTGTCAGGCATAAGTGAAAGTCTTGCATCGGGCATAATGAAATCACAACCCGAAAAAGCAGCCGAGGGGAGCTTTTTCTCTGAAATTGAAGTGATGATTACGTCTGAAGGTACGGTTATGCCTGTTACACAGTTGATGTAGGTACTGTTGAGAGTGTTGATGAATGAAATCATCTGCTCATTTACTGTTTTTTCAGCTCCGTATGCACCGCTGAAAACTGCATTGTCCGTTTCTGCGGCTGTGGGAAGTACTGCATGGTCAAAAATAATTCCGTCAACATTCATTTCAGCAACGTCTGTTATTACCGTACGCAGATAATACATAATTTCATTTGAAAACGGGTCAAGCCATGCGTGTGAATCGGCTCCCGTGTTATACCAGAGAGTTTTCACCTGATCGGAACTGCCCGATTCCGGTGTTACCATAACGTATGCAGCATTATCCTGATTGTTTCTTGCATATATATCGTCTGCAAAGCAGGACATCTTTGCAAATACGTCAATGTCTGCATCCCTGAACTGCTTTACGATTGAAGCGGCATTGTCAGATGCTTTGAAAAGTGCATCATTTGAAACACCGATTGAGGGCTTGAAATAAAAGTTGCCTTCCGCATCCTTGAAATCAATTACTACGGTATCAACCCCCGACATTCTTAATTCACTTATAAGCTTTTCAGCACTTGAATGTGAAAGAATATCACCTGTAAGAAAAACTGCATTGTAGCCGGGGAGAATATGTGATGCCTGAATATCGTCCTGATTTTCTGTGTTGTTTTTCTTTATCGGAAGATGCGAAATTGCAAAACCGAGCATCATAACAATATATGTGACAGCAAAAACGCAGGCAAAAAGAGCAATAAGCCTCCTGTTAAGGGAAGCCTTCTTTGCAGGTGAATTGCGTATGAACTCGTTGTCACGGAAACCTTCGCTATCAGTTACCGAAGGAAAATCCTTGGAAAATCTGTAAAAACTTTTGGTGTGTGACGGAGCGGCAATTTTTTTATTCTTTTTTCTGTCTGATTTTATTTTCAGTTTTGCCATCTGTAGCACCATTTTTATAAATATTTATATTATTTTACTATATTCAAGGCGTCATTACAAGTATTTTTAAAAAATCAATAATTTTATTAAGAAAAAATTTAAAAAATTAAAACAAATGTTTGCTTTTTCTGAAAATATATGTTATACTGTCTATGAACAAAAGTTCACCCCACTATTTCAGGAGGATTTTTTTATGAAAGAACTCAATCCGACTCAGAAGAAAATATATGAATTTCTTGCCGAGCGTTCTCAGAACGGTGTTCCGCCTTCAGTCCGTGAAATATGTTCAGCTGTAGGGCTTAAATCAACATCATCCGTTCAGGCAAATCTTATAGCCCTTGAAAGAGCGGGATATATTGAACGTGGCGACCCTAAACTCAAAAGGTCAATCCGTGTTCTCGGTCCTGAGGCAGATAACACAACAAAAGTCCCTCTTGTAGGTACTGTTACTGCAGGTATGCCCATTCTTGCAGTTGAACAGATTGAAGGGTACATATCATATTCAGGTCCCGCATCAAAGGATAAACCTCTTTTTGCCCTTCACATAAGAGGTGAAAGTATGATCAACGCAGGTATTCTTGACGGTGATATTGTTATTGTTGAAAAGACACCTGTTGCCGAAAACGGTGAAATCGTTGTAGCTCTTATTGAAGACGAAGCAACCGTAAAAACTTTCTATAAAGAAAACGGTCATTTCCGTCTTCAGCCCGAAAATGATACAATGGATCCTATCATTGTCGATGAAGTTATTATTCTCGGTAAAGTCAAGGCTCTCACAAGATATTTTTAAATTCAGATAAAAAAGAAAATCACCGATGCCGTAAGGTATCGGTGATTGTTGTTATAAATGATTACTGGTGTCTGACAACTGTTTCCGCCATTGTGAAGTAGAAATCTTCAAAGCTTGTGGGATAATCTTTTGTACCGCTGAAATCGAAGTGGTCAAAGCCTTCCATAATGTCCATATAGTACCAGTTACCTTTTTCGATTTCACCGCCGTTGGCAAGTGTTTCAGAATATGAGAATGAGTTCTCAGCATCGTCTGTGGGATAAAGTGCACTTGCAAGGGGCACGATACCGTCGTTGATTGCCCAGTTTTTGTCGAGAGTAATTCCATCAACTGTTTTGCCCTCAAGGGTGCCGATATAGATTGATGAGGGGATAAACATTGCAAACATTGTTGAAATGGGAACTTCCGTGCCGACAGCTGTTGTGTTTGATGCTCTGCCTGTGTATGAATAGTAAGTGGTTGAAGGCACAAGTTCAATTTTTTCGTTGAGCTCAGCCGCACCTCTGAGAGTCATATCGTAACCGCAATGGTCTTTTGATGCAACTATATTTTTAACTGCATCAGGGCTGAATTTTGCTCTCTTTTCATTCTGCTTGGGAGTAAGACCGAAGTGACCGAACTGAAGACGCCACATCATAACTTCATCACCGATAAGGCAACCTGCGATGTTTGCAAAAGTGAAAATCATTGTCATAAGCGGGTCTGAATCTGCAATAAGATTTGCAATTGGTGAACCGTTGTTAACGCTTGAAAGAAGAATACATGCATTGATGCATTCATCGTGACCGCCTGTGAAAAGGGGAGAAGTGTCTTCACCCGTTGCGGCAATTTCAGCTTCATCACCATATGCAAGAAGTGAAGTGAAAAGACGTACTGCAGGACCGCCGAAACTGTGACCTACAAGGTTAATCTTGCTTTCGACATCCCATACTTCGTCCATAAGCTGATTGCCTTCATATGAATAACCGAATCTGTCGTGATTGTGAGCCTTTGAATGAGCTTCGCCGTAGTCAACAACAGTACCTGTAAGCTGTGCATAAAGTTCACAGGCTCTGTCCCATGCGCTGTTGAAAGGACCTACGGAAGCAGCATATGATTCAATACCTGCATCGTTGAAAATCTTTATAAGATCTGTGCCGTCACCGCTTGCACCGCCCCAGTTGGGCCATGTTTCGTTGAACTTGTTGTATGAACCCCAGCCGCCCATACCGTGAACAAACACATAAGGATAACTGCCGTCAATTTCATAAGTTTTGCCGTCTGCTGATGTGTAGTTCTCTGCAGAAACCGGAATAATGCACACAGAAAGGAGCATTGTAAGAGCTAAAATTACGGATAATATTTTTTTCATATCAATTCCTCCGTTGATATAGTTTACTATTGATATTGTAAAATAAGAATTATACAACAGTATCACTATATTATTAATAATTTTTTAACATTTTTGTTCTATTGCTTGACTAAAAGTTTATATGTGGTAAAATGGTATACGGAATAATTTGAATTGTGAGGTATTTTTATGAGCAACTCAGATGTAAAATACACAATAAAAAACCCTTATGCGGAAGTTGCATCTCTTATGGGTAACGAAGAAAATCATTATAAGACAAATCTTCATACTCACTCAACATACAGCGATGCAAACGAAACAATGACAAAAATGATTGAAGCATATTATGATTATGACTTCGATATTCTTGCTTTTGCAGAACACGGCATTCACGGTAAAGAGTGGGATCAGGAGCCTTCTATTATTCCCCTTTACACATTCCAGAATCTCTGGCACGGAAAGAGAGTTCATCCCACAACAGAGGAATATCACGCATTCCTTGACGGTACATATAAGACAGAAAAGAACGAAAGAACAAAAAAGAGAGGTCTTATGTGCGTACCCGATGCGATTGAAGCAAATATGCTGACACTTATGAAAAATCACGTCAACGGTTATTTCACAGACGACTCATGTGAAGGCATCTGCGGTAAGGAAAACGATTTTGAAGAACCTATCAGAAAAATCGAAAAAAGCGGCGGACTTTCACATATCAATCATCCCACAGACTGGATCGGTGCGGGGAAAAAACCTGAACTTGCAAGAAAACCTGAAATTGTAAAGTTCTTTGCAGACCTTCTCAGAAGATATAAGTCATGTATGGGTATTGAAGTTCTCAATATGTATGACAGACCCAACAGAAGTGACAGAATTCTCTGGGATGAGCTTCTTAAAGTTCTTATTCCCGAAGGTGAAAGAAATGTATGGGGCTTCGGCAACAGCGACGCTCATCAGGGCGATCAGGCTGATACAGCTTTCATGGATTTCATTCTTCCCGAATATTCACTCGCAAATCTCCGTAAGGCTATGGAAAACGGTAATTTCTTTGCAATGGCAAGATATGCAAAGAATGAACTCGGTGAAGATTTCGTAGGCAAGGGAATTCTTCCCCGTTTCACAAAGATTGAAGTTGACGATGAAAACGATACAATTACCGTTGCAGGTAACAACTGTAAGGCAATTGATTTTATTGCAGACGGCAAGGTTATAAAGACAGTTGAAGCCCCTGAAAACGGAAATATGGAGCTTACAATCACACTTGCAGAACACAGCGATGACATCAGCTGTTATGTAAGAGCCCAGCTCAGAGGCGAAGGCGGTATCTGTATGTCACAGCCTTTCATCTGCGACGATGGTGATATGCAGAGATTCAGAAGCAAGGATATTGCCCTTAAACAGTATAAGGGTATTGAGCTTCTCAAAAAGAAATTTGTTGATACAAGACTCGGTGTTCTTGCAAATAAGTTAATCATCAAGAAACAGTATAACAATCATTATTTTTGATTTTAAATAAAGAAAAAACTCAGGGATGTAATTCACATTCCTGAGTTTTCTGTTATTTATAAAACAACTTCAAATATTGCTTTTTTGTCAGACCATGCATTGACTTCATATTCAACTTCTATGTTTTCCGCATTTTCGGGAACTTCAAAGTATATATAGCCTGATGTGGTTCTTCCTGTTGAAAGCATTTCAAGTAACGGAAGCTGATCATCGGCATAAAAATAGTCTTCTGCTGCCTGATTATCTGCATAACAATCGAAAGAATTAATGTATGCATCGGTATCACCTTCGTTTACAAAGTCAAACTTAAGTCTGATAATTTTGTTTCCGTCTTTGGGACCGAAATACTGATCATAACCGTTCCATTCTTCTGCTGAAACATAAGTAATCTTCAGCTTGCCGTCATAGACAGAATCACCGGGAACAAAATTTGTCTTTACTGTTGTTGTTTCAGGTGCAGTTGTTGTTTCGTCTGACTGCACAACGCTGTCATTGTTTGCAGGAGTATCTGAATCATCACTTCCGCCTCCGCTGACGGCACTGATTAATGCAATTGCAACAATAACAATCAATACCCAGAACCACCATTTTTTTGTAACGGGCTTTTTCTGTTTTGCAGTTTTCTGTGATAAGTTTGCACCGCAGTCGGGACAGAACTGTACTCCTTCTGCGATTTCTTTTTTACAATTTGGACATAACATAAATAATCCTCCTTTTTTTATTCTGAATGTGTTTTCAGAACTGATTGTATGTATATCTTACTGCAATTTGCGGTAAAAGTCAATACCGCATTTTGCAGTATTTATACTGAATACGGTGATTATTTATGTATAAGCATATCCGTGATTTAAGAGAAGACAACGATATTACACAAAGCACAATGGCAAAGTATCTTAATTGTTCACAACAGGTTTACAGCAATTATGAGCTGGGGCAGAGAGATATACCAACAGATGTGCTTATTAAACTTGCAGATTATTACAGTGTTTCAACCGATTATCTTTTAGGACTCACCGAGAAAAAAGAACGGAATATTTGATTGTTTTTCTATTGTAAAAATTGCATCGTCGTATTATAATAAAACAGTATTCCAAAACGGAAAGGAACATTTATTATGAGTGAAAAAATTATAAAAGTCGGTGTTGTAGGACTCGGCAGAGGTACAGCAATTGCAAGATGCCTCAAAGGTGTAAAAAATGCAAAGCTTATTGCATGCTGTGACCATAATCCCGCAACTCTCAAAAAGGGTTATGATGAACTTTCTGAAGTTCTTGAAGATAAAGATATTATTCAGTTCAGTGATTATGATGAAATGCTCAAACTCGATATTGATGCAGTCATCGTTGCAACTGAAGCTGTTTATCACGTACCCATCGTTACAAAAGCTATGAATGCAGGCAAGCACGTTCTCAGCGAAATTCCTGCTGTAAACTCTCTTGAAGAGGCAAAACAGCTCAAGGAACTCGTGAATTCACATCCCGAACTTATCTATATGGCGGCTGAAAACTGCTGTTACTGGGCATTTATTCAGACATGGAGAAAAATGCACAAGGACGGTCTTTTTGGTGAAATCGCATATGCAGAGGCCGAGTATCTTCACGCACTCGATCCCGATGAATTTGCTCCCGATTACTATCCCGAAGGTCATTGGAGAACTTATCAGCCTGCAATACATTACCTTACTCACGAGCTCGGCCCCCTTCTTTATGTTATGGATGATAAGTGTGTGAGCGTAAGCTGTATGGAAGCGGATGTTCATTATGACCCCTACACACCCGAAAGAAAAGAAACAGGTGTCGCTCTTTTCAAAACAGCAAAAGGTGCTGTTATCCGTCTTCTTGTTTCATTCGGTGCATACACAAGTTATGACCACAATTACAGAATCTGCGGTACAAGAGGAACAATTGAAACAGACAGAAGATGTGTTGTTGATAATGCTCATTCACTTGCAAGTCTTTACAGCGTTCCCGGCACATTCTCAGCAAATTCAAAAATAGATATTCCCGTTACAACTGCATATGAAGGTGAAGATAACAGTGGTCACGGCGGTGCAGACGGCAAGATGGTAAAGGATTTCATTTCCTGTGTTGCCGAAAACAGAAAGCCCGACCTTGACGTTGATTTTGCAATCCAGATGTCAATTCCCGGTATTCTTGCTCATCAGTCAGCAGTTCAGGGCGGTATGCCCGTAGAGATTCCTCAGTTCTGATTTTAACAGGGGAGAGGTTGAAATGGAAAAGGTAAAGCAGAAAAATACACTTAAAAATGTTGTTGCCGTGCTCATCGGTGCATTGCTTATGGGCTTTTTATGGAGAGTCAGGGGTGACACGGGCTGGGGATCCTCATGGGGGCTTCTCAATGCAGGTTTTGTGTTCACAATGTTTATTGTTCTTGTAAACGGTGAAAGAAAAAAGCTTGATATGAGCTGGCTTGCTATTACATCACTCTCATTCATGCTGACAGTTCCTGCGTGGGGAACACTTCTGAATCAGATAACGGGTGTTCTTCACAGACCAACTGATTTCGGTGTTGTGAATGAAAATGTATATGTTTCCGTGTGGTCTGCAGTTCTTATTATGCTCAGTCTCGGCTTCGGTCTTGCAACTGTTTTCGGCATTATGCTCGGCAGAGGTTATTCGGACAAACAATGGAAAGTAAAAGATTTCATTATTCTTATTGCTGTTTTTTACATAACAGACCTTGTCACAAAAGCAACTGTTTCACATTTTATACTTAATCTGATTCAGCCCGAAGCTGTTGACCTTTTCAGTAAAGGTCTTGCGGCAGAAGGAATTGAGGGTGACGTATGGAAGGTCTATCTTCAGCATTTTGATAACGTTTCGTGGGGCAAGAAATTTGAAGGCGGAAGAAACTATTTTTCAACAATTCAGGTCATTTCATCCGTTTTCCGTTCAGCGGCTTCACTGCTTGCAACAAGATTTATCATTAAAGATAAGATAAGTGCAAAAGTCGGATTTATTGTTTCATCAGCTTTTGCATTTTCAATCACAGTTTCAGACCTTTTCTTCTATTTCGGCAACGGCGGTTACCATATGCAGGGTGAATCTGCATTTACGGATTTCATTTATCCATGGAGCTGTTGGGAATACTTCACGGGCTTTATTGCAGGCGCAATCATAACCGCATTCATTCTTTCTATGAAGAAAACAGACGATGTTCCCGAACTTGCATTTTCAAAAGTGCCCGAAAAACCGACTTCAATACTTCAGTTTGTTCTCGGGTTCGTATTTATGATTGGTGTCAGCATTGTAAGGCCTGTTCTTGAAAGATATGGTGATTCCCCTTATCAGATTATCGCAACGGTAATTGCAGTTGTTGTTGCAATCGCTTTTGTAGTGCTTCTTAATGTGAAATTCGGTTTCAATGCTCAGAAAATCAGCGTTTCAAAGCTTTACGGCATATTGCTTCCGATATTTGTTGCATATATCTGCATTGTTTATTTCTTTATCGGTGCAGAGAATGAAATAAACATTCATTCAATCGGCAGTTTTCACAACATACTCATCGTGATTTCGGCAGTTACGGTTGCGGCAAGTTCAGTTTTGTTTAACGGGAATAGCAAACAAACCGATTGACAAACGAAAACCATTGGAGTATAATCATTGCGTAAAATTTTTATCCCGAAAGGATATGGTATAAATGGCAAAGCCACTCAGAGAAAACCCCACAGGTATTTTTTCACTTATGCTCACTCCCTATAATGAGGATAAGACAGTTGACTGGGCTACATATGAAGAATACTGCGACTGGCAGGTAGAACAGGGTGTTGAACACCTTTTCGCAGTCTGCGGCAGCTCAGAAATGACAGCACTCACACTTGATGAAAGACTCAAACTCGCAACTCTTACAGCAAAGCACAAGGGTGACACAACAATCGTTGCAACTGCAAACGTTGAACCCTCCTGGTTTGCTCAGGTTGAAGAAGTTAAGAAGATGTCACAGACAGGTGTTGACGGTATCGTTTTCACAACAAAGGGCTTCGGCGGTGAATTCAACGAAGACAGACTTGTAAACTATATCGGTGAACTCAGTCAGTATACAGACCTTCCCGTATTTATGTACGAATTTCCCGGTTTCCAGCCTCACCTCATTTCAGGTAAGGTATACGGCAGACTCGTAAGAGAATGCGGTATTATGGGTATCAAGGATACAACCTGCACAATGGAAGGTATCGGCGCTAAGATTGAAGAAAAAGGCGAATCATGTCTTATTCAGGCAAATATGCCCTTCCTTTTCGATGCATATAAAGCAGGTGCAAGAGGCGTTATGGCTACTCCCACAGCTTGCGGCGGTGCATTCTTCCAGAGATTCCACGAAGCATTTGTAAGTGGTGATATGGCTCTCGCAGAACAGAGATTCAACGAAATCACTCTTCTTGACTGTGCTATCGATTCAGGTTTCAATAACTCAGCTAAGTATCTTGTTCAGCTTCAGGGCGTCAAGAACTTCAGACCCATCAACAGAACAGCAGCTCCTCTTTCAAGTGCAAGACTCCGTTCACTTGAGTCATTCCACAGCTGGTGTGTTGCAAACGGTCTTATGAAATAAAAGCCTTTGCTGAGGACAGTTTATAAAACAGTTGTTAAATATAGTATTGCAGAAAAATAACCAAGAGAGATTAACATCTTTCTTGGTTTTTCTTTTTTATATTTAAATTTGGCTCATTCACCTGATGAGAGTTTTTTTTCATCATTTACAATAAGGTGTAAAATGCTGAAGTATTTGTCTCTGCGATAGAAAGCTTAATATTGTGCTTTGTAAGAGTATTCATCAAAAAACATAAAAGGCAACGATTTGCGAATAAAATTTTTATTAACCATTATTCTGCATTACAGACATTTGTAAATTGATTTCCCCCTTTTACCAATGTAAATATGGTAGATACTTTATCGTTGGACACCATATTGTTACCCATCATTCCAGCCATATTATCAGGATGAGTTATATTTTCCGCTCCGTCGGGCATCTCATGTCTTTCTCCATTTGGCATTTCTGGCCTTTCACTGGTCGGCATTCGCGGTGGTTCGCCATCGGGTCTTGTCATATTTTCTGGCATTTCGGGTGGATTTTCTATATTTTCAGGTGGTTGAGGTCTTTCACCATTCATATTTTCAGGTGGTTGCTGTGTGTCACCCATAGGTTTTTCGCCTTGCATATTGCCTGTTGAATATGCGGAAAGCTGAGTATCATCTTGCCAGAAAGTGTAGTCGCCTGCTACAAGCTCATCACCTGCAACTAAAAGATATGCAAAATCATTGGTAGGGGAATATTTACCGATTACTTTGTTTTCTGCATTTTTAAGTGTATAAATGCTGTTACCTGTCTGACGGGCAGCAAAACTAAATATAGCATAAGTCTGCTCACCACCAACAATTCTGTCAAGCATATTGCCCGATGCAATTACATTGCCACCGTTGATGTATATGCCTGAATCAGAGTCGATACCTGCATCACCACTTGTTGCGCAAGCTTGTGCTACAACTGTCCCGCCATTGATTACAAGCCAACCATTTGAGTCAATTCCGTCACCCTCACCGGTTGTTCCATCACAGAGAATATTCAATGTGCCACCATTTACGGTAGTAACAGAAACATTGTCTTCATTTGTGTTTATACCATCATTACCTGATGTTATGTTAATGTTGCCACCATTGATTGTAAGATGCAACTCGCTGTCAAGACCTTCATTTTCAGCTTTGATATTGAGAATGCCATCACCTATATCTCCACCGTTTATATTCATCGTTTTCTTGGAATAGAATGCTGCATCGTATTTATGAAGTTTTTTGCTGTCAATAACCTCTGTACCATCTTCGTTAAGCTCATAAGATTTGTAAATCTCAGCAACATATGAGCCATTGATATTATTTTCAGAACCATCGGCAACAATAATATTTGCACCGGCTGCTGATGTATCAACATCCTTTGTTGCATTTTCTTCATCAGCTACGCTACATTCATAAACATTATAAAAAATAACCGCAGGTGCAACTGTGCAGGTAATATCAACTCCATTGAGAATAAGAGTTACAACTGCTTCAGGATTTTTTTCTGCATCTTCACCAAGGTCAACTGCAATTTGTCCTGCTGTAAGCTTGCCGCTTAATACGTATCTGCCCGGTTTTGAAATATGTACAACCGTATGAGCATCGGCTTCGCTTTGTTCATGTTCGTCTTCTTTTGTGCCTTCACCATAAGTAAAATCCTGACCTGCAAGGAAAAAGACAATATCATTTGCAGAATAAACTGCTTGGGCGTTGTCGTTGGTTATTGCTTTGCCGTCAACTGTGATTTTTTCATCCGAAAGGTTGATTTTTACACCATCAATTTTCTGTTCCGTTGGTGTACTGCACCCTGTCAGTAACAAAACCATAATGATAAAACACACTAAAATTTTTTTCATTGTATCAAGACCTTCCATTTTTTTATATATAATATTGCATAATAATTAAACAAACCTTGATTATTAAAAGCAATTTTTGTAGTTAATGATAATAACTTCTGCAAATCATTAGCATTTTATCAGAGCTGTGTACTGCTGAGTAAACGGATTTTAGGTTTTTTTCTTTGTAATACTTCTTTCATTTTTTACAGTTGTTTTGTGAATTTCATATTTGACATTTTTCGGATATAGTAGTATCATATAATATAGAAAAATATGTTTTGCGGAGATAAAATATGCTCAATAAACTTGCAGTTGTAGAAAAAAGATATGAAGAAGTGAACGCATTACTCTGCTCGGGCGATGTGGCTTCCGATATGCAGAAATATACGGCTCTTATGAAAGAATTGAAACAGCTGACTCCCACAGTTGAAAAGTACAGGGAATACAAGGCTGCTGAAAGTGCTTTCAATGAGGCTAAAATGATGCTTGATGAAGGCGGACTCGACAAAGATTTCAGAGAAATGGTTGAGGAAGAATACAAACAGGCAAAGGAAGATATGGAAACTTTTACCGAGGAGCTTAAAATACTTCTTCTGCCCCGTGACCCCAATGATGACAGAAATGTTATTGTTGAAATCCGTGGCGGTGCAGGCGGTGAAGAAAGTGCACTTTTTGCCTACGACCTTTACAGAATGTATTCAATGTATGCCGAAACAAAAGGCTTTAAAATTGAAGTGCTTAATCTCAACGAAACAGAGCTCGGCGGTATCAAGGAAATCAGCTTTATGATAAACGGTGAGGGTGCTTATTCAAGATTCAAGTTTGAAAGCGGTGTTCACCGTGTTCAGCGTGTTCCCGAAACAGAATCGGGAGGCAGAATCCACACTTCAACGGTAACCGTTGCCGTTCTTCCCGAAGCTGAAGAGGTTGAATTTGAGCTCAACGAAGCTGACCTTATCTATGAAACATACCGTGCAAGCGGTGCGGGTGGTCAGAAAGTCAACAAGACATCATCAGCTGTGCGTGTAATTCACGTTCCCACGGGTACTGTTGTTGAGTGTCAGGTTGAACGAAGCCAGTATCAGAATAAAGACAGAGCAACAGAACTTCTCCGTGCAAGACTTTATAATGAAGAATGCAGAAAACAGCAGGAATCAATTGACGGTGCAAGACGTTCACAGGTCGGCACGGGCGACAGAAGTGAAAAAATCAGAACCTATAACTTCCCTCAGAGCAGAGTTTCAGACCACAGAATAGGTCTTACACTCTACAAACTCGATGCAATTCTCAACGGTGACCTCGATGAAGTTATCGATGCGCTCATTACTGCAGATACAGCAGAAAAGATGAAGAACGAAACAACATGAGAAACACTCTTAAATTAAAGACTTTTGATGTAAATAACGATATTGAAGATATAAAGACTGCCGCAAAAATTCTCAGAAACGGCGGTATTGTTGCCATCCCCACAGAAACCGTTTACGGTCTTGCTGCCGATGCTTTCAGCGGTGAAGCCGTTAAGAAAATCTTTGAAGCAAAAGGCAGACCGCAGGACAACCCTCTGATTGTCCATATTTCGGATTTCAGTCAGATTTACTCTATCGCAAGGGAAGTGCCTGAAAGTGCAAAAAAACTTGCCGATAAATTCTGGCCGGGACCTCTTACGATTATTCTGCCGAAAAGACCTGAAGTCCCCGACGAAACAAGCGGCGGACTTGATACCGTTGCTGTCAGAATGCCTTCACATAAAATCGCAAATAAAATAATTGAATTATCCTGTCCTCTTGCGGCACCTTCTGCCAATATTTCTGGCTTCCCCAGTCCCACAAGCTTTGAACACGTTGAAGCTGATATGACGGGCAGAGCAGATGCAATCTGTGACGGCGGTGACTGCGATGTCGGTGTTGAATCAACAGTTATCACTCTTGCAACGAAAGTTCCGATGTTGCTCAGACCCGGCGGAGTTACTCTCGAACAGCTGAAAAGTGTTCTCGGTGAAGTCGATGTTGCTCAGGCTGTTCTCAACCCTATGGGCAAGGATGAAAAAGCCGAGTCACCGGGTATGAAATACAAGCATTATTCTCCTGATGCTCAGATTCAGATTGTAAGAGGCAATCTTACTGAATTTATTGAATATGTGAATAAATCCGACTGTGATGGCGTATTGTGTTTTGAAGGGGAGGAAAATAACTTCCCCGATAAAAAAGTTGTCACTTTCGGAACAGAAAATGACTCACTTTCTCAGGCACAGCGTCTTTTTGATGCCCTCCGTGAGCTTGACGAAAAGGGCGCAAAAAATGTATTTTCCCGTTCACCTTCAACTCAGGGCGTGGGACTTGCCGTTTGTAATCGTCTATACCGTGCCGCTGCGTTCAGATTTGTTGACGGCGTAAAAAGACCAATCGTAGGTCTTACAGGACCAACGGGAGCAGGAAAAGGCTATGTTTCACAGTATCTTGAGTCACTCGGATGCTACATTTGCGATACGGACAAAATTGCAAGGGAGCTGACGGAAGAAAATTCACCGTTTCTCGGAATACTTGCAAAGAATTTCGGTGAAGATATAGTCAATGACGGTGTTCTTGACAGAAAACTGCTTGCATCAAGGGCTTTTGCATCAAAAGAAAAGCAGGAGCTTCTCAATTCACTTATGCATCCCGAAATAATTGCAATTGCAAACGAAAGATGTCGTCATGCACTTTATAACGGTGCTGTTGCATCCGTTATTGATGCCCCTCTTCTCTTTGAAGCTGAAGGTGACAAGGTCTGCGATACGGTAATAAGTGTTGTGGCTCCCAAAGAAATCCGTCTTGAAAGAATAATGAAACGTGATTCTATAACTGAAGAGCAGGCGTTAAGCCGAATGAATGTACAGCATGAAGATTCTTTCTATACTGAAAAGTCCGACTTTACCGTTGTCAATGACGGTAAAACCGACATAAAAGAATCACTTTCAGACTTTGTGAATAAATACTTAAGGTGATGTGATGGCAAAATATAAGAAAAAATGTTCATCTTTCATTATTTTTCTGCTTGTGTGCATCATTGTAGCTTTAAGCGGAAAAATAGTTTACGAAACAGCACTTGAATTTCTTTATCCGAAGAAATATACTGAATATGTGGAGCAATATGCCGAAGAATACGGCATTGATGAAACGCTGATTTATGCCGTTATCCGTACCGAAAGCGGATTTGACCCGAATGCAATATCTGAAGCCGACGCAATAGGACTTATGCAGATGACAGAGGAAACATTCGACTGGCTGACAATGAAAACGGGTGAAGATTATGAATTCAATGACCTGTTTACACCTGAAATTTCAATAAAGTACGGCACATATTTTCTCTCAGTACTGCAGAATGAATATGCAATAACCGAAACAGTTATTGCGGCATATCACGCAGGTATGGGCAATGTGTCATCGTGGCTCAGTAACCCCGAATATTCAGATGACGGACAGAATTTAAAAAATATTCCCATTTCAGACACGGCACATTATGTGAATAAAGTGATGTCTGCAATGGATAACTATTATAAAGTTTACACGGAGGAATAAAAAAATGGAAAAAACAAAAATTGATGAAATGAAAGAAAAACTCTTTTACAATCCCAAGCACGCATCAACGATAATCAGCGAAAGTGAAGTTGAAGTTGCAGACGGATTCTGTGAAGGTTACAAGGAATTTCTTGATAACGGAAAAACAGAAAGAGAAGCTGCTGCTGAAATTATCGCACTCGCAAAGGCAAACGGTTTTTCAGAGTTTATCCCCGGTGAAAAATATACAGCAGGTGAAAAGGTTTATTACAACAACAGAAACAAGTCTGTTATTCTCTGTGTAATCGGTAAGAGAAGCATCATTGACGGTGTAAAGATTGCCGCCGCACATATTGATTCACCCAGAGTTGACCTCAAGCCCAATCCTCTTTATGAAGACTGTGATATGGCTCTTTTCAAGACTCATTACTATGGCGGAATCAAAAAATATCAGTGGACAGCAATTCCCCTTTCACTTCACGGTGCAGTTGTGCTTAAAGACGGCTCAACCATCAATGTATGTGTCGGTGAAGCAGAAGATGACCCGAAATTTGTTATAACAGACCTTCTTCCCCATCTTGGCGGTGAACAGAATAAGAGAACACTCAGAGAGGGTATCAGAGGCGAGGAGCTTAATGTTCTTGTGGGTTCACGTCCTTTCAAGAATGAAGAATGTGCAGAGGCAGTAAAACTCAACATTCTCAGCATCCTTTATGAAAAGTACGGCTTCACAGAAGCTGATTTCCTTTCAGCTGAATTTGAAGCAGTACCTGCATTCAAGGCATGCGATATCGGTTTTGACAGAAGTATGATCGGTTCTTACGGTCACGATGACAGAGTATGCGCTTATCCTGCAGTTATGGCGGCTCTTGATGCTGAAAATCCCGATTACACAATCATGTCAGTTCTTACTGATAAGGAAGAAACAGGCAGTGACGGTAACACAGGTCTCAATTCATCATATATGGCATATTTCATCAACTATCTTGCTGCTATGGAAGGCTATGACGGATATGAAGTTATCCGCAAGTCAGAATGTCTTTCTGCAGACGTTACAGCGGCATTTGACCCCACATTCCCCGATGTTATGGAGAGAAGAAATTCAGCATTCATCAACAAGGGTGTTGCAGTTATGAAGTATACAGGCTCAGGCGGTAAGGGCGGAACATCAGATGCATCTGCAGAGTTCATGGGCAAGGTCCGTGCTATGCTTGACAACGCAGGTGTTGTATGGCAGGTAGGCGAGCTCGGTAAGGTTGATGCAGGCGGTGGCGGAACAGTTGCAAAATATGTTGCAAACCTCGATATTGATGTTGTTGATATCGGTGTTCCCGTTCTTTCAATGCACGCTCCCTTTGAAACTGTCTCAAAACTTGATGTCTATATGGCATATAAGGCATTTTCTGAATTCTTTAAACAGTAAATCTATAGCAAAAGGACCCGGAATTTCCGGATCCTTTTTTGTATGCCTTGTATGAGTTTGGAAAAAATAAACATCGGGCGGTGGTTCCCCACCGCCCTGTTTTTTTGCTTTAATTGTCAATCACAGAACAGTCCCATGGTTGGTTATAGAGCAGTCCTCTGATTGGTTTCTGTTGGATTGTTTGCTTCTACAATAGGTGAAAAAGTAACCCCACCAACGAGTTTGTGTTTTTTTAGTAGTTGATAGAAACGTTGAGAAATAATATACAGCGGATATGCAATACCTTCTCCAAAAATTCGCTCTGTTACATATAAATCACTATGTGTTTGAATTTTATCAAAATCTAAATGCAACTGATATGCGTTGTCAATAAAATATTGTTCTTTACCGCAAATTTCGCAAACTTGTCGTTTTTCTCCATATCCGAAAACTATACATTGATTATTTAATTTGTTTTTTGATGACATCTGGTATATATGTTTACTAAAATCTCTATTTTTAAGAATAACATTTTTAAAATCAATTCCTGTAAGAGAATTAGAGTTTGCTAACTCATATACTCTATAATCCGTAAAGATTTCAGAGAATCCGGTAGATTCTGCCCAGAATGCTGTCTGAGAATTTGAAGATGGTTCTTTTTTAATAACAAACAATTCTTTCTGCTCTTCATGCTTACTTATAATTTCGCCTGATGAGTTTGTCCATTTGCATGTATACTCATAGGCATCATCATTCAATATGTCAATGCATTGTTTTTTAGGGGTCATTACTAATAGTTTTGCATTTGATAATTCGGATGCGGAAAACTCTGCAATCATTATTGGGCTGTTAACATTCATTTTTTGAAGCTCTTCAAAATAGTAATTTAAATTCTCTGTTGTACTCCAAAGATTAAAAATAACTAAAGGTAAAAAAGAGTCTTCACCGCTAACTTTGTAAGAAATATTATTTTTATTTAAAAAATCAACTAATTCAGATTCACATTTATCACAGAAATAATATCTATATCGCATTCAGAATTCCTCTATCTTTTGTTTTTAAGAATTGTATAAAGAACTGAACCAAAAAGTTGCGGAGGAAAAAGACAGGGGACGGTTCTATGTCTTATACCTGTCTTGCACCCTGTCTTGCATTGCATATCTGTAAGCATGCTGTTATGCGGAGTCTTGCCTATAATCAGTATATCACCGGTATATTTGATTGTCAATTATTTAAGAGCATTCTGATTGCGTTCATCACTTTTGTGCTGATTTTTTTTGCATTATTTTGTCAATTGCTTGAAATGAATTCTGTATTGTGATATTATATATTAGTTAAGATATAATATAATGAGATTATTATATATCCGGAGGCACTTCTTATGAATAAAAATCCCGTTATTATCGTTCCCGGTCTTGGTCGTTCAAAGCTTGTTCTTTGCGATGATTCAGGTAATAAAATAAAAAATGCATGGCCTTTTGAACTTGATACAAAGGCAATTCTTGATGAACTCAAGGGCTCACTTATGAAGCTGATGCTTTTCAGAAAAGATGCAGGTTTTTCTGACCGCATTGCAGATATTGTAAGGGAAGTTGCAGAACCTCTTGCGCTCAATCCCGACGGAACAAAAAAGCACAACATAAAAGCTGTTGAATTCAGAAAACCCGTTTCTGAATGTTCTGCCGAAGAAAAATCATTTATATATAAAGCCGTTCCCGTCGATATGTTCGGTGAAAAACTCAGCGAAGATAAGCTTTTTTACTTTGCTTATGACTTTCTCGGTGATATCGGTGATATTGCCGCTTCACTTGATTCATTCATTTCGTTTGTAAAAGAAAAAACAGGCAGTGAAAAGGTTGACCTTCTTGTTGTAAGTACGGCAGGTTCCGTTTTTAAAGCATATCTCAAGGATTATTCATTAAAATCAGACATCGGCAAGGCAGTCTGTGTTGCCGCAACTCTTGACGGTGTATCACTTGTTGCCGATATTTACGAAAATAAACTCAATCTCGATAACCCGATGAGCCTTCTTTCTTCAGTCGGAGGAAAAGCCGCATCGCTCGGTCAGATGGCAGGTATGATTCCCGAAGAAGTTATAAACAATGTTATTTCAAAGAGTATTGATGTTATAAAAACTCTGATTCTTGATAACTGCACGGCTCTGTGGTCTCTTGTTCCTTCATCAAGAACAGAAAATGCACTCTCAGCCGTAAATGTAAACGATGTTCTCAGAGAAAAAGTAAGAACGATCAATTCTTATGACTTTGCTTCATATCTTTCAGAAAATGAAGTTTATGCCGTAGGTGGTTGCGGAAAAAATCTTCCCCCTGTGGTTGCATCTTCATATGTTGATTGTGACGGTCTTGTTGATACTGCATCGGCAACTTACGGTGTGGCAACAGACAAAGTATGGCTTTACAGAAATCAGGCTCACGATTCGGTTCTTTATAACGATTCCGTTATGTCACTTGTGCTTAAAATTCTTTGCGATGAAGATGTTTCGGAATATCCGAGAGAAAACGGAGCCCGTAATGTGAAGAAACTTAAAAATGAGCTTATTCCGAAAATTGAATCTGATGAAAATGCAAAGGCTTATGTTGAAGAATATAAAAATATGCTCGGCGCTGTTGTTATTACTGATGATTCACAGGTAAAAGAGCTTGAAAATAAAATTGAAAGTCTGAATTCATAAAGGAGAAAATTTATGAACGATATAGAATACGCAATAAAAGTGCGGAATCTCAGCAAAGCATACGTCAAGGGACGTCCTGTTCTTGATGACGTATCATTTGATATTCCTGCAGGTAAAATCGTAGGTCTTCTGGGCCCCAACGGTTGCGGTAAAACCACACTTCTCAAAATTCTTGCAGGTTGCATACACGATTATGAAGGTAAAATAATCGTAGGCGGAACTGCTCCCGGTGTTGTAAGCAAATCCGAGACAGCTTTTCTGCCCGATACTACATATCTTTCGGAATATTTCAGAACAATAGATGCCATTGACTACTTCAATGATTTCTTTTCTGATTTTGATAAAAACAAGGCTCTTGAATTTGTAAAAAGATTCAATCTTGACCCCAAACAGAAAATCAAGACCATGTCAAAGGGTATGCAGGAAAAAGTTCAGCTTCTTCTCATTATGTCAAGAGCTGCAAGACTTTATCTGCTTGATGAACCTCTCGGCGGTGTTGACCCTGCTGCAAGAGAAAATATTCTTAATCTTATTATGAGCAACTATGCCGAAAGATCAACTCTTATGCTTTCAACACATATGGTCAATGATCTTGAGGCAAGTTTCAATCACGTTCTTATTCTCGGTCACGGTAAAGTTCTTGTAAACACATCCGTTGACAATGTCAGAAAAAGCGGAAAATCGCTTGAAGATGTATTTAAGGAGGTTATCGGAAATGATTGGGAAGTTGATTAAGCACGATCTCAAATCAGGCGCAAGACGTATGGGCAATATTTATCTTGCCGCACTTATTGCCAGCTGTGCTATGATTTTTTCGGCATTCATTGAAAGCGGATTTGTCCGTTTCTTAAGCACACTTGTTGTTATTGTTGTGGCATTTGTTGCCGTTATTATGACTTTTGCTTCGGTTGTTTTCGGTGCAAATAAAACTCTTTTCGGCAGGGAAGGTTATCTTACACAGACTCTTCCCGTCAGGACAAGTTCTCTGATTTTTTCTAAGTGGCTCACATCTTCAATATGGCTTCTTATAAGCTATGCTTTTGTCCTTGTGGCATTTGTTGCCATATTCTTCTACTGGACAACCGAAAATCAGGAAGGCGCACAGATTTATGATATGATTTATTCTGTAGCTCAGAGCTTTGGTCTGGGGGCTGAAACGGTTTATCAGAAAACACTTATTATTCAGGCTGTCATCGGACTTTTCAATATGTGCATATTCGTTATGTATATTCTTTTTGCTATAACTCTTTCAAATATAAGTCCTTTCCACAAGCTCGGAACAATGGGTATAATCATTTACCTTGCTGTTGTCATTTTTGCAATTCAGGGCATATCATACGGTCTTGAAAATCTCTGTGATGTGACACTTCTTGTTGAACAGTCGGGAATTTCAATGACTGTCAGTGAAACTGCGATAAGACAGGCTGAAATGACAGGTGCATCGGCAATAGGTCTTACAGGCGTTTATTTCAAAACAATTGTAACCGTATTTCTCTATATTCTTACCGTTCAGCTTTGCGAATCAAAGATTAACCTTAAATAAGGGTAAATATTATGCAGATAATTGATATTTCAAAAGATATAACAGCGTGTGAGCTCTATCCGGGAGATCCCGAAGTCAGGCTCGAAGTTGTAAGCAATATTTCAGCCGGTGACAGTTGTAATCTTTCTTCGATTTATACGGGACTGCATAACGGAACTCACGCAGATGCTCCTCTTCACTTCATAGAGGGTGCAGACAGTATCGATAAAGCCGATTTGTCTGTTTATATCGGTGAATGTCACGTGATTGATGTTCCTGCAGGACCTGTGACGGGGGAATATGTAAACAGATATTTTCCGTCAGATGCAAAAAGAGTGCTGATGAAATGCAACGGTAAAGCGTGGCTTATGGAAAGTGCGGCTGAAGAAATTGCTTTCAGCGGTGTGAAGCTCATCGGTACAGATGCTTTATCCGTTGGTACTCAGGGTGCGCAGGTCGGCCCGCACGTTGCGTTACTCAGAGAAAAAGTTGCAATACTTGAAAATCTTGAGCTTAAAAACGTAAAACCGGGAAAATATTTCCTTCTTGCACAGCCTGTCAAAATCGGCGGTGCAGAGGCGGCTCCCGTAAGAGCTGTGCTTCTGGCGGATTTTGTTTTCTGGTCAGGAAGTAAAGCATAAACAATAATTTATCGCTGTGCGATAAGTTCTGATTTGAAGAAAGGATTAAGTTTATGAAAAGAATCGCAAGCTTTGAAGTTGACCATACCGTACTTGAAAAGGGAATGTATATTTCCCGTGTTGATGGTGATGTTGTCACTTATGATATAAGAACAAGAAAACCCAATGTTGAAGAAGTTATGGATAACGCATCCATTCACACAGTTGAGCATCTTTTTGCAACATTTGTAAGAAACTCGGAATTTACCGATAAAATAATCTATTTCGGACCTATGGGATGCAGAACAGGTTTTTATTTCCTTGTCCGTGATATGGCTCACGAAGATGCAATAAAGCTCACACGTGAAGCATTTGCTTTTATCGCTTCATTTGAAGGTCAAGTGCCCGGCGTTTCTGCCGTTGAATGCGGAAATTACAGGGATCATTCACTTGAAGGGGCTGTAAAAGAAGCTGAAATGTTCCTTCCCGTTATTGAGAAAGTTACGGTTGAAAGCCTGAATTACTGATTTTTTGCTTTGTTTAAAATGTACAATTTTCGGGCATTTTTGGCAGTCTGAAATAACAGAAAGTATGTTCACCACAATATATTGCATAAAAAATAAGATGATATCCCGTATATCGTATGTGTTGTTTTTTTAACGGGCAAATTAAACAAAAATTAATGATAAAAAATAAATTTGATCAAATATACTTTAATTTTCTTGACGTTAGTGGTATAATAACAATGTTATAGACTGAATAATAATGCATATTTTTATGCTTTTTCAATTTTAAGGAAGTAACCGTTATGGAAAAATTCGTAATTAACGGCGGAAAGAAACTCTACGGTGAGATTGACATAAGCGGTGCAAAAAATGCCGCAGTTGCAATTATCCCTGCAACAATCCTTGCTGAGGATATCTGCAGAATTGAAAATATACCCGACATCCGTGATGTTCAGGTTATGGTCAAGATTCTTATCGATATGGGTGCAACCGTACGTTATATAAATTCAAATACACTTGAAATCGATACAAGATATATAAGATCATTTATCATTCCTTATGAAATGACTAAATATTCAAGATCTTCTTATTATCTTCTTGGTGCTCTTCTCGGCAGATACAACCACGCAAAGGTTGCTATGCCCGGCGGATGCAACTTCGGCGGCGTAAGACCTATTGACTTCCATCTCAAAGGTTTTGCAAAGCTCGGTGCAAAGATTACAAACGACAACGGTATGATTGATGCCGAAGCAGAATCACTCAACGGTAATGTTATTTACTTTGACAAGGTTTCTGTAGGTGCAACCGTTAATATTATGCTCGCAGCGGTCAAGGCTAGAGGCCTTACAATAATTGAAAATGCTGCAAGAGAGCCTCACATTGTTGACCTTGCTAACTTCCTGAATCTTATGGGTGCAAACGTTACGGGTGCAGGTACTGACGTTATCAAAATCAGAGGTGTGCGTTCGCTTCACGGTTGTCAGTATTCAATCATCCCCGACCAGATTGAAGCAGGAACATATATGGTGGCTGCTGCTGCCGCCAAGGGCAACATCCTTATAAAGAATGTTATTCCGAAGCATCTTGAATCAATAACTGCAAAGCTCAGAGAATGCGGTGTAACAGTTGAAGAGAATGATGATTCGGTAAGAATTATAAGTGACTCAAGAAGCGGAAACTGTAAGGTTACAGCTATGCCTCATCCCGGTTTTCCCACAGATATGCAGCCTCAGATGACAACATTCCTTGCTTTGAGTGAAGGTACAAGTATTGTTACCGACGGTGTATGGGACAACCGTTTCAGATATGTTGACCAGTTGAGCAAAATGGGTGCGACAATTCAGGTTGAAGGCAAAGCCGCAATCGTGACAGGTGTGCCTAAGCTTCAGGGGGCTCCCATCAGGGCAGATGACCTGAGAGCAGGTGCTGCGATGCTTATCGCAGGTATGTGTGCCGAAGGCAGAACCGTTATTGAAGAAATCTATCATATCGAAAGAGGATATGAAAAGGTTGTTGAAAAGCTCAGAGGCGTGGGTGTTGATATTGAAAAAGTCAATCTCCCCGATGATGACGACAAAAAAACTGTAGCAAATAACGCAGGTTAATAAAAAAGGGACACTGAGAAGTGTCCTTTTTTGATAGAAAAAAGAGGTGATAAAATGGCAAGATTCTGTACTCTGTGCTCATCAAGCAGCGGTAACAGCTCATATATAGGTACGGGAAACGGCGGAATACTTATAGATGCAGGTACAAATGCAAAACAGCTCACTTTGGCTCTTGAAAGCATTTCTGTTAATCCCGAAACCATTCACGGCATCTTTATAACTCACGAGCACACAGACCATATCGGAGCACTCAGAGTTTTTGCTTCAAGATATCACATCCCTGTATATGCCACAAAAGGTACTCTCGGTGCTATGGAAAAAGGCGGACACCTCAAAGGTGACTTTTTAGCAGAAATTATCAGTGCTGAAGGTGTTGAAGTAAACGGAATGCTTGTAAAATCATTCAGAACATCGCACGACAGCGTAGAAAGCTGCGGTTACACCGTAATGCTTCCCGATGAAACAAAAATTTCAGTCTGTACTGATACAGGCATAATCACACAGGATATAATTGATAAAGTAACGGGCAGTGACCTGATTCTCCTTGAATCGAATCACGATAAAGAAATGCTCAATAACGGCCCTTATCCCTATTATCTCAGGCAGAGAATTCTCTCAGACTACGGGCATCTTTCAAATGAAGCCTGTGCCGAGGCTGCTTGTCATTTCGTGAATACGGGCACAACAAGGCTCATTTTAGGTCATCTGAGCCGTGATAACAATACAGCATCAACGGCACTTTCGGAAACAAGTCTTGCACTCGGCAGAATGGGTGCGGTTGAAGGCATAGATTACCTTCTCAGCATAGCACCCGTCGGCACGGGAGAAAGAGTGGTGATTCTCTGATGCAGAGTATGAAGATAATATGCGTAGGTAAGCTCAAGGATGCATTTTTCAGAGATGCATCCGATGAATATATGAAAAGACTCAAAGCCTATTGTAAAGCTGAAATAATTGAAATCCCTGCAGTGAATCTGCCTGATAATCCTTCCGATGCAACAATTGATGCGGCTTTAAAAAAAGAGGGCGAAGCAATTATAAAGAAAATCCCTTCAGGCGCAACAGTTGTTGCTATGTGTGTTGAGGGAAAGCTTTATTCATCCGAAGATATGGCAGAGTGCCTTCAGAAGGCTGCTATGCAGGGCAACGGAGATATCGTTTTTATCATCGGTGGCTCATACGGTCTTGATGAAAGTGTGAAATGCAGAGCAAATGTTAGAATGTCTGCATCAAAAATGACTTTTCCGCACAGACTTTTCAGAGTGATGCTTCTTGAACAGATTTACAGAGGTTATAAAATAAATGCCAACGAGAAATATCATAAATAATGCCTTGATTCACAGGGGGATATTATGACTGCAAAGGATTTTGTTATGCTGAATGCAAGACGCAGTAAAACTGCGTGTTACTGCAGTAATCAGGATGATGAATATTCAATCTATAATGCAGTTGATGAAGCCGTAAACGAAGGATATGAGTTCTTTTTGTTCTGTGCAGAAAGTGTTGACGGATTGAAATTTGCTCAGCAGGTTTTTCTTCGTAAAAAGAAGCAGTCAGGCAATAAACCCGATAAAATTATTCTCGTTGCAGTTGTTTCCGATGAAAGATTTACGGATAATAAAAACGAAGAATTCAGAAATGAATTTTTTCAGGTTGTTGAAAAGAGTGATTTTTTTGTTGACCTGAAAAGTGAAGACTTACGGTGCTGTGAAAAATTCATAATATCAAAAAGCAGTAAGATAATATAAAAAAGGGGATGTAAAAAACGCTGGTTTTTTACATCCCCTTATATGTTATATAAAGAGTGACATATAAGTAAGTACTTTTTTATACTGATCAACCGTAAATGTATCTGCGGGAAGAGATGCTATAAATGTTGTAACATCAATTCTTGTTTTGAGAAGTTTTGTTTCGGTTTCAAATGTTTCGATACGGTTGATATTTTCACCGACCATATAGATTTTGCAGTATTCGGGACCTGTGTAAATTGTGTAGATAGTATAGGTCACATTGCTGATAGTCTGAGTTGAAAGAACAATTGAATCGGGAGTTGTTGTTCCTGCACTGAAGTCAATTTTCAGGTCGTCAATTGAGATGCCGAGGATTCCCATATCTAATGCAGTGAGTTTTGCATATTCCTTAACATCAGGTCTTACAAGGTAAACCGACGGCTTTTTTCCGTTTACATCACGTATAAGCATATCTATTTCCATATCGTTTATGTTCATACCTGCTTTTACGTGGTCAGGTGAAACATACATTGAAATGGGGTTTTTTGTATTGCCTGAATAATTGTAACCTTCAATGCCGAAATTACCGCTCATAAAAGCTTTGATCTGTGCGGGAAGCTGATCAAATGAAAGTTCGCCTTCGGGTTTCTCTTGTTCTTCTTCTTTGAGTGCAGGTGTTATCTGTTCTTCAAGAACAGCATTACATTTTCTGCACTTGAAGTGCTCAAGACCTTCTTTACCAACCTGTGGCTGAGTTACACATACCCATACAGCAGAATGGCCTGTGGATTTAATGAAGTCAGTGTCATATGAATCGCTGCAGCCTTCGCAGGTGAATCTTGTGTAACCGTCTGCTTCACAAGAAGGGGGAACAACCTTTGCTTTATATGAATGAACGTGTTCAGTTGTTACTTCTTCCTTTGTTGTTGTTTCATCAGGGGTTGTAGTTGTTTCATCGGGAGAGAGAAGTGACTGTGTGAAAGTATATTCGATTTTTGTTATTGCGCCGTCTGAAATTGTAATAACCGTTTTCATAAGGTTCTTTGTAAGAACAGTTTCGGTTGTGTTCTGACTTTTTACAATCCAATCAGCTTTTTTAAGAGTTTCAGCAGCCTTTTCGGGTGTCATATCAACAGAGATGCCGTTGAGTGTGTAACTGCTGTCGATAATGATAACAGAGCTTATTTTGTTATCCTTTATTATTGAAGGGTCAGAAACAATTGTGAGCTTTCTGTTTGTATATTTTTTCGTTCCGTCAGTTGTTCCTACTTTTCTCATATCATCGTATTCATCAATGACTGTGAGGTAGTTTTTGTTTATATGACCGCTGACCTCAGTTTTTGATGTGTTATTATCAGCAGCTGTTGTGGTTTCTGTTTCATTTGTATCATCAATTTCAATTTCACCGAATGCATCCTGAAGTCTTGCAGAAGCACGGAGAATGCTTCTTGCGTCTGATGCTGTGATTTTTTTATCATCTGTAACATCGGCAATAATCATCTGTGTGTCATCAGCTTTGTCAAGCTTTGCAGAAATTCTCAATGTGCCTCTGGCGTCAGCAGCCGTGATTTTGCCGTCAAGGTTAAGGTCTCCCTTGAGAACGGTTTTTGCAGATACACTTGTTGTGAGAATGAAAACTGTGAGAATTACGAGAAGTAAAGTAAGAAGTTTTTTCATTATTTCATCACCTTTATATAAACAATATAAAAATATTATACCTTATTCTACATACATTTTGCAACACGCAAATGTACACATTATTTGCGAATTTTATATGCAAAGTATGGTAAAAAAAACATATATATGAGAAAAATTAAGATTTGGGGTTGACATTTTGGTCTATTGATGATAGACTGAATATGTAAGGTCTATGTATAATAGACCAGAGAAGGAGGTTTATATATGGATAAATACAAATTGGGTGTTGTTGAACAGAAATTTGCATCTCTCATCTGGCAAAATGAACCGTTAAGTTCGGGTGAACTTGTGAAACTTTGTCAGAGTGAACTCGAATGGAAGAAGTCAACAACATACACAGTGCTTAAAAAACTGTGTGAAAAGGGGATTTTTAAAAACGAAGGCGGAACAGTAACTTCGCTTATCCCTGAAGATGAGTTTTTTGCTTTACAGAGCAAGAATTTCGTTGACGAAACCTTTGAAGGCTCACTTCCCGCATTTATTGCGGCATTCACAAAGAAACAAGCACTTTCAGAAAAGGAAATTGCCGAAATCAGGGCAATGATTGACTCGTACGGGGAGGGCTGATTATGGATGCTTTTATGATTAAGCTTTTCAATATGAGCATCAATGCGGTGTGGCTTATTCTTGCCGTTATCGTGCTGAGATTTCTTCTTAAAAAAGCCCCGAAATACATAAATCTTATTATGTGGGGACTTGTGGGATTGCGTCTTGTCTGCCCGTTTACGATTGAAAGTATGCTGAGCCTTATTCCCTCTGAGGAAACTATACCGTCAAATATTGCTTTTGTTTCTTCTCCGTCGGTTGACACGGGATTCAATGCGGTGAATGAAATTATCAATCCTGCCGTGTCGCAGTTTTCAGAAGTGCCTTACACTATGGGTTACAGTCCCATTGATATGCTTATCCGCATTTCTTTTGCCGTGTGGGTAGCAGGTATTACCGTAATGTTCCTTTATTCGGGCATAAGTTATCTGATGCTCAGAAGAAAAGTCGGAGTTTCAGTCCGTTATGACGGCAATATTTATCTGTGTGACAACATAAAAACACCGTTTATTCTCGGTATTGTAAAACCGAAGATTTATCTGCCTTCAGATATAACAAAAGAGCAGATGACGGCTGTAGTGGCTCACGAAAAAGCACATCTGAAAAGACTTGATCACATCATAAAGCCTCTCGGATTTTTAGTGCTTTGTCTTCATTGGTTCAATCCTTTTGTTTGGGCTGCATATAGCCTTTTCTGCAGGGATATTGAATTTGCCTGTGATGAAAAGGTTATAAAATCAATGGAAAAAGAGGAGAAAAAGGTATATTCAACAACCCTGCTTTCACTCAGTATGCCGAAAAAGAGTGTTGCTGCCTGTCCTCTCGCATTCGGTGAAACGGGAGTAAAGGGCAGAATAAAATCTGTTCTCAGCTACAAAAAACCGGCATTATGGTTAATTATTACGGCGGTTATTGCAGTTATCGGCGTGGCTGTATGCTTTATGACAAGTCCGGCAAGGGAAGAGCTGTTCGGATACCATTATATTGATAAATATTTTCATCAGGAAGTTATAGGCGAAGATCGTGCAAACAACGAAATGCGTGACATCAGTTACAGAATCGGAGAAGATATGACCGTGACAAAATTTTTCGGTACGGGTACCGGTAATTCTCAGGTTATAGGAACACTTCTGGAAGGTAATGTGAATGATTATGAACTTGACCTGATTCTTGAAACACTCCCTGCAAAATATTCAAAGAACAACGTGAAAGAAGTTTACGGGGCTGAGTTTTTTCTTTCGGATAAATATGCATTCATAAGATTCAGAAACGGTGATTTTATAGGTGCATATATGCCTACAGACAGCAACGGAAATTATTATGTTATGGATTCATTCAGGCTGAAAAGAGATGCTGATGTAAAAGTTGAGTATATGACTGAATACGGTGAAGAGAATTTTATGAATGATACAACACATGAAAATGTAAAAATCGGTGTTGTTGAACTTAATCTGAAATCATCACCATATGTTGTCGTTAAGCTTGAAAATAACACGGGAGACACTCTTTATTACGGTACAATATACGGAGTGTATCGCCATGAAAACGGACAGAAGATTGACTGTAATATATACGAAGACCGTGTGTGGACAACTCCGCTGTGTATGACAAGTGAGGATAATCTGACAAGAAGATTCAGTCTTGTGGGGTATGATATATCAAAACCGGGCAGATATACCGTTGAATTCGGTTTTGATGTAGGCAGTTATGATGGTGATAAGTCTGAACATCTTGCTGTGGCTGAATTTTTAGTGAATGAAAGTGTAACCGGGAATGAAGTGCCGACATCAGCCCCGTCGCAGAATCCGTCAACACCCGCTATAAATAATACAGAGCATACTACAACAGCTGTAATTACAGATTATCATTCAGGAAGTCATTTCAATGCAAAGGTTCTTGAAGTAAATGACAATAACATTCTTGTTGAACCTTTCGAGAATGAAAATGAAAGAAAATCTGCCGATAAAATTTATGTCAGTACTGATTTGAAAGGTGATGAACAGTTGGCGGAAATTAAAAAAGGTGATTATGTGACAATCAGTTATGACGGGAATATTCAGGAAACCTATCCTGCACAAATAACAAATGTTTATTCCATAACTCTTCACGAAAGAGGAAGGTAAACAATAATTTGTCGAGGTCTTCAGATAAACATTTCGTAATAAAAACAATCTTTGTAGGGACCGATGCCCACATCGGTCCGATTGCGTAGTTTACGGAGCAATAACGGTGGTACACCGTTCAATATCAATAAACTGAATGAATTAATTTGTTCGCTTTGCGGAAATCGAAGATTTCCGATTTGTCTTCGACAAATGCGGACCGATGTGGGCATCGGTCCCTACACATTATTCAATCAGCTCTACAAATTCTGATTTTATGTCATCGCTTCGGCGGTAACTTTTTTATCAAGATTGCATAAATATACATTTAAACTGTATATTTTGCTGTTTTATACAATATTTATGCATAGATTTGTACATATATTTGTATTTTTGGGTATTGCAAAATGTGTCGAGGGGTATTATAATATATCACAGAAAAAAACAAAAGAGGTTTTCACAATGGATAAAAAAGATATCAAAAAAGTTGTTCTCGCCTACTCAGGCGGTCTTGACACATCAATCATCATTCCCTGGCTCAAGGAAAATTACAATAACTGTGAAGTTATCGCAGTTTCAGGTGACGTAGGACAGGGTACAGAGCTTGACGGTCTTGAAGAAAAGGCAATCAAGACAGGTGCATCAAAGCTCTATGTTCTTGACCTTAAAGAAAAGTTCATCACAGACTACATCTGGCCCACACTCAAGGCTGGTGCAGTTTATGAAAAGGATTACCTCCTCGGTACATCTTTTGCACGTCCCATCATCGCAAAGGAAATCGTTGAAATCGCAAAGAAGGAAGGCGCAGATGCTATCTGCCACGGCTGTACAGGTAAGGGTAACGACCAGGTTCGTTTTGAACTTACAATCAAGGCTTTTGCTCCCGAACTTGCTATCATCGCTCCCTGGAGAGAATGGTCAATCAAGTCACGTGAAGAAGAAATCGAATATGCAGAGGCACACAACATTCCTCTTAAGATAAACAGAGAAACAAACTACTCAAAGGACAAGAACCTCTGGCACCTTTCACACGAAGGTCTTGACCTTGAAGATCCCGCAAATGAGCCTCAGTACCTCAAGGAAGGCTTCCTTGAAATGGGTGTTGCTCCCGAAGCTGCTCCCGACAAGCCCACATACGTTACAATTCACTTTGAACAGGGTGTTCCCACTGCTATTGACGGCAAGGAAATGGGCGCTATTGAACTTCTTGAAACAGCTAACAAGCTCGGCGGTGAAAACGGTATCGGTCTTGCAGACCTCGTTGAAAACAGACTTGTAGGTATGAAGTCAAGAGGTGTTTATGAAACTCCCGGCGGAACAATCCTTTACAGAGCACACGAAATCCTTGAAACACTCTGCCTTGACAGAGATACTCAGCACTACAAAGAACTCGTTGCGGCAAAGTATGCTGAACTTGTTTACTTCGGTCAGTGGTTCACTCCTCTTCGTGAAGCTCTTGCAGTTTTCGTTGACGAAACACAGAAGACAGTTACAGGTGACGTAAAACTCAAGCTCTACAAGGGTAATATCATCCCTGCAGGCACAACTTCACCCTACTCACTCTACAGCGAAGAAGTCGCTACATTTGATGAGGATCAGGTTTACAATCAGGCTGATTCAGCAGGATTCATCAACCTCTTCGGTCTTCCCATCAAGGTAAGAGCAGAACTTTCAAAGAATTGGGATAAGTAAAAAAATTAACGGAGTCGGTTGACTCCGTTTTTTTTTGTTATCTGTTATCGTAAGGATTGATAAAATCATCAACAGACGGGGGATTATGTCCGTCCTTACCCATTTCAAAACGGTAGATTTCCTTTTTTGAAATGTCGATGAAAGGAATCATAATGGGCGGAATACCTGCTGTTGCAGTAAGAGTTGAAACAAAAGCTCTGATGTGGGGAAAGAGGTCGTTATATGTTTCAACGTGAAGGATTTCCTTTTTTGCACCTTCTGCGAATCTGAAAACACCGGTTGCAGTCACATTTATTGCAAATTCATCGGGATTTGCCTTGTCTGTGATTTTTGCGGTGAATTCGCCTATGCAGGTGTTCTGATTTGAATATTTCACATTGTAAGAATAACCGAAACCGAGCTCAATTTTCTTCTGAGTTTTGATTTCGTTTGTGAAATCTACTTTTGTTATTTTAACAGCCTGAAGAGCAGCGTTTGTCATTTTATTATTCTCCCTTGTGTTTCAAAATATTTTCACGGCTTTTGTAATCGGGCATAAACTGATAAATAAGCGAATAAAAAGCCTTTGAATGGTCTTTATGTTTTATATGTGCAAGTTCGTGAAGAATCACATAATCAATAACTTTTTCGTCATAAGCCATAAGACGGTATGAAAAACAGATTCCGTTTTTGCCGTTACAGCTGCCGAATCTTTTTCCGGCACTTGTTATGCGGACATAAGAGGGAATAAGTCCCGTAATTTTGCTCCAGTAGTATGTTCTTTCGGGCAGATACAGCTCTGCTTTCTCTTTATAGAGCGGAATATCTTCTTCTTTTATTTTATACTGAGAAGCAAGTTCCTGACGTCTGAGTGATTTTTCAACAGCTTTTTTTAGCCAGTCAGAATTTTTTTCAATAAAAGCGTTTATAACTTTTTCGCTTGACTGAAGAGGCGCACGTACAATGATTTTTCCGCCGTTTTTCACTTCAATCGAGATTGTTTTTCTTTTTGAGCGTATGAGTTCGTATTCCATATTGATTAAACTTCTGTTTTATGATAAAATAAAACAGGTGATATTATGATTGAAAAAAAGAAGCGTGTAACAAACTGTGAAACGTGTGAAAACTATGTTTACGATGAACAGTATGATTCATATTATTGCGATATGAACCTTGATGAAGACGAAATGATGCATTTCCTTACAGGCAGTTTCGGTAACTGCCCTTATTACAGGGATAATGACGAATACAGAATTGTAAGACGTCAGAATTAAAGGCTGAAATCTTCTTCTTTGAAGCCTGAAAGCATTTTAAGGACCTCGGGCTGTCTTTTCAGAGGGTCATATTTAAACTTTTTACAGGATGAATCGGGTTGCATAACACCCATACGGCGGCAGAGAACTTCTTTGCCGTTTTTTGTATTTGTTCCCGTTTCACAATAAATGCATTTTGGGGATATATTTTCTCCGAATATTTTTTTCATTTTTCACACCTACTTATGCAATATATTTTACACCAAGAGTCAATAAGTGTCAAGTGAAACACTTCTTAAAAGAAAAAGCGGGTATTCTTCCGAATACCCGTTGAAATACTATTTAAATATTATTTCATGAAGAATATTAGAGTTCACCAGTCATGTTGGGGAAATCTTCTTCAAAACCTGCAGCAAACTTCTTGAATGTTGCGTGAAGTTCGTTGAACCAAGCGATTAATGCTTTGAACATTTCGATGAGCTTTTCCATTAATTGTGCACCTCTTTTCATTATTTTATTAAGTTGAATTGCTTCTTAAAATAGATTACATGCTGAGGATTTCACCGAGCTGCTTGAAGAGATCAACGATCTTTGCAACGAAAGCTGCTACCCAGTTCATCATCTTTGCGAATACATCACCTGACATTAGTTGTTGCACCTCTTTTCAAAATATTTTGGCAAGTTGCACTAACTTGTTGTAAGTATAATACCATAATTTAGAAATGTGTTCAAGAGGGTATACCTTAAATTAAATTAATGTTTTAATAGTTGCAACATTTTTGTAAACATTTATTTATTTTTTATTGAATAAGCGTTATTTTTATTGTTTTTTTATGGAAAAAAAGCATTCAGAACCATAAAAAAAGCCTTAAATATGAACCCAATATGAATAAAGTTTTACAAAAGTTGATATTATTTGTGTGAAAACTGTTATATTATAAGGCAGAGAAGACCGCTGCAACCTTCATTTATGATGCGTTCAAGTGTCTGCTGAAGCTTCATTCTTGCTTCTGTGGGCATATGATAAAGTTTGTTTTTAAGGCCCTCATTCACAAGGTCATCAAGTGATTTTCCGAATATATTTGACTGCCAGATTTTAACGGGATTTTCCTGAAATTCATTGAGAAGATACATAACAAGCTCTTCGGACTGACTTTCGGAGCCCACAATCGGGGCTACCTCTGTGTTGATTGTGGCTTTCATCATATGAATTGACGGTGCAGAAGCTTTGAGCCTTACGCCGTATCTTCCGCCCTGTTTCATAATTTCAGGCTCTTCAAGAGTCAGCTCATCAATTGTGGGCATAACGATTCCGTAGCCCGTTGCTTCAACCTCATCAAGGGCAGATTTTATTCTTTTGTATTCACGTGCCGTCTGCGCCATTTCGGTGAGAGTTGTGATAAGTCCTGCTTCGGATTTTATTTCAACACCGCTGATTTCGGTCACTATCTCATAGAAGATATCGTTTGTCACATCTGCACTTATAATTGCTTTTCCGTCACCGGGAAGAATATCTTTTACGGATGATGACGTTATGCAGTTTTCGTTTGCAAGGGAAGTGCACAGCTCATTTACATTTCTCAGGCATTTCATACCCGAAGCATAGTTTTTTACAGCAGACAAAATGTTCTTTTTGACTTTATGGTCACTTCCGAGTGATTTCATCCACGACGGAAGATGAATATCAACTTCACGAACGGGAAATTCATTGAGTACCGAACCCAGAATTTCGCAGATTTCTTTTTCTGTTATATCGGGACAGCTGACGGGCAGAACGGGTACGCAGTATTTTTCCGAAAGCTTACGGCTCATTTCTGTTGCGGAAGGAGAGTCGGGATACATACAGTTGAGAAGGACGATAAACGGTTTGTTTATTTCTTTCAGTTCGTCTATCACACGTTCTTCGGCTTCCTCGTATTCATAACGGGGAATGTCGCTGATACTTCCGTCAGTTGTTATTACAAGCCCTATTGTGGAGTGTTCGCTTATTACTTTCTGAGTGCCGATTTCAGCAGCCATATTAAAAGGAATTTCTTCCTCAAACCACGGAGTTTTCACCATACGGGGAGTTTCACCTTCGATATAGCCCAGAGAACTCGGAACGATATAGCCTACACAATCAACCATTCTTACCCTGAAAGAGACATTGTCATCAATGCGGATTTTCGCTGCCTGCTCGGGAATGAATTTGGGTTCTGTAGTCATAATTGTTCTGCCTGCCGCAGATTGGGGTAATTCGTCAACTGCTCTTTCTTTTGCATAGTCACCCTCAATGTTCGGAAGAACCGTTGTTTCCATAAATTTTTTTATAAAGGTTGATTTGCCTGTTCTTACAGGTCCGACAACACCGATGTATATGTCACCCTGTGTGCGTTTTCTTATGTCTTCATAAATGCGTGTGTTTTCCATAAATACTCTCCTTATTCCTGTTCAAAAATCAACATACAGTCTTTTTCAATGAAGTCAGAGCTTATTGAATTGAGTTGCCTGATATTTTCAATTCCTGTGTGATGCTCTTTTGCAATATCCCACAGCCGTTCACCTTCCGAAGCAAAGTATACGGTGATGATTGAATCAGATGTAGCTTTTCTCAGCTCTGCAGTTTTTTCAATTGATGAAATAATATTTATATTGCTGCACGAATAAACAAAGCCTTCGGTGTGAAGCTCCGTTGTGACAGAAAGTGAAGAATTGCTTTTCTGTGAGAATGTGAGTGCATTGACGTGGATATTCAAAACGGGCTGAATGTCTGAAGATAAGTCGCTGAGCCCTTTTTTAAATTCAAAATCGGCTATTCTTTCAAAATACTGCTTTTCGTTTTCTTTTGTTGCAAGAATGATGCCGTAATTAATGTTACCGCTTATAACAAGTTCGTTGTTTTCTTTTCGGCAGGAGTATTTGATGCGTTTTACAGCCACATCTTCACATTTTTCAATATTGTGCGAATTGAATTCAAATTCTGATGTGACGGGATAATTGTCGTTGAGCTTTTTTATGTCTGAAATGAATCTGATTTTCTTTTCATCGGTTGAAAGCTCGTGAGTGCACGAATATGCTTCGTCAACGGGACTGAGCTCTCCTTTTGAAAAAACATCAATCAGGGCAGAAACGGTCAATGCAATTTCGGGAAAAGATGCTGATTGGGCTGTTTCGGGTGTAATGCGTCCTTCAGCTGAAATAATTTCAAGTGAAGCACAGCATACGGAATTTTCATCAGTACCTTCAATTTCAAAAATCTGATTTACGGGAGTCAGAATCCGTTCATTGATATAATTTCCGTTTTTGTCAATGCAGACAAGTGTTGTGCTGATGCTTCCCTTTATCATCATTTTGTTTTTTATTGTTTTGATTTCGTTTATAACGGGCAGAAAACCGAGTCGGCTGATTTTTGCACCGTCAAACTTTTCATCGGGATCACATTCTGCAGTAACGGAGAAATTCTTTACGGCTGTACCCTCAAGAAGGTATCCTTCATAAGAGCTTTTGAGTGTGTGACAGAAACCTTCGGGCACTTCGGATATGTAGTTTATTACTTCTGTACCCGAAACACGTATATAAAGCGTTGCAGAGCCTCTGATTTCTGCTCTTCTCGGATTTATTGCACGGCAGTTTATCTGTTCACCCGTACAGACGGCTGTTATGGTGTCGGTTTCTGATGCATTTCTTATATCGATACTTCTGTTGAAAGGTATTGTGCTTTCAAGGATTTCGGTTTTTCCGTCCGAATCGATGTAGGTTATTCTGATAACTGTGTTGCCGTCAATTACGGCTTTATCTGATATTATGTTGCACGAAAAAATATTTGTACTGCCTGAACAGCCGAGTATTTTTACAATGTCGCCGTAGTAATCGGCAAGACTTATGTCGTTTTCAATAAGCTGTTCAACGCTGACGGAGATTTTTTCTTTTCTTGTGAGAATTTTTTCGCTTGTCAATTCAATATTCATTTATGTGACTCCTTTTTCGGTTTATTTTACATTCAAATATATTCACAATCAGGACAGGATATGATAAACAATAATTTATCGCTGATGCGATAAACTATTGTTTGTTATAGTCTTTATTTCCTTCCCGCTGTTGATATATTCCGTTCTTTCAGCGGCTGTAACAATGCCTGCAAGTGTAAGTGTCACAAACAGCACCCATACTGTTGAAAGTATAAAAAATCTGAACAGTTTTTTTGTCTCCGTCATTGTTTATCTTCCTTTGCGTTTTCTTTTATAAACTCAGCGAGTACATCACCGAGAAGCCTTGCCGAATATGCCGCTTCAGACAATGTATTTACATCCGTCCCGGTTTCAATGAGTAATGAGTAAGGGGTTAAGTCAAGGTTATATTTTCTGTTGCAGAAATACATCGGCTTCATAAGGTTTTCATATTTATCATTTACGGCTTTCTGCAGATTAACCGCAAAAGAAAGATTTGTTTCCCACGAAGGAAATGATTCAACGTTTCCGCCTTCGGCACCTGTAAGAATCATCATCTGTGCCGCTTTTTTATTACCGATTACGGCAACAGGTTTAACTCTTGTTGTGTTGTCATAGTGAATTGCATCACGGTGGACGTCTAGTGTAATGATAATTGACGGGTACTTCTCTAAAATAGCAGTTATTCCTTTGCGTGACTTGTCATAAGCCCCTGTGTAAACATTGTCATAAATTGTTGTGTCATGAATAACGCCGATTCCACGTGCCCTGAGCACTTCTGCAAGTTCTTCGCCAACACGTATCATATTCAGGCTTTTATTGTTGTTGCGTTCAGCAAAAGAAGTTGAAAAAGCTCCGTTATCAAACGGAGTGTAGCATTCTGTTGAGTGTGTGTGATAAATAAGAACAGTCGGCTTTGTGTAATCATTTACAGGCAGGGGACAGCCGTTGACTAATGTGCCCTGAACATCAATGTCTGAATCGACAGTCACATTTCTTATAAAAACATTCTCAAAATAATCCGATGCCTGATAAGAGATATATGTTTTTTCGGTTATTGTACCGTCCTGAGGATAATCATTTTTATTGAACTTTTTTCTCAGTATTTCTTCATTTTCTTTTATGTCATCGGGAGTGACGGAAAGATCAAGAAACTGACGTTTTGATTCAAGGTCTGTAATGTTGCCGTCTTTCTGATTGAGTTGTTTATTGTCGGAGTTGAATCTGAGCATAAATGAACGGCTGATTTCACGCACTGCCGATAAAAAACCGTTCGGAAAAGAGAATGCAGCACCGATATATGCCACCTTTTCGTCAAGTTTAATCGGGAATGATGCGATATATACCGAAAGAGAAATAATGAGCGTTGCAATGAGTAAGTATGTTTTTACGGGTAATCTTATACGTCTGTTTTTCATAATATTCTTTTTTATTTTTCTCACCTCAGAGAATATATATGTTTTAAAGACGGATTTAAGTATAAAAAAAGAACACCTTCCGGTGTTCTCAGCTTTTTCTGTAAATTGATGCGAATGAGAATGCAAAAATAAGAAGCATTACAAACAGGAGAACAATTCCCACAGCGAAAAGCTCCTTATAAATCATAAAACCGCCTATTGAGAAAACAATTCCCGTCAATGTGAAGAGTTTTATGATTTTTTTAGAAAATGAAGTGATGTTGTAATTTCTTGTGAAATGGTGTGCTGACATTGTTGAATCCTTCTTTACGGAAACTATAAGCCGTCCCGCAAGAATCATCAGTACAGCAGGCAGACATAGTGCCACATAAATGAGTATATCCATTTTATTTTTCCTCCGTTTTTTTATTGTATCTCAGAAGTGCAATAACAGCAAAAATCATCACAAATGGAAAAGCAGTTCCTGCAAGGACTCCCGTTTTAAGGTTATCTCCGAAATACTGCGAAACTGTGCCCAGAAGCAACGGACCCGTTGAACATCCTGTGTCACCTGCAAGAGCAAACATCGCAAAAAGCGCCGTTGACGGATTATACCAGCTCTTTGCGGCAATACTGTATGTTCCCGGCCACATAATGCCTACGGCATAACCGCATATTCCGCATCCGATGAGTGAGAGTACGGGAAGGGGGGAGAGTGCTGTGAGGAGATAACCGAAAACGCACAGCACAGCGCAGAAAAGAATATATTTTTCAAGGTTTATCTTATGGCTGAATTTTGAATATGCCACTCTTGCAATACCCATAAGTGCCGCAAAAAGGCAGGGCCCTAAAATATCGCCTGCAGTTTTTGAAATACCGAGACTCTCCTCTGCAAAAGCCGATGCCCACTGAGCAACTGAAAGCTCACTTGCTCCTGCACACAGCATCATAACGAGCAGAATATAGAAAAGCTTGTTTTTAAAAAGTTCACTTGTTTTCTGAACACCTTTATCTGACTGCGAAACGGTCACTATAGGCACAAGTGCAAAATAAAAGGCATTGACTGCCGGTATCATAGCCCATATGAATGCCATCACACGCCAGTTTGCTATATCGAAAAAGTAAAAGAAAAGCGTTGAAAAAAGAACAGCACACATCTGTCCCCAGCAATAGAAAGAATGGAGAAGGCTCATATGTGATTCTTTGTTTTCGGTGGGACAAGCCTCTATTATCGGGCTTGTGAGCACTTCAATAAGTCCTCCGCCTACGGCATAGAAAGTAATTGCAATAATTATTCCTATATACGGGTCAGGCAGAATAAACGGAAATACACCGAGCCCTGCAAGTCCCGTTGCGGCAAAAATATGAGCTCCGACAATGCATTTTCTGACCCCTATTTTATCCGCATATCTTGCGGCAACAAGGTCGGTTGCAAGCTGAATAACGAAGTTATATGTAGAAATGAATGCAAGCTGACTGAGTGAAACTTCCCAGTCCCTCTGAAAAGTCACAAAGAGAAGCGGTGCAAAATTATTTACAATTGCCTGAGTTATAAAGCTTATATAACCTGCAATAAGGGTGTGCTTATAGTCAGTTCTTAAGTTCATTTTCCTTTTCCGTAGTTTCTCCGTCTTCAATTATTCTGTTATCCGAAGAAACAATATTTCTCATTTTCTTATTTTTAGCGTTTATAAAAGTTATGACATAATCGATACCGAAAATAATTCCGATGAATACAATCATAATATTACGGAGTTCATCACTTACAAGGCGTTCCATGTGCTTTGTAACAAAAGGATGAACCACATAAATTATTGAACCTGTTGCCAATGCCCAGTAAACTGAATGTTTCAGACAGATTCTTCCGTGAAGATTGAATTTTTCATTTGAATAATCCCACCATCTTGCATGAAAAAGCTTTTCCATAACAAGACTTGTCATATATTCAAGCACATTTGCAAAAAAGACACCCAGAAGAATAACAACGGGAATCATATACCACGTATAGCCGAATTTATTATAAAAGGGCATAAGCAGACCGCACAATACGACAGCACCCGAGCCGTATATCGGCACGAAGGGTCCGCTCATAAAACCTCTGTTTATGAGCTTTTTGTAATAAATTGAACAACATACGGTTTCAAGAATCCAACCGCATATGCTGTACAAAAAGAAGTAAAATACATAATCAAGTACGAGTTCCATTTTTATTTACCTCACGTAGTTTAAGGAATTTTTTTCTTTTTGAGGAAAACATTTTTATTGTTGACTCCTGATGTGCACAGTATTTGTCTGAAAGACATACAATCAGACTTTCTTTGTATTTCGGAGGAGTGGGAGTAAGAGGCCACATATGCCGTTTTATTATATTCTCTTCCATTTCTGAAAGAGTAAAAAGTGCTTTTGCATTTTTCAGAGCAAAACCGGGATGTCTGTATCCGTGGAGCCTGTGAGAACCGTCACCGGGCACGTGCCAGTCATAATAGAAAAGGTCGTGGAGCATAGCGCCTCTTGTGGCTTTTACAAAATCGAGCCCCTTTTCTTTTGTGATTGTGTAACTCATAAACGCAACGCTCATAATATGCTGAAGTCTTGTAATGTCTGCGTGCTGGATATATTCAGCCATACTCTGAAACTCGGAAGTTGAATATATATCACTCATTATTTCAAAGAATTCAGGCTGATTTTCACGTGAAAGCGAATACGACTGCACATAGATGTCAAATAAATCTTTCATTTTTCCTCCGATTAGAGTATAAAATTGGAATATTGAAATAAGTTTAAAATCAGAATTTGTCGAGGTGCCCTCGACAAATTAATGAGTAATTAGTAATGATTAATGAGTAATGATGGAAAGGGCTACGCCCTTTAACCCATTATATAGAGCGAAGCGGAACATAAGTCGCTTGCGACTTCCGACATTGCTCATTGCTCACTACTCATTATTCATTTTTGTCGGCTTCAGCCCGACAAATTATTGTCTGTCAAATTTTTTAACATCAAACCAGAACTCAACGCCGTTTTCGTGGTTGATTACGCCGTAGTCCTGCTCGTGAAGGTCCTGAATAGCGGCAACGATTGCAAGTCCGAGACCGAAACGTCCTTGTGCACGTGACATAGCTTTGTCAGCACGGTAAAAGCTGTTCCATATCTGGTCAATATCTTTTGCTGCAATCGGTGTGCCCGTATTGAAAATGCTTATTCTGTATCTGCCGTCGGGAATTTCTTTCGCAGAAGCCCATATGATCATATCACCCGAAACATGGGAAAGTGCATTTGACATATAGTTATTTACAACAGTAGAAAGAATGAATCTGTCACCGAAGCATATCATATCTTCAGGCACATCGTTTATCGGGGTTATTCCCTTTTCTTTTAATAGTTCAGTTCCTCTTTCAAACCAGCTGGCAATTACTTCATGAATATTGAACTGCTCATAGAATAACTTATATTCACCTGACTGATACTTGATGATATCGAGCAGTTTCATAACAAGATTATTCATTCTTTCAGTTTCACCGATGATTGTGTCGCAATATTTCATTGCCATTTCGGGGTCATCGGATTCAAGGAACATCTTCATTCCTTCGGAATAGCCCTGAATTATGGCTATGGGTGTTTTCAGTTCGTGCGAAACACCTGAAATGAAGACCTGTCTTAACTGGTCAATCGTTTTTTCCTGCTCAATATCGTCCTGAAGCTTCTGGTTTTTCTGCTGAAGGTCAATAAGAGCCGTTTTAAGTGAATCGGACATTTCATTGATACTGTCTGCAAGCAATGCAATTTCAGCAACATCATTGGGTTGGCATTTCTGTGAGAAATCAAGCGAAGACATATTCTTTGTGATATGGCTCATTTCCGTCAGCGGTGTTGTGATTCGTCTTATAAGAATTGATATGACAAAAATTGCAATACATACAATTACACCCGTAACGAATGAAACAAACAGAACCGCAATCTTTGTGTTTGTATCAACGGTTGATTTTACTTTGAAAATCTTTATCTGAGAGCCGCTTTCAAGCACCCATGAACCTACAAGATATTCGGTGTTTTTTCCGCTTGATGTGTCACGGCTCAGATTGAATGAGTTGTTTTTAAATTCACCGAGATCCTGAATAACTTCATAATTACGCTTTTCAGTTTCAGGGACAATATATGAACGTCTGCCGTAAGGCGGATGTGACATCTCACCTTTATAAGATGAAGAATAAACAAATTCACCCGAGGGGGAATAAATCTCAATAGTTATTGCATGCTCTCTCTCTATACTGTCCATTGCAACAAAAAAATCTGTTGATTTATCAAGATAAGCATCTTCAACTTCATAAGAAGCAAAAAAAGAGTCTACAGCGGCATAGGCAAGATAAACCATATCAAGCCCTTCATATGTAGCTATAACAATTGCAGCAATAATAAGAACCAGAACCGTTGTTATAATGTTCAACAGTTTCTGGTTCAATGTTCTTTTATGTTTATAACCTGATATTTTTTCGCTTTTTTTATGCGACATATTATTCAGCCTCTATTTTATAGCCTGTGCCGTAAATTGTTTTGATATGCTTTGCGCCCCAGTCACCGAGTTTTGTACGAAGTCTTGCAACGTGAGAGTCAACGGTACGCATATCACCGTCAAAATCAAAGCCCCAGATATCGTCAAGGAGCTGTTCACGTGAGAAAACTCTGCCGGGGGCAGAAATGAGTTTATAAAGAATACTGTATTCCTTGAGAGTGAGCATAACCGAAGAACCCGAAAGCCATACTTCGTGAGCTTCGGCGTCAAGTTTGAGTTCTTCAATACGGAATACTGTTGATTCAACATTGAGTGTATTGCGTTTGAGAAGTGCCGCAACTCTTTTCATAAGAACTGACGGACTGCAGGGCTTTGTTACATAGTCATCGGCACCTGCTTCAAAGCCTGTGAGTTCATCAAACTCCTGACTTCTTGCAGTAAGCATAATAACAGGAACATTTGAAGACTGTCTGATTGTTCTGCATACTTCCCAACCGTCAATCTGAGGCATCATTATATCAAGAATAACAAGTGCGGTATCGGGATTTGCCCTGAAAACTTCAAGTGCTTCTTCACCGTCTCTTGCTGAAAGAGGTTCATAACCTTCCCGGCGGAGATAGTCACACACAAGGTTCATTATAAGTTCTTCATCATCTGCAACAAGAATCTTCTTCATGGTAAAAACTCCTTTGTGATATTATGTGGTATATGAGTTTATACGGTCAAACACCTTTGTTTTTTTTACAGTCTGCAGGAACGGTATACCTGCACCGACGCACATCACAACCTGTCCTACGGCAATCTCAAGTGCTGAAATAAAGAAGATCTCAGGTGTTCTTTCAGAGAAAAACCATATTTCAAGACCGATTATAACGGCATTGAAAAGCACGGGAGGAATCATTGACAACAGAGGTAAGCCTCTGAATGTGATGTTTCTGCAAATTCTTGTGACAACTGCGGCAGAAAGTGTTGCAACCGAACCGCATATGATGTCAACCACACCGAAAGGACTTGAAATGTTTGCAATAATGCAACCGATTGCAAGGCCGGGAATTGCTGCCGGTCTGAATACGGGCAGAATGGTGAGGACTTCGGACAGACGGAACTGAATTGCATTATAAGCGAGTCCCAGAGCGTTTGATGCATAAGTCAGAGCCACGTAAAGTGCCGCAATAACTGCAGCCTGTGTGATGTACAAGGTTGTTTTCTTTTTCAATTTTTATTCTTCTTTCCGTAGTTTTGTTTTAAGTCAGGATGGTTCCGAACTGACTGAGTTAATTTTAACAAATCGTGAACAGGATGTCAAGAAAATAAACAAAAACTCTTTTTTGTACAGTTGACTTTATGTTGCAATTAGTGTAAAATAAATAAAGAATTAAATCTCGGGAGTGAAATTTTATGAATTCCGATAAGAAATACATACTTTCTCTTGATCAGGGTACCACAAGCTCAAGAGCAATCCTTTTTGATAAGGAAGGACAGATAAAATCAAAGGCTCAGTTTGAGTTTACTCAGATTTATCCGAAAGCCGGCTGGGTTGAACATGACCCTATGGAAATCCTCAGAACCGAATACAGAGCTATTGCCGATGCACTTATCGAAGGCGGTGTTGAAGCTAAGGAGATTGCCGCAATAGGTATCACAAATCAGCGTGAAACAACCGTTCTCTGGGATAAGACAACAGGTGAGCCCGTCTATAATGCAGTTGTGTGGCAGTGCAGAAGAACTGCAGATATGGCAAAGCGCATCAATGAAGACGATGAACTGCGTGAATACATAAAAGATCACACAGGGCTTGTTGTTGATGCTTACTTCTCGGCAACAAAAATCAAATGGATTCTTGAAAACTGCGAAAAGGCAAGAGAGGTGGCTTCAAAGGGAAACCTTCTTTTCGGCACAATCGAAACATGGCTCATCTGGAAGCTCACCGGCGGTAAAGTTCACGTAACAGACTATTCAAACGCATGGAGAACAATGCTGTTTGACGTTGATAAGCTCTGCTGGGATGAATTCCTTTGCGAAAGCCTCGGAATCCCCGTTGAGATTCTTCCCGAAGTTGTTCCCTCAAGTCAGGCATACGGTGAAGTTGCTTCAGGTATTCCCGGGCTTGAATCACTTGCAGGTATTCCCATTGCAGGTGCTATAGGTGATCAGCAGGCAGCCCTTTTCGGCCAGGCGTGTTTCCGTCCCGGTCAGGCAAAGAATACATACGGTACAGGCTGTTTCCTTCTTATGAACACAGGCGGAAAACGTGTAAGATCAGAAAACAATCTTCTCACGGGTATTGCGTGGGGTATTGACGGCAGAGTTGAATACTGTATTGAAGGCTCGGCTTTTAATGCAGGTTCCGTTATCCAGTGGCTCCGTGATGAAATAAAGATGATTAAATCAGCTCCCGAGTGTGACAGACTTGCAGAAAGTGTACCCGATGCAAACGGAATCTATTTTGTTCCTGCATTCACGGGTCTCGGTGCTCCCTACTGGGATGCATATGCAAGAGGTACAATTGTGGGTATCACAAGAGGCGTGAATCAGCAGCATTTTGCAAGAGCTGTCCTTGAAAGTATTGCTTTCCAGATGACTGACCTTCTTGAAGCTATGAAAGCTGATTCCGATATTGAGCTTACAGAGCTTCGTGTTGACGGCGGCGCATCAGTCAGCAACATTATGATGCAGATTCAGGCAAATATGATTGAAACAACAGTTAACCGTCCCAAGGTTGTTGAAACAACAGCACTCGGTGCGGCATATTGTGCAGGTCTTGCTGTAAACTTCTGGTCAGGCAGGGCCGAAATTGAAAAAATCAGAGAAGTTTCACGTGAATTTGTACCTCAGCTGCGTAAAGAAGAAAGAGATGCAATTTATGCAGGCTGGAAAAAGGCTGTAAAACGCTCAATGGCGTGGGCAGAAGATTAAAAAAATTATGCTATCGTCTGATTTTCAGGCGATAGCTTTCTTTAAAAGAAGGCGGTTTTTATGCAGAAAACTATCGGTCGGTGTGTTCTTTTTATGCATACGGATAATGAAACGCCAAGAAACGGCGAAGGAACATTTTTAAGACTTAAAAACGGAAATATCCTTTTTGCATACACCTGTTTTTCGGGTGAAACGTGGTATGATGACTGCACTGCAGATATTGCAGGTGTGATTTCAGCCGATGAGGGTGAAACGTGGTCTGAAAAACGGATTCTTTTAAAGCACGATGACGATGCAAGGAATCTTATGTGCCCGTCATTACTACGTCTTCCGGACGGCAGAATCGGTCTTATTTATCTGAGAAAATCAAAGAATAACATAAATGCTGTGCCTTATATAGCCTTTTCAGATGATGAGGGTGAAACTTTCTCTTCGCCCGTTAAAATCATTGATGATGCCTACAACTATTTTGTTGTCGAAAACGACCATGCAGTTGTTCTTTCAGACGGCAGACTCATTCTTCCCGCAAATCTTCATTCCGAAAAAATAAACGGTGTATATGAAATAATCGAACACGGGAAAAAGTGCATTTTTGCTTCAGACGATAACGGAAAAACATGGTCTGAAATTTCAGAAAGACAGGATATCCCGTTCCCTCACAGAAGTGCAACAGGGCTTCAGGAAACGTGTGTGTATGAGCAGAAAGACGGCATTTTAAGAGCAATTTCAAGAACCGATATGGCCTTTCAGTATGAATGTTTCTCGTCAGATAAAGGCAAAACGTGGACATCCCCGGAGCCTGACAGATTCTTCTCTTCTCCCGATTCACCGCTGCTTATGAAACGTGTAGGTAATTATACGCTTGCAGTTTTTAATCCCATTCCGAATTACACAACACGTGACTGTGAGAATTCGTGGGGCAGAACACCTCTTGTGTGTGCTGTGAGCAAGGATGACGGAAAAACATTTCCCATTATTCATTTTCTTGAAACAGACCCCCTTAACGGCTATTGTTACCCCGCAATTTTTGACGGCGGAAACTATGTTCTCATTTCATATTATCATTCCGATGATTCGGAAACACCCCTTAACGCAACAAAAATCATAAAGATAACTTACGATGAACTCGAAGACTGGGATGTATACTTCTCATCAGGATTCTACGGTACGAAAAAAGGTAAAAAAGGCGAAAAAGTTGAAATAAACAAATCATTCATATGGGCAGGAAAAGAATGGATTATTCCTGCCGTGTATGTCTGTCCGAAAGGTATTGTTGCAGATATCTGCGAAAAAACTGATTGTGAAATATTGAAACAGTTCAAAGAAAAATGGTCTTTCTGCGGTTACAATGAAAACAAGCTGACGGATGAACAGAAAACAGAGTTTATTAATGATATCCCGACACCGACAGGTTTCCGTACAGAGCTTACTGTAAATGGAAAGGTAAGTATGAATGCTTACGGCTCGTCAGTTACATATATCCCTCAGGAATTTCTGCCCGACGGTGACGAATCAAACAGGGATGCAATAAAAACAATTGATTATTATAATCTCAGTAGGGATGAAGGCTGGACAGTTCACAGAATCAGCATTCCGTGGGCAACTGCAAAAAAACCTGTGATAAAGTCAGCTGAATTGCGTCTTGTTGCAGATATGAAGTCTGTAAACGGTGATAAATTCATTACTCCCGGAGCAGGAGAAAAAATTGAATTTATCAATCCGTTGAACGGAAACAGACATACATTGGAAGTAAAAGACATCCGGAAGAATGAAACGGCTTTTTCTGTTGAGGGATATGACTTTCCCGATAAAAACACAGTTATGAGTTTCACCGTCGAACCTGACATCGATAAAAAGAATTTCTCGGTAATGGATACCGTGCAGAATGATGCTCCCGTAAAAACAGGTGAAAAACTGACAGACAATGAAGCTTCATCAATCGCAATAATCGGCGGTGCAGACGGCCCTACGGCAGTTTTTGTTGCTGAAAGACCTGATGCAGGATCAGGACTTCATACAGCATCCTCAGCCCTTAAAAGAGAGCATAGAGAAAATATCGTGTGGCAGTTTGTTTTCAGGCAGAAACCTGACGAAGATATCACTTTCACACTTATATAAAGGAGTAAATGAAAATGACAGACGAAAACCTTATTGAAAAACAGCTTTCATCAGAAAATGTATTCGACGGAGTCCTTCTTCACGTTTACAAGGATAAGATTGAGCTTCCCAACGGCAACACATCCGTCAGGGAATACATAAAGCATCAGGGCGCAGTATGCGTTGTGCCCGTTACCGATGAAATGGAAGTCATCGCAGTATGCCAGTACCGTTACCCCATTGGCAGAGTCACAATTGAAATTCCTGCAGGCAAACTCGATAAGGGTGAAGACATCCTTGACGCCGCAAAGAGAGAGCTCAGCGAAGAAACGGGTGTTGAAAGTGCCGACATCGAATACATCGGAGGTCTTTATCCGTCAGTTGCTTATACCGATGAGATAATTCATATGTATCTTGCAAAAAATCTTAAATACGGTGAAGCACACACCGATGAAGATGAGTTTATAAATGTCATAAAAATCCCACTTAAAGAATTTGCACAGATGGTTATGGACGGCAGAATTCAGGATTCAAAAACAATGGCAGCCATTCTTAAGGTTGCAAGAATTTACGGTGTATAATGACAGTTATAGGACACATCGAAACTGATTTCGATACAAAATTCGGCATTCCGAGGCAGAGCGGACTTTGTGATGAGCTTAAAGGCAGAATTATTCTTACTCCCGATTTCAGGCGTGAAGAAGCCTTCAGGGGGCTTGATGATTTTTCACATATCTGGGTGCTGTGGCAGTTTTCAGAAACACAGAGGGAAGAATGGTCACCCACCGTCAGACCTCCGAGGCTCGGCGGAAATAAAAGAATAGGTGTTTTTGCAACACGTTCGCCTTTCAGACCGAACAATATTGGTCTGTCGTGCGTAAAACTCGAAAAGATTGATTATTCTTCACCCGAAGCGCCTGTGCTTCATATTTCGGGAATTGATATGATGAACGGTACACCTGTATTTGATATAAAGCCTTACGTCCCCGTTGCAGACTGCAGACCCGATGCAACAGACGGATTCACATCTGAAACAAAGGATTATTCACTCAGGGTAGTCTTCCCCGACGAGCTTCTTTCCCTTATTCCCGAAGAAAAAAGAAACGGAGCTGTTCAGATGCTCTCTCTTGACCCCAGACCCTCATATATAAACGATGATAACAGAATTTTCGGGGTTGAATTTGCAGGGTATGATATAAGATTCAGAGTAAAAGACAATACATTGACTGTGGTTAATGTGATATAAAAAAAGGTGACTCATCCGAGCCACCTTCTTGCTTTTATTATTTCTTTCTGAACTGCTGTTTCATTCTCAGTTCTTTAGAGAGAATTTTCTTACGGAGTCTGAGACTCTTGGGTGTTACTTCAAGGAGTTCGTCGTCGCTTAAGAATTCCATACTCTGCTCAAGGCTGAGTGTTGAGTGGGGAACAAGACGGAGTGCATCGTCTGAGCCTGAAGCACGTGTATTGGTCATCTGCTTTTTCTTGCAGACATTACAAACGATATCTTCGTTCTTTGCGCATTCACCGCATATCATACCTTCGTAAACGGGAACACCGGGTCCGATAAAAAGTCTGCCTCTGTCCTGAGTATTGAATAAACCGTAAGCTGTGCTTTCACCTGTTTCGTGAACAACGATTGAACCTCTGTCACGTGTCTGGATTTCACCCTTGAAAGGCTCATAACCTGCGAAAAGGTTGTTCATAACGCCGTAACCGTTTGTGTCTGTAAGGAACTCGCTTCTGTAACCGATAAGTCCTCTTGCGGGAATCTTGAATTCAAGGTGTGTTGTTCCGCCGTCACGGATGCTCATATCTTCGAGTTCACCCTTACGTGAACCGATTTTTTCCATAACTGCGCCAACGTATGCATCGGGTACTTCAACGATAAGGAGCTCCATAGGTTCAAGTGTTTCGCCGTTTTCACCTTTTTTGAGGATAACCTTGGGACGTGAAACTGCAAATTCATAGCCCTGTCTTCTCATTGTTTCAATGAGGATTGAAAGATGAAGTTCGCCTCTGCCCGAAACCTTGAATGAGTCGGTTGTTTCTGTTTCTTCAACTCTCATGCTTACGTTTGTTTCAACTTCTTTGAAAAGTCTTGCACGGATATTTCTTGAAGTTACGAATTTACCTTCCTGACCTGCAAAGGGGCTGTCATTGACCATAAAGTTCATTGAGATTGTGGGTTCATCGATTTTAACGAAGGGAAGGGGATCAATGCAGTCCTGAGCGCAGATTGTTTCACCGATGTTGAGCCCTTCAATACCTGAAACGGCAACGATATCACCTGCTTTTGCAGAGTCAACTTCTGCACGTCTTAAACCTTCAAACTGATAAAGTCTTGAAACCTTGACGTTCTGTGTTGTTCCGTCCTGTTTGCAGATAACGACATTCTGCCCCATTTTGACAGAGCCTCTTTCAACTTTGCCCACACCGATTCTGCCTACGTAATCATCATAGTCAAGTGATGAGAAAAGGAGCTGTAAGGGCTGTTCGGGGTCACCTTCGGGAGCATCTATGTTGTCAATGATAGCCTGAAGAAGGGGCTGCATATCGCCTTCACGTACATCAGATTCAAGTGAAGCATATCCCTCTCTTGCAGATGCATAAACAACGGGGAATTCGATCTGATCATCGTCTGCACCGAGTTCAATGAAGAGGTCGAGAACTTCGTCAACAACTTCTGCAGGTCTTGCACCGGGACGGTCAATCTTGTTGATGACAACGAGAGGCTTTTTCTTTAATGCAAGAGCCTTGGAGAGAACGAAACGTGTCTGGGGCATACAGCCTTCAAATGCGTCAACAAGCAGAAGAACGCCGTCAACCATCATCATAATACGTTCAACCTCACCGCCGAAGTCAGCGTGGCCGGGAGTGTCGATAATATTGATTTTAACTCCGTTGTAATGAACGGATGTGTTTTTTGAAAGGATTGTGATTCCTCTTTCTTTTTCAAGGTCGTTGGAGTCCATAACTCTGTCTGCGACCTGTTCGTTTGCTCTGAATGTACCGCTCTGATGAAGCATCTGGTCAACAAGTGTTGTCTTACCGTGGTCAACGTGAGCGATAATAGCTATATTTCTTAAACTCAAATTTATACCCTCTTTATCTTTTTCTACTTGTATATAATACTATATACTGTATTTGCTTGGCAATAGTGAAAACACCGAAAAAAAGAACTTTTAAAATTGAATATTTTATTTACTTTTTTCGCAGTTCATTGTATAATTCAGAAAAACCCTTTATGGAGAATGATTTATGACAGATTTTAAACGTACTCGGAATGCCTGTTATTTCACTAATGTAATAATGGCTTCGATTTTCACTCTGCCGCCTCTTCTTTTTGTAACTTTCCGTGAAACATACGGTATTTCATACACTTTGCTCGGAACTCTTGTTCTGATAAATTTCACCACACAGCTTCTTATTGACCTGATTTTTACATTTTTTACTAAGTATTTCAATATAAAAATAACACTCAGGGTGATGCCCTTGCTTACAAGCATAGGTATGTTTATTTATGCTTTTGTGCCTATGATGTTTCCTGATTATGCCTATGCCGGACTTGTTGTCGGCACCGTTGTATTCTCAGTTTCCGCAGGACTCAGTGAAGTGCTTATAAGCCCTGTTGTGGCTGCAATTCCCTCCGACAATCCCGACCGTGATATGAGCCGTCTTCATTCTCTTTATGCTTACGGCGTTGTGATTGTGGTTATTGTCAGCACGTTATTCCTTCGTGTTTTCGGTACTGAAAACTGGATGTATCTTACATTCTTCTGGGCATTTATGCCTCTTATTTCTTTTGTTCTTTACTGCACATCTCCTTTGCCTGATGTGAATATGAATAATGATTCAAAAGACGGCAAAAAGAAAAAACACAAGGGTATGTTCCTTTGCGTTATGTGTATTTTTCTCGGTTCAGCTGCTGAAAATTCAATGACAAACTGGATTTCCAGCTATATGGAAAATGCGCTGAATATTCCCAAAGTCGTAGGTGACGTTGCGGGTATGGCATTGTTCGGAATTCTTTTAGGACTCGGCAGAACGCTTTATGCAAAGTACGGCAAAAATATCTCGAATGTATTGCTTGTCAGTATGATATGTGCTGCTGCCTGTTATCTTGTTTCAGGTCTTTCACAGAATGTTATCATATCAATGATTGCGTGTGTTTTTACGGGACTCTGCACAGCTATGCTCTGGCCGGGTACCCTCATTCTTATGGAAGAAAAATTTCCGAATCCGGGTGTTGCCGCATATGCACTTATGGCGGCAGGCGGTGACTTCGGTGCATCGGTTGCTCCTCAGCTTTTAGGTATCGTTGTTGATAAGGTCACCGTCAGTGAATGGGCAATAAATCTCGGAACAACAATATCACTCACTCCTGAACAGATCGGTATGAAAACGGGTATGCTCGTCGCAGCCCTCTTCCCCCTTACAGGTATTCTTCTGCTCTTGTTTATGATAAAATATTTTAAGAAGAAAGACAAAACGGAAGTCAGTTGACTTCCGTTTTTTTAGTTCTGAAAATTAAAAACAATTCCGTCTTTTGTTTTTTTATGGGAATAACGGTAATTGTGCAGTTGAAAAATCTTTTTGTTCACTGGCAGACCCATTCCCGTTGAATTATCTTTACTGTTACGGGCTTTGTCGGCTCTTGCGAAAATGTTCCACATGTCGTCAGAAGGCATTTCGCCGTCAAAGTCGTTGTAAACGCAGAAAATGAAGCCTCTTGAGTCCTTTCTGAGTGTTACCGTGATGTTCTTTTCTCCCGTTGCATATTTCACCGCATTTGAAAGATAATTATCAACGGCAATTGCAATAAGTTCTCTGTTGCAATGTGCCAATACATCGTCTTCGATTTCTGTTTTGATTTCTGCCCCGTTGGACTGAGCAAAATTTCTGTATTTTGATATTTCTTCTTTCACAATCTGGCTGAGGTTGCATTTCTCCTTCTTTACTTCGGTCAAGTCTGAAATTCTGTTGAAGGTAAGAAGGCTCATAACTATTGAGTTCATTCTTACAGCCTCATCATAGACGGATTTTACATATTCACCGTTCTTTTCGGGATTGATGTTGTCAAGTACGCATTCGCATTGATTCTGAATGACTGCAAGGGGAGTTTTCAGCTCATGTGCCGCCGCTGAAACGAATGCCCGTTTTGAGAGCTCAAGATTTTTCTGTCTGTCATAGAGTTTTGATGCAACAGTCAGAATGATTGCGGTGATAATTGCAAACAAAACAGACATAAACTGTGTAAGAACAATGAACATATCAGATGTGATTACTTCGTAAAACGTGTTGTATTTTGCAAGGAAGAAATACGCATAATCATCTTGTCGTGAAGTCCATTTTATAATTCCCTGACCTGATGTACCGCCTCCTCCTTCGAAATCATCAAATCCGAATTCCTCAATTGATCTGTCAAGCTCTTCATTTACGATTTTATAATATTTATGGTCAATGCCCGTTTCTTTTATATCATAAAGATAAAGCCGTATTGAATGGTTTTTATCATAAACAGTTTCCGTTACTGTTAAATCTGTAAAAGTGAATTTGCGTATATCATTTCTCTGGTCGTCAAGAGTGATTGAAACGGGATGATATTTTTCACCGTCGAAATGAAGTTCAATACATACGGGCAGAAGACTTCTGTCGTTTGCTTTCTTTTCAAAACGGACAAATTCTTTTTTTAATTCAGGTGTCAGATATTCTTCGATTGAAACGTAGTCAAAACCCTCGCTTCTGTTGTCAAAGTCAGTCCACCATATACCGCTTTCAGTTTTGAAAAGCACATTTTTGTCTTTGTCAATCATTGCAAAAGCAAATGCCGGCTTTACAAAAGTTCCGTATACAGGATTATAGCCGAAAGTGAGATTCCGGTGAAGTTCCGTTGTGTTTTTTTCTTCTGATTCAAAGAATTCATGCATAAATTCATTTGCTGCAGTTGATGACCAGAAACGGTTCATATCCTGTTCAACATATTCGTCTGCACTCCAGTAATTCATAAGTGTAGCACAGCAGAAAAGAACGAAAATTCCTGCAAGAATCATGCATCTCATTTTCCGTTTAGTCATATTTTCACTCCTCTCTGAATGAATAACCTCCGCCGATAACTGTTTTAATATGCACAGCCTTTTCTCCGAGTGCTTTTCTGAGCTTCTTTATATGCGTGTCAACAACTCTTTCGTCTCCGTCAAAGTCCCAGCCCCATATTTTTGTGAGAATCTGTTCACGGGTCAGCACAATATCCTTGTTTTCCATAAGCATTGAAAGAAGACTAAACATTTTGTTTGAAAGCTCAATTTCCGTATTTCCGACCGTTACTTTTTTTCTGCTTTTGTCAAGAGTGATACCGTAAAGTGAAATTTCATTCTGCAATGAATTACCCTTGTACCGTGTAATCATCACATTGCATTTTTCAGTCAGAACCGACATAGGAAACGGCTTTACTATGTAATCGTCACAGCCGTTTCTGAAACCGTCAAGAATATCCTGCTCTTCTCCGAGTGCCGAGAGAAAAAGAATGGGTGTGTCTTTTGTTTTTCTTATTTCTTTGCATGCTTCAAGACCGTTCATAACGGGCATCATAACATCAAGAATGATAAGGTCAAAGTCTTCTTCCCGTGTCCTGCTGACAGCTTCTTCTCCGTTTGCCGTAAGAGTGACATCAAAGCCCTTTGCCGAAAGATAGTCACGGAATGTTTCTCTGATTTTGATTTCATCATCGCAGACGAGTATTTTATACACGGTAATCACTCCTTTCACGGTTATATTATAACACAGATGTGTACTTTGTGTGTTGAAAATGAAAAAAACTGCATAGAAATTAAAGAGGTGAATTTCTATGAAAAAACAGACAAGGATTTATATAATCTCTGTTGCAGTTTCTCTGGGTGTTGGGATTCTTTCCGCACTTCTCACAAGAGGAAATATGAATATTTATGAAGAAGTAAGCACTCCGCCCTTGTCACCGCCCTCATTTCTTTTTCCCGTTGTGTGGACAGTTCTTTATGTTCTTATGGGGATAAGTGCTGCTATGGTGCTTACAACTCATATCTCTCCGCTTGAGAGAAGACGTAAGGCGCTTTATATTTACGGAGCAAGCCTTTTCTTTAACTTTTTCTGGAGCATCATATTCTTTAATATCAGAGCATTCCTTTTCAGCTTTGTGTGGCTTCTTGTTCTTCTTGCTCTTATAATACTTACAATCGTGAAATATTACAAAATTAATAAAACTGCCGCATATCTGCAGATTCCCTATGCCGTATGGGTAACCTTTGCAGGATATCTCAATTTCGGGATATGGCTTCTGAATAAATAAAAAAAGAAGGGGCTCCTGTGAGCCCCAACATATTCATAATACCACACTTTTTATAATAAGTCAATATATTTTAGTATCACTATATACAAAATCTACGCTTTGAATAAATAAATTTAGTTAACTTTGTACAAAATTACATCTTGAAATATAGTTTCTTGTGTGCTATTATATAGACACAGAGAGGTGATACCAATGTACAGGTAAAGCTCCTGAAGGCTTTGGAAAAAACAAAATGACAAAATAAAAACAGTACCGGAGCCGAAAAACAGATGTCTGAGAAAAAAGGAACAAAAACTAAAAAAAGAGCTTCTCAGTAACAAGGAATAAATTTACAAACAAGAACAAAAAACAAACTTGAAAAAACTTTATCATTAAAAGTTCCTGAAAAAGACATCAAAAAATCTACAGAAAGAGCAGGTACACAAAATGATGCTCGATACAAAGAATGATCAGAAATAACCCTCAACTGCAGGAAAGAGAAAAAGCAGTTGAGGGTTATTTCTTTTTTATTTTTCTTTTGCAGCATTGTAATTTTTGTTATTTTAGTTTATAATAAGTTAACTCTGCTTTTTAAGGAGCGATTATAAATGAAAAAAACAACAAAGGCGATTATAAGTTTTGTTCTGTCAATGCTTATTGCATTCTCTTCGATGAGTGTTATCGGTGTATTTGCCGCTGATGAATGCGATTGCGGACACACACCTATGGTTATGGTGTCAGGCTTCGGTGCAACAACTCTTATAAAAGTAAATGATGATGGTACCGAGGAGGTTGCCTTCCCGTTTGATGCAAACTGCGTTACGGGTGCTGTAACACGTAATATCGGCAAATTCAATAAGGAAGCTCCGCTTGATTTTGTAAAGGCACTTCTTGTTGATCTGATTGATCCTATCAGAATGAATCCGGACGGAACATCATATTACAATCTGCGTCCCGTATATGAAACAGTTGAAGACACCTGTCTTGCAGGGTTTAAAAAGAATGATGCACTCAAGTATGTTCCCTACACAGGTTCTGATTTCCTTGATATGGAACGTATCGGCAAAAAAATCGGTGACGATCACGTTTTTAACTTTATGTATGACTGGCGTCTTTCAGGTGATATGCTTGCCGACCTCTTTGACGAATATATTGAAGATGTTCTTGAATACACAGGTCACGACAGAGTTGATATCTACTGTCTGAGTCAGGGCAGTGTTCCTGTTGCGCAGTATCTTTATAAATACTCTGAAAAAGCTCAGGTTGAAGATCTCGTTTTTGATAACCCCATTGTTGAAGGCTCAAACTTTGTTTCAGACCTTCTTGCTCCCAAAGATGAAGTTATAAAACTTGATTTTGAAAGTATTCTTGACCTTCTTGAAGGTATTCTTCACATTGAAACAGATATTTCGGAAATTATTGCTGTTCTAGGCATGATTCCTTCTGATTTTGATATTCACGGTGTAATTGACTATGCGGCAAAAGATCTTATTTACCCCATAGCAAAGGATTCACCTGCTTATATCGAAATGATTATCCCCGAAGAGTATGACAGAGTCGTTGCAGACTACTTCTCAAACCCCGGCAACGAAAAACTTCTTGCCGAAGCTGATAAAGTCAGAAAAGGCTATATGGCTGACGTAAAGGGTACATTTGAAAAAGCTGCCGAAAACGGCATTGAAGTTTCAATTATTTCTCACACAGGTATTGACCTTGTAACAGCAACAAAGACACTTTCAGACGGTATCGTTGACCTTTCAACATCTTGCGGTGCTTACTGTTCACCCGATGGAACACCTTTCCCTTCTGATTATATTCAGAAGGTTGATAACGGCAAAAACTGCATTTCACCCGACAGAACAGTTGACCTTTCCTGCGGCTATATTCCTGAAAGAACATGGATTATTGACGGTCTCTGGCACGGTATGATTGAATGGGCTCCCAATTCACTCGGACTCCTTGAAACACTCTTCTATACAGACACACTCAAGGATGCGTGGAGCAGTGCAAAGTATCCTCAGTTTATGCAGAGTAACGACAGCAACAGCGACTTATATATGTATTTCACATCAACAAACAGCTTATATGAAGTTGTGAACGGCAAAGGTCAGCTCGTTATTGAAAATGTTTCAAAAGAGAATACAATGCTCGTTGAAAACGTTGAAATCAGAGGCGTGAACGGTAAAACAGATATTCCTGTTCCCGTAAACCTTGCACCCGGTGAAAAGTTTACCGTAACAGTCAACACCAAGGCAACAGGTTTCGGTGAAATCTTTATCACTTACATCGAAAGTGATAACTACATCAAGACAAAAACAAAGACAGAAGCTTTCAGCGTAACAGATAATTACAGTGGTCAGCTTGCAGATGTAAAAGTTGAAACTGTTGCAGAAAACGGCATCTTTGCTCTTGTTATGAAGATTATTCTTATTATTATCAATCTTTTCAGAAACAGCCTTTTCGGACAGGCTGTATAATATGAAAAAAAACCGATTCGTGTGAATCGGTTTTTTTTTATGCCTTACTTATTTCATAAAACCAAACATCATATCAATAATCTTTTTGAAGAAATCCATAACTGTTCTGAAGAACTCGACAATTGTGTCGATTGAAAAGAGGTTGTGTGTTTCTTCTGTTACTGTGATGTTGCCTGAATCTTTTGCGGGTGTGCCGTCAAAGTCTGAACTGAACTGTGAAAGCCACGAAATCATTCCTTCGGGATATGTAAGAACAACAGTTTCGTTCAAACCGTTAATAGTTGACATTTCAGGATAATCACCGTTTTCAGCAGAAAACATATCGTTGTTTACTGCAAACCATGCGTGGTGACCGCTTGAAGTGTTTGTTCCGTCAGCATATTTTACTTTGTTGAGTGTTGAAAGACGGCAGTCAGCCTTTACGTTGCTGTTTTCAACAATCTTTTCCCATGTGGGAATAATTGATGTCTGATAGTTGATAAGAGGATCTGTTTTGCCGGATGTGAGCCATACGGGAATGTCAGCAATAAGTGCTGTCTGCTCAGCTGTGGGAGCCCATGCGGGGCAGATTGGGAATATAGCAGCGAACATATCAGGGTATGCAACAGCCATTTTGAGAGTCATCTTACCGCCCATTGAGTAACCGCCGATATAGATTCTTGAAAGGTCGATATTGTCTGCATTCTTTGCAATGAAATCGTCAATAGCTGCTCTTAAGGGATAGATTGTTGTGTCATCCCAGAAAACAAGTTTTTCTTCGGGTGAACGTGCAGCAAGAATGAATGCGCCTTCCGTACCTGCAAATCTTGCCTGATATTCGTCTGATGCCCAGAAAGCAACGTTGCTTTTTTCAACCTGTCTGCCTTCTTCCGAACCGTCGCCCATGCCGTGAAGCCAAACAACGAGAGGATACTTTGTTGTGTCGTCAGCCTTTACGGGTGAGAAATAACGGTAGTCGATTGTGTAAGTATCGGTTTCAGGGCCTTTCCCCTTTTCAAAAGCAGCCTGTAATGTTTCAAGACCTGCCGAAAGGGGGAGTTCTGCATCTGTTGCAAAAACTGAAACTGTACCTGTTGTGCAGATCATAAGAAATGCAAGAATAACAGAAATTATTTTTTTCATTTTAAAACCTCCGTAATTTAGTTTAATTTAAGTATAAAACTAAATTATTAATAAATTTTATTCTTTCTGAGAATAAAAAATTAATATAAAATAAATTAATTCTTATTTAATATACTTTATTATATAAGAATCTGTTTTAAGTTTTTTTTCAGTTGTATGGTCATCGAAAATATAATTTTCGGGCAGTTTTATAATACCTTTCATACAATCAGGAGCTTCAACCGTAAGTGTTATTTCATCACCGTTCCGTTCCCAATCAGTGCTGATTTTTCCCGCAGGAGCAATATGGTAACCGTCTGCAAATGTGAGTGCTGAAATAAATAACGGTTCGATATTTACTTTATTTACATCATTTCTGTCGGGATTGAGTCTGATGCCTGCAATATACTGAATGAACCAGCTGCTGATGTCACCCCAGAAATGGTGATTCATTGAAGAAACCTTTCCGATATCTTCTTCAAACTGTTCCCAGAGTGTTGTTGCCCCTTCCTTTATCCAGTTGCCGTATGACGGATAATCATCCCTTACAATAATATTGAATGCAAGGTCTGCGTAACCTTCATTTGCGAGAACATGGAACAATACCCTTGCACCGAGAACACCGACATCCATATGGTTGTCTTTTGCATTTATGAGTTCAATCAGTTTGCTTACAGCTTTTTGTCTTTCTTCTGCTGTGAAAAGATTATAATAAATTGCAAGTGCCTGAGAGGTCTGACAGTTGCCCGATGCAGTCATTGTATGAGTGTCAATATGCTTTTTCCTGAGTGCTTTTCTGAGCTTCAGCGCAAGAGCTTCTGCTTTTTCCGCTTCTTTTTTCATTCCGACAGTATTGAATAAAAACTGAGCTTTTTCAGCTATATCCATCCCCGAGATGCTTGATGTGAATTCAAGCGGTGAGAGATATCCGTTTGTGCCACGGCTTACGTGACACCAGTCACCGAGTCCACGGCAGAGAAGACCGTCTTCATTGATATCTGATTCAAGGAAATCAAGATAACGGATAAGAGCTTCACGGCTTTCGTGAATCATATCGGTTGTGCCTCTGTAAATGTAAACATAATAGGGGAGCCATGCAAGAACACAGTCCCACGAAGGTCCGAAACCTTTACCGTAACCCCATGTGCAGGTCGGTACAATCCCGGGAATCATTCCGTTTTTATCCTGAGCCTTGCATATGTTTCTGAGCCATTCACGATAGCTTGTTTCAACAGAAAAATTCAGTAGCATCTGTTCTGCAGATAATGCGGCATCGGCTGTCCAGCCGTTTTTTTCACGTTGAGGACAATCGGTGGGAAAATAGTAAAAGTTTGCAAGGTCACTTCTCTGTGTCATTTCCTGCAGAGTGTTTGCAGTTTTATCCGAGCAGGAGAAACCGCCTCTTTCTTTTATGTCCGAATTCATAACAATGTATGTCAGCAGGTCATCGGTTGCCTGTTCTTCAGTGATGCCTCTGATAAAAACATATCTGAAACCGTGATAAGTAAATCTCGGTGTGTAGGATTCTTTTTCTCCTCCTTTACAGATGTAAATGTCTTTATGGATGAGAGGAATGTCGTGATTCCATTGTTCTTCATTTCTGAAAAACCATAAACCCTCATAAGAAATCCTGTCGTTTTCAAGCCTTTCGACGTGAATCATTTCAATCTGCTGACCTTTTTTGCCGCTTACACACAGACGGCAAACACCGGCACAGTTTTCACCAAAATCATATCGGAATCCGTCATCCTCTTTTGTGATTGAAACGGGCTTTATTTCTTTTGTTACAACAATCGGCTCAGCTTCGCATATTTTTGGTTCACCGTTGTTTTTCGGTGCGTACTCTGAATTCTTCCAGTCCGAGTCATTAAAGTCAGGTTCAGACCAGCCGTTTTTCTCAAGCCTTGCATCGTAATGCTCACCAAAACGGTAGTCGTCAAAAATAATGGGGGAGGGAGCTGTCAGAAAGCTCTCATCACTTTCAATTTTTACGTTTCTGCCGTCACTTGTTTTCCATGTTATTGATAATGCAAATTTCGGAGCACTTCTGAATGATGATTTGTCAAAATCCCAGATGTATCCTCCGGGGTTGTTCTGAAAACCGTTGCCGAGAATAACGCCTACGGCATTTCTGCCTTTTTTCAGAGGGACATCATATTCATCATAATAAATGTAATGCTCCGGATTGCTTATGTAAGGTGCAAATGCACCTTTTGTGTGATTCTGTCCGTTTACATAAATCTCATAAAAACCGCAGGCTGTAATAACAACGTGAGCTATAGTTTCTGTGTCTGATATGAAAGTCTTTCTGAAAAGAGGCGCCGGTATATGACTGTCAAGATCAGTCATTTTATCTGATGCCCATATAAAACCTGAAGGGTATTCCATTATGATTCCTTCCTTTTATTATAATATGTTTAAAGTATAACATATCCGTACAACTCAATCAACAAAAAAACGGGACTGAGGTGTTCCCTTGTCAGTCCCGTAAAAAATAATTTTCTGAAAATCAGATTCTTTCAGCCATCTTTTCAAAGAATGTTCTGATAAGATTGAAGATATTTGCGAATGCCTGCGCAAGTTTCTTGAATGCTTGTGTGATAAGGTCATCAGCTTCCTTGGAAACTTCAACTTCAAGCGATGCGATAACTTCACCGTCAACAACGTAGTTGATAGTTGTTATGCCTGTCTTTGATGATGAGTAGAATGTCTTGCCTGAAAGAGTGCCGAGTGATTCGTCTGCAAGAACAAGCTTGCCGCCTGCGGGAAGGTCTGTTCTGAAACCGTATTTGTCAGCACCGTAAACGTCGAATGAAACGGGTGTGTTCACTGCACAGAAGATTCTGTCAACTGAGAATGAAACGTGATCGAATTCACCTGTGGGTTCTGCTGTTGTGCAGATCATAAGTGATGTTGCAACTGTTCTTTCAACACCGTAGCTGGGCTTGTTTCTCAGGTCAAGAGAGTCTGATGATTCTCTCTGAGTAAGAACTGTTGTTGAACCGCCACCGTCAAGAGCCATAGCATTGACTGCACCAAGAGCTGCCATTGTCTGAGCAAGTTCGGGATATGTCATACCGCATGTTTCGGGCTGCTGTCTGCCGTCTACCATAAGGAAAACGAGAGAACCGTCTGCCTTGATACCTACAGCTGTTCTGGGATGAAGGGAACCGTCATCAGCGCCTGTGAACTGACCGTTCACAAGAAGCATTTCCATACCGCTGACTGCTTCTGCAACATCATCCATGGGAACATTGCCGTATCTGACAACAGGAGTACCGTCTTTGAGAATAGCAAAATAGGGAAAATCCCATGAACCCTGATAAAGTGTGCCGTTCATAGCAAGCGCACCTGCGGGAGCACCGTTTGATGTGTCATAACGTCCGCCGTTTACGGCAGCAACAACGTTATAGCCGAAATCATTTTCAAAAATTGTTGCCTGATCACGTACTGTTGTTCTCTTGTATTCGTCAAGATCACCGTCATTGTACATAGCTTTTACAAATGTGTTGGGATCATTGATGTCAACTTCAAGAACAAAACCTTTGATCTGGTTGTTCTTAGCTGCGTTGTTGAAAGTAACCTGTCTTTCTGTAACACCGCCTACAAGGTGATACATACTTTCTGCTGTGATGTGTCTGTCGGGAAAGAGGTTTGCGTCATCAATCCATGAACCTTCAGCACTTACTGAGGGAATAAGTAATGATGAAAGCATCAGTACACAGAGAACTACTGAGATAAATTTTTTGAATGCGTCTGTTTTCTGCATTTTGATTCACTCCTTAGAATTTATACGAATCAACTATAGCATATTTTTGCCAATTTATCAACACTTAAAGTCTAAATAGGTTTTTTTTGGATATTGTGTTGCAAAAACAACATTGTTTTTGTAGGTTATGCTGAGTTAAAAAAAATTCAAGGCATCTGTAATCGACAGATGCCTTGTTTATGTCTTTGATTATATCACTCTTACGTGATTGTTTTTTGCAAAGGTTTCGTCATTCTGTAAAAGGTAGATAAAACCTGTAATTACGGAAAGCACAACGGGAATGAGAATAAAAGGCGGTTCCAACAACACATCGAGCACAACAAAAACAACGGTAAACAGAATTTTGAGAAATCCTCTCACGAAATTTCTCAGATAAAACTGATTTGCACCGATGATTCCGAAAATCATAGCAAGAGCACAAGCCATATAGCGGCTTTTTACGGGGTGATTGCTTCTGACACCCGAAAATTTCAGTTTTGTTCCGTATGCTGATTCAGGTGATGCTGTTTTTTTAGCCATTTTTACACCTCATTTTTTATTTTGCCGAGTAGTTGGGAGCTTCCTTGGTGATGTAAACGTCGTGAGGATGGCTTTCTACAAGGCTTGCGCTTGTAATCTTGACAAACTTTGCTGTGTTCTGGAGAGTTTCAATGTCAGGAGCACCACAGTAACCCATACCTGACTTGACACCGCCGAGAAGCTGGTAAACTGTGTCTGAAAGGGGTCCCTTGTAAGGAACACGGCCTTCAACACCTTCGGGAACGAGCTTCTTGTTGTTCTGCTGGAAGTATCTGTCACGGCTGCCGCAGTTCATAGCAGCGATTGAACCCATACCACGGTATGTCTTGAACTGTCTGCCCTGATAGATTTCTGTTTCACCGGGAGCTTCTTCACAACCTGCAACGAGTGAACCGAGCATAACAACATTTGCACCTGCTGCGAGCGCCTTTACGATTTCACCTGAATACTTGATACCGCCGTCTGCGATAATGGGGATACCGTGCTTTGCTGCTTCACATGCTGAATCATAAACAGCAGTAACCTGAGGAACACCGATACCTGCAACAACTCGTGTTGTACAGATAGAACCGGGGCCGATACCGACCTTGACAGCATCTGCACCTGCTGCAATAAGAGCTTTTGTAGCTTCTGCAGTTGCAACGTTACCTGCAATAAGTGAAATATGGGGGAATGCTGTCTTGACTTTTTCAACAGCTTTCATAATGCCCTGTGAGTGGCCGTGAGCTGAGTCAAGAACAAGAACGTCAACGTTTGCTTCAACAAGAGCAGCAGCTCTTTCAAGAACGTCGCCTGTAACACCGATTGCCGCAGCACAGAGAAGTCTGCCCATTTCGTCACGTGCAGAGTTGGGATACTGAACTGCTTTTTCTATATCTTTGATAGTGATGAGTCCTTTGAGGTAACCGTCGTCATCAACAAGAGGAAGCTTTTCAATCTTATGTTTCATAAGGATTGTCTTAGCTTCTGCAAGAGTTGTGCCGATGTTTGAAGTAACAAGGTTTTCTTTTGTCATAACTTCATTGATGGGCACACTGAAATCTGTCATAAAACGAAGGTCACGGTTTGTGAGGATACCGATGAGCTTACCGTCATTGTCACAGATGGGCACACCTGAGATACGGTAATTGTGCATAAGCTCATTAGCTTCGTATACATAGTTATCGGGATGAAGGAAGAACGGATTTTTGATAACGCCGTTTTCACTTCTCTTTACTTTATCTATTTCTTCTTTCTGCTGTTCAATAGACATATTCTTGTGAATAACACCGATACCGCCTTCACGTGCGATTGCAATAGCCATTCTGGATTCTGTTACAGTATCCATAGCAGCTGTCATAACAGGGGTGTTAAGTGTTATTTTTGATGTAAGCTTTGTGTGAAGATCAATGTCTGCGGGAAGAACATTACTTTCAGCGGGGATAAGCAGTACATCGTCGAAGGTAAGACCTTCTTTTGCGAACTTTGCCGATGTGTCGGCAAGTACTCTGTTGTCAAACATAGTTTCGGAACTCCTCTCACTTATCTTTTTCATTATATATTTAAGGGACATTATACTACATCTGTTTTCATACTTCAACACTTTTTTAATAAAAAATATAAAAATAATATCAGTAAAATCACGGAAAAATTACAATAATTTATGATAAAAATAAAAAATTTTTATTTTCCTATTGACAAGTTGATTGAAATGGTGTAAAATGCTAAGCTGTATTATAATGGATAGCTATACGATTGACGAAAAAGTCTTTAGATAATTATAGCACAAAATCCAAAAAAATCAACTTGATTTTCGGGATTTTTTTATAAGCAGGATCTCCTATAAATCGGGATAAATAAAAGAACGGAGTGATGATTCATGGTCAACGTGAAACCCGTAAAGCAGGGAAGCAGAGAGAGAATGAGTTTCTCCAAAATCAATGAGGTTATGGAAATGCCCAACCTTATTGAGGTGCAGAAGGATTCTTATCAGTGGTTCCTTGACAAAGGCTTGAGAGAGGTATTCAGGGATATCGACGAGATAACAGATTATTCGGGTAATCTGTCACTTGTTTTCGTTGATTACAGAATGGACGACAAGCCCAAGTATACGGTTAAGGAGTGTAAAGAGCGTGACGCTACATTTGCAGCTCCTCTCAGAGTAACGGCAAGACTTATCAACAAGGAAACCGGCGAAGTCAAAGAGAACGAAGTTTATATGGGTGATTTCCCCCAGATGACAGAAAGCGGCACTTTTGTTATCAACGGTGCAGAGCGTGTTATCATTTCACAGCTTGTCCGTTCTCCCGGCGTATATTTTGATATGTCAAGAGACAAGACCGGTAAAAAGCTTTTCGCAACAACTGTTATTCCCAACAGAGGTGCATGGCTTGAATACGAAACCGATCAGAACGACGTTTTCTATGTAAGAATAGATAAAACAAGAAAGATCTGCATCACAACATTTGTCAGAGCTATGGGTAGCTTCCTTGAAGACAATATGCTCAGCACAAACAGCCAGATCGATGAGTTCTTCGGTTATGACGACAGAATCAGAGCTACACTTGAAAAGGATAATACTCAGAACACAGCTGAGGCTCTTCTTGAAGTGTACAAAAAGCTTCGTCCCGGCGAACCCCCCACACTTGATACAGCAAAGTCATATCTTGAAGGTCTGTTCTTTGATGAACACCGTTATGACATTTCAAGAGTCGGCAGATACAAATATAATAAGAAGCTCGGTATGGCAGACAGACTTAAATATCAGATTCTTGCAGAAGCAATTGCTGATCCTTCAACAGGTGAAATCCTTGCTGATGCAGGTGAAAAGATTTCAAAGGCAAAGGCATTTGAAATTGAACAGGCAGGTGTTGACACTGCTTACGTAAAGACTGATGCAGATAAGGTTGTCAAAATTATTGCAACAGGTATGGTTGATATTCTTCCTTACCTTCCCGAAGGCATTACAGCTGAAGAGCTTGAAGAAATCGGTATTAATGAAAAAGTAAGTTACAAGGCACTTATGGGTGTTCTTGAAGAATGCGGTGAAGACAAGGCATCTGTTATGGAAGCTCTTGAAAAGAACTGCGACCTTCTCATTCCGAAGCATATCGTTCTTGACGATATCCTTGCTTCAATCAACTACCTTAACTGTCTCGGTAATGATATCGGTACTCTTGATGATATCGACCACCTCGGTAACAGAAGAATCCGTTCAGTAGGTGAACTTCTTCAGAATCAGGTAAGAATCGGTTTCACAAGAATGGAAAGAGTTGTAAAGGAAAGAATGTCACTCCAGACTCAGGAAAGTGACAAGATCACTCCTCAGGCTCTTATCAATATCAGACCCGTTGTTGCTGCAATCAAGGAATTCTTCGGTTCATCACCCCTTTCACAGTTTATGGACCAGAACAACCCCCTTGCAGAACTTACACACAAGAGACGTCTTTCAGCACTCGGCCCCGGCGGTCTTTCCCGTGACCGTGCAGGTTTCGAAGTTCGAGACGTTCACTATTCACACTACGGACGTATGTGTCCCATTGAGACTCCCGAAGGTCCCAACATCGGACTTATCTCGTCTCTTGCAACATTCGCAAGAATAAATAAGTACGGCTTCATTGAGGCTCCCTTCCGCCGCATAGACAAGGCAACAGGCAGAGTTCTTGAAGAAGTTGAATATATGACAGCTGACGTGGAAGACGAATTCATGATAGCTCAGGCAAATGAGCCGCTTGATGATGACGGTCACTTTGTTAATGATAAAGTAACAGTCCGTTTCCGTGATGAATTCCGTGAAATTCCCACTGCAGAAGCAGATTATATGGACGTTTCGCCCAAGATGCTTGTTTCTGTTGCAACAGCTATGATTCCCTTCCTTGAAAACGACGACGCAAACCGTGCACTCATGGGTTCAAACATGCAGAAGCAGGCAGTGCCCCTTCTCAGAACAGATTCTCCCATCGTCGGTACAGGTATGGAATACAAGGCTGCAGTTGACTCAGGTGTTGCAGTTATTGCAAAGCGTGCAGGTACTGTTACAAAGGTCAGCGCAGATACAATTGAAATCACAGCTGACGACAAGACAGTTGACGTTTATGAGCTCATCAAGTTCATGCGTTCAAACCAGGGTACATGTATCAACCAGAAGCCCATTGTTGAAGTCGGTCAGAGAGTTGAGAAGAAAGACGTTATCGCAGACGGTCCTTCAACATGTGACGGTGAAATTTCACTCGGTAAGAATGCCCTTATCGGCTTCATGACATGGGAAGGCTACAACTACGAAGACGCTGTTCTCCTTAATGAAAAACTCGTACGTGATGATGTTTATACATCTATCCATATTGAAGAATACGAAATCGAAGCACGTGACACAAAGCTCGGTGCAGAAGAAATTACAAGAGATATCCCCAATGTCGGTGAAGATGCTCTCAAGGACCTCGATGAAAACGGTATTATCCGTATCGGTGCTGAAGTTCATTCAGGCGACATTCTTGTAGGTAAGGTCACACCCAAGGGTGAAACAGAACTTACAAGTGAAGAAAGACTTCTCCGTGCCATCTTCGGTGAAAAAGCAAGAGAAGTAAGAGATACATCTCTTAAGGTTCCTCACGGTGAATACGGTATCGTTGTTGACGTTGAAGTGTTCACAAGAGAAAACTGTGATGAAATGAGCCCCGGCGTAAATAAGGTTGTACGTTGCTACATCGCACAGAAGAGAAAGATTTCTGTCGGTGACAAGATGGCGGGTCGTCACGGTAACAAGGGTGTTGTTTCAAGAATTCTTCCTCAGGAAGATATGCCCTTCCTTCCCGACGGTACTCCTCTTGATATCGTTCTTAACCCCCTCGGTGTTCCTTCCCGAATGAACATCGGTCAGGTTCTTGAAGTTACTCTCGGCTACGCTTGTAAGAAGCTCGGCTGGAAGATTATGACTCCTGTTTTCGACGGCGCTCACGAAGCTGATATCGTTGAATGTCTTAAAGAAGCAGGTATGGCTGAAGACGGTAAGACAGACCTTTACGACGGCAGAACAGGTCAGAAGTTTGATAACAGAGTTACAGTAGGTATTATGTATTACCTCAAGCTCCATCATCTTGTTGACGATAAGATTCACGCACGTTCAACAGGTCCGTACTCAATGGTTACTCAGCAGCCCCTCGGCGGTAAAGCACAGTTCGGCGGACAGAGATTCGGTGAAATGGAAGTATGGGCACTTGAAGCTTACGGTGCAGCATACACACTTCAGGAAATCCTCACAATCAAGTCTGACGACGTTGTCGGCCGTGTCAAGACATACGAAGCAATTGTCAAGGGTCAGAATGTTCCCAAGCCCGGTATTCCCGAGTCATTCAAGGTTCTTATCAAGGAACTTCAGTCACTTTGTCTTGATGTCAAGGTTCTTGATGAAAATGATGATGAAATCGACCTCAAACAGGATTTCGATGATGAAGGTTCAGATTTCATTCCTGCAGATGCCGGTGAAATCGTAAATGACGTTGAAGGTGCTGAAGGTTTCGGTATCGAAGAAATCCCCGAAGAAGAATCCGATGAATTCGGTCTTTTCGGCGATGATGACGATGAGGATTTCAGCGCAGCAATGCTTGAAGATGATGACGACGGTCTTGATGATATCACTGCAGATCTCGGTCAGTTCTTTGCAGGTACTTCAGGCGACGATTACTGATAAAACGGCATCTATATACCATTAATATATAAGGAAGAAGGAATCTGTTGTGCTTAATGAAAGCAACTATAATGAATTGAACTTCGAATCCATTCAGATCGGCCTTGCTTCTCCCGACACCATCAGAGAATGGTCTTACGGTGAAGTCAAAAAGCCGGAAACAATAAATTACAGAACCCTCAAACCCGAAAGAGACGGTCTTTACTGTGAACGCATCTTCGGACCCCAGAAAGACTGGGAATGTCATTGCGGACGCTATAAGAGAATCCGTTATAAGGGTAAGGTCTGTGAACGTTGTGGTGTTAAAATCACAAAATCAAAAGTCAGAAGAGAGAGAATGGGACATATCGAACTCGCTTGTCCCGTATCTCACATCTGGTACTTCAAGGGTATCCCCTCAAGAATGGGTCTTATTCTTGACATTTCTCCCCGTGAACTTGAAAACGTTCTTTACTTTGCAAAGTTGGTTGTTCTCGAAGTTGCGGATGAAAGTGTACCCCTTGTAAAGGGTCAGGTTATTTCCGATAAGGAATATGACGATATTACAGAAAAATACGGCGAAGATGCTTTCCGTGCCGGTATGGGTGCGGAAGCTATCAAGCAGCTTCTCAGTGAGATTGATGTAGAACAGCTCGCAGAGCAGCTCAAGGAAGAACTTGTTGATGCAACAGGTCAGAAGAAGACAAAGATCCTCAAGAGACTTGAAGTTGCAGAATCATTCAGAATTTCAGGCAACCGTCCCGAATGGATGATTCTTGACGTGCTTCCGGTTATTCCTCCCGATATCAGACCTATGGTTCAGCTTGACGGCGGACGTTTTGCAACATCTGACCTCAACGACCTTTACAGAAGAGTTATCAACAGAAACAACCGTCTTGCAAAGCTTCTCGAGCTCGGTGCTCCTGAAATCATTGTAAGAAACGAAAAGAGAATGCTTCAGGAAGCTGTTGACGCACTTATCGACAACGGCAGAAGAGGAAGACCTGTTACAGGTGCTAACAACCGTCCTCTCAAATCTCTTTCAGATATGCTTAAAGGTAAGCAGGGTCGTTTCCGTCAGAACCTTCTCGGTAAGCGAGTTGACTATTCAGGACGTTCAGTTATCGTTGTAGGTCCCGAACTCAAGATTTACCAGTGCGGTCTTCCCAAAGAAATGGCACTTGAACTCTTCAAGCCCTTCGTAATGAAGAGACTTGTTGAACAGGATATTGCAAAGAATATCAAGAGCGCAAGAAAGATGGTTGACAGAGCAGGCACAGAAGTATGGGATGCTCTCGAAATCGCAATCAAGGACCATCCCGTTATGCTTAACCGAGCTCCCACTCTTCACAGACTCGGTATCCAGGCATTCGAACCCGTTCTTGTTGAGGGCAGAGCTATCAAGCTTCATCCTCTTGCATGTACAGCTTTCAACGCCGACTTCGACGGTGACCAGATGGCTGTTCACGTACCTCTTTCAGCAGAAGCTCAGGCAGAAGCACGTTTCCTTATGCTTGCTGCAAACAACCTCCTCAAGCCTTCAGACGGTAAGCCCGTTGCTGTTCCCTCACAGGATATGGTTCTCGGTTCTTACTATCTCACACTCTGTATCCCCGGTGCTACAGGTGAAGGCAAAGTCTTCAGAGATGTCAATGAAGCTGTTATGGCTTACGACGAAGGTGATCTTGACCTTCACGCACTCTGTAAGATCAGAATGACAAAAGAACTTGATGGCAAACAGGTTTCAAAGCTTATTGAAACAACTCTCGGTCGTGTTATCTTCAACGATCCCATTCCTCAGGACCTCGGTATTGTTGACAGAAGCAATCCCGACAATATGTTTGAACTCGAAGTTGATTACCTTGTAAAGAAAAAGGAACTCGGAAAAATCATTGATAAGGCTATTAAAGTCAAGGGTATCCATGAAGCTTCCGAAATGCTTGATAAAATCAAGGCTCAGGGATATAAATACTCAACAAAGAGCGGTATCACAGTATCAGTTTTCGATGCTATCATCCCCGAGAATAAGAAAAAATACCTTGCTGAAGCTCAGGAACAGGTTGATAAGATCAATGCCCTTCACAGAAGAGGTCTTGCATCTGATAAGGACCGTTCAAAGTTCACAATCAGCGCTTGGGAAAAGTGTACAGCAAAGGTTCAGAACGAAATTACAGTCGGCCTTGAACAGAGCAACCCCATCTTTATGATGGTTGACTCAGGTGCCCGAGGCAGTACCAACCAGCTCGGTCAGCTCGCAGGTATGCGAGGCCTTATCGCTAACACAGCAGGTAAGACAATCGAAATCCCCATCAGAGCTAACTATCGTGAAGGTCTTAACGTTCTCGAATACTTCATTTCATCACGTGGTGCCCGTAAAGGTCTTGCCGATACAGCGCTTCGTACTGCTGACTCAGGTTACCTTACAAGACGTCTTGTTGACGTTTCACAGGATGTTATCATCCGTGAATACGACTGCGGATGCAAGGACGGTCTTACAGTTTCAGCTATCAGAAATGAAGACAACGGCATAATCGAGCCTCTTGAAGAGAGACTTGAAGGCAGATTCCTTCTCAATCCCTTCTGTGATCCCGCAACAGGCGAAGTTCTTGTTGATGCAGATCATATGATGACAGATGATGATGCAAAACTCATCGCTTCAACAGGTGTTGAAAGTGTTGATATCAGATCACTTCTTACATGTCGTTCAAAAGAAGGCGTATGTATCAAGTGTTACGGTAAGAACCTTGCAACAGGTAATACTGTTCAGATCGGTGAAGCAGTCGGTATTATCGCTGCTCAGTCAATCGGTGAACCCGGTACTCAGCTTACAATGAGAACCTTCCACACCGGTGGTGTTACATCATCAGCCGATATCACACAGGGTCTTCCCAGAGTTGAAGAACTCTTCGAAGCAAGAAAGCCCAAGATCCTCGCAATGCTTTCAGAAATCGACGGTGTCGTTTCATTCGAGGAAATCAAAAAGAACCAGACAACAATCACAAACGTTGTTGTTACAAATAAAGAAGACCAGAGAAAATATCTTATCCCCTACGATTCAAGAATCTGTGTTATCGACGGTCAGGAGATTGCAAAGGGTCAGCCTATCACAGACGGTTCAATCAATCCCCACGATGTTCTTGAAGTTCTTGGTGTTGATGCAGTTCATAACTACCTCATCAGAGAAGTTCAGCTCGTTTACCGTTCACAGGGTGTTGAAATCAACGATAAGCATATCGAAGTTATCGTCCGTCAGATGATGCGTAAGATGCGCATTACAGAACCCGGTGACACAACTCTTCTTCCCGGTTCAACAGTCAGCAAGTCAGAATTCTTCGCAGCAAATGACGAAGTCAAGGCTAAGGCCGAAGCTACAGGTGAAGAACTTCACGAAGCTCAGGGTGAATCCGTACTTCTCGGTATCACAAAGGCTTCACTTGCAACTGATTCATTCCTTTCAGCAGCATCATTCCAGGAAACAACAAGAGTTCTTACAGATGCAGCTATCAAGGGCAAGAAAGACCCGCTTCACGGTCTTAAAGAAAACGTTCTTATCGGTAAACTCCTTCCTTCAGGTACCGGCATGAAGTGTTATAACGATGTCGATATCGAAGTGAATGTTGAAGAAACTGCAAACGTTATCGCATTATAATTTATGAAAACACGGCTCTGTCAGGATGTATCCGGGCAGAGCCGGAAAATTGTTTTAGGTAAAATATACGAACTTTTAATAAAAAATTTGTAAAAAGTGTTGACACGAAGAGCAATTTGATGTAATATATTAAATTGTCTGGCATAAATTATGCCCGTTGTCGGCATTTTTGTTTTATCTTACAAAAACGGCTGTTTACAGGGGTTTTTTATTGTATAAAATCCCCTTTAGATAGATAAAATAACTAAGATAGGAGGAAACAACTTGCCAACCTTTAATCAGCTCGTTCGTAACGGAAGAAAGGCAGTAGAGAAGAAGTCAAAGTCACCCGCTCTCGGTAAGGGTCTCAACTCAAACCGCAACGTAATGACTAACCACAATTCTCCTCAGAAGAGAGGCGTTTGTACTGTTGTTAAGACAGATACACCCAAGAAGCCCAACTCAGCTCTGAGAAAGCTCGCCAGAGTTCGTCTGACAAACGGAATCGAAGTTTCAGCTTACATTCCCGGCGTTGGTCACAATCTTCAGGAACACAGCGTAGTTCTTATTCGTGGCGGCCGTGTTAAGGACCTTCCCGGTGTGCGTTATCACATCATCAGAGGCGTTCTCGATACACAGGGCGTTAACGGCAGAATGCAGTCTCGTTCCAAGTACGGAGCAAAAGTTCCGAAAGCAGCTAAGAAGTAATTAATTTACCTTAGCAAAAACCTTGAAGCAGACAAATCTTCTTGCAGGCGAAAGAAAAAACTTTCACCAATGCGAGTTTATATATATTATAAACCTCGTTATTGGCGCCACGGGAATTTTGTCACTCGAGTACCTATGATATCATTATTATGAAGGAGGGAAGCGAAGTGCCAAGAAGAGGCAATGTAGCAAAACGTGATGTTTTGCCCGATCCGCTTTACAACTCAAAACTCGTAACACGTCTTATCAACAGTGTTATGTACGACGGTAAAAAGGGTGTTGCTCAGAAGATCGTTTACGATGCTTTTGACATCATCAGAGAAAAAACAGGTGAAGAACCCCTTGAGGTATTTGCAGCAGCAATGGAGAATGTTATGCCCTTGCTCGAAGTTAAGGCTCGCCGTGTAGGTGGCTCAACTTACCAGGTACCCATGGACGTTCGTCCCGAAAGAAGACAGACTTTAGGTCTCAGATGGATCACACTTTACGCACGTAACCGTTCTGAAAGAACAATGAAGGAACGTCTTGCAGGTGAAATTATGGATGCTAAGAACGAACAGGGCTCAGCATTCAAGAAGCGTGAAGATACACACAAGATGGCAGAAGCTAACAAGGCTTTCTCACATTTCCGTTGGTAATTCCATCGCATTCCATTTACATTTTTGGAGGTTAATATGCCAAGGCAGGTTTCACTTGAATTAACAAGAAACATCGGTATCATGGCTCACATCGATGCCGGTAAGACAACCACAACTGAGCGTATTCTGTATTACACAGGTGTTAACCGTAAAGTCGGTGAAACACACGATGGTTCTGCAACAATGGACTGGATGGCACAGGAACAGGAAAGAGGTATCACAATTACTTCTGCTGCTACCACATGCTTCTGGACAAAGAAGGACGATCCCAAACAGAATAAATACAGAATCAACATCATTGACACTCCGGGTCACGTTGACTTCACTGTAGAAGTTCAGCGTTCACTCCGTGTTCTTGACGGTTCAGTTACAGTTCTCTGTGCTAAGGGCGGCGTTGAGCCTCAGTCTGAAACAGTTTGGCGTCAGGCTGATGATTACAAAGTTCCGAGAATGGTATACGTCAATAAAATGGACATTATGGGTGCAAACTTCTATAATGTTCTTGATATGATGAAGGACAGACTTAAATGTAATGCTGTTCCCATCCAGCTCCCCATCGGTGCTGAGTCAGATTTCAAAGGAATTATCGACCTTGTTGAAATGACCGCTGACGTTTATTATGACGATATGGGTCTTGATATGCGTGTCGAAGAAATCCCCGCAGATATGCAGGAGATCGCTCAGAAGTATCATGATGAACTCGTTGAAGCTGTTGCTTCAATGGACGAAGAACTCATGGAAAAATTCTTCGAAGAAGGCGAACTTTCAAAGGAAGAAATCAAGACTTGCATCAGAAAGGCAACAATTGCTAATGAAATGGTTCCCGTTGTCTGCGGTACTTCATACCGTAACAAGGGTGTTCAGAAGCTTCTTGATGCTGTTATTGACTATATGCCCGCTCCCACAGACATTGAGGACGTTAAGGGTGTAAATCCCGATACAGAAGCTGAGGAAACTCGTCCTTCATCAGACGATGCTCCCTTCTCAGCTCTCGCATTTAAAATCGCAACAGACCCCTTCGTAGGTAAGCTTTGCTACTTCAGAGTTTACTCAGGTATGGCTGTTGCAGGTACAACTGCATACAACTCAACAAAGGGTAAGAACGAAAGACTCGGTCGTATCCTTCAGATGCACGCAAACAACAGACAGGAAATTGATGTTTGTTATGCAGGTGACATCGCTGCTGTTGTCGGTGTTAAGAACACAACAACAGGTGATACACTCTGTGACGAAAATCATCCTATCATTCTTGAATCAATGAACTTCCCCGAACCCGTTATCCGTGTTGCTATCGAGCCCAAAACTCGTGCAGGTCAGGAAAAGATGGGTATCGCTCTTGCAAAACTTGCAGAAGAAGATCCCACATTCAAGTTCTATACAGATCAGGAAACTGGTCAGACAATCATCGCAGGTATGGGTGAACTTCATCTTGAAATCATCGTAGACAGACTTCTCCGTGAATTCAAGGTTGAAGCTAACGTCGGTAATCCCCAGGTTGCTTACCGTGAAACAATCACTAAGGAAGCATCTGTTGATACCAAGTACTCCAAGCAGTCAGGCGGTCACGGTCAGTACGGTCATTGTAAGATGCGTATCGAACCCAACCCCGGCAAAGGCTTCGAGTTCGTCAGCGAAGTTGTCGGCGGTGCTATTCCCAAGGAATACATTCCCGCTATCGAACAGGGTGTCAGAGGCGCTATGCAGACAGGTGTTCTCGCAGGTTACAACGTTGTTGACGTTAAGTGCGTAGTATTTGACGGTTCATATCATGAAGTTGACTCTTCAGAAATGGCTTTCAAGATGGTTGGTTCAATGGCTTTCAAAGAAGCTATGCAGAAAGCAGCTCCCGTTCTTATGGAGCCCATCATGAACATTTCAGTTATCACTCCCGACGATTATATCGGTGATGTTCTCGGTGATATCACAGCTCGTCGTGGTATGATGAAGAAGATGGAACAGAGAAACGGCGGCGTTCAGCAGATCGATGCTACTGTACCTCTTGCATCAATGTTCGGTTATGCAACTGACCTTCGTTCAAAGACTCAGGGCCGCGGACAGTACGTAATGGAACCCGGCGTTTATGATCAGGTTCCCAAGTCAATTGCAGATGCTGTTATCGGCGCAAGAGCAAAATAATATAATTTCGTAAAACTACTTGAAATTATTTTCATTTACTGTTACAATATAATAGTAAATTTTATTCCCAATTACTAAGGAGGAAATTTAAAATGGCAAAAGCTAAGTTCGAAAGAACCAAACCCCATGTAAACATTGGTACTATCGGTCACGTTGACCACGGTAAGACAACTCTTACAGCAGCTATCACAAAGACTCTCGCTTCTAAGGGTCAGGCTGACTTCATCGATTACGCAAACATCGATAAGGCTCCCGAAGAAAGAGAACGTGGTATCACAATCAACACATCACACGTTGAGTACGAGACAGAAACACGTCACTACGCTCACGTTGACTGCCCCGGCCATGCTGACTATATCAAGAACATGATCACAGGTGCTGCTCAGATGGACGGCGCTATCCTTGTTATCGCTTCAACAGACGGCCCCATGGCTCAGACAAAGGAACATCTCCTTCTTGCTCGTCAGGTTGGCGTTCCCTACATCATCGTTTTCATGAACAAGGTTGACCAGGTTGACGACGAAGAACTTCTTGAACTCGTTGAAATGGAAATCCGTGAAACACTTGATGAATACGAATTCCCCGGCGATGATACACCCATCATCAGAGGTTCAGCTCTCAAGGCTCTTGAAGCAGCTTCAGCAGATGATCCCGCTTGTGCTCCCATCTGGGAACTTATGGCAGCTGTTGACAGCTACATTCCCACACCCGACAGAAAGGCTGACCAGCCCTTCCTTATGCCTGTTGAAGACGTTTTCACAATCACAGGCCGTGGTACTGTTGCAACTGGTAGAGTTGAAAGAGGCCGCATCAACGTTAACGAAGAAGTTGAAATCGTTGGTATCAAGGAAGAAAGCAGAAAGACTGTTTGTACAGGTCTTGAAATGTTCAGAAAGATGCTCGACTTCGCAGAAGCTGGCGACAACGTAGGCGCTCTTCTTCGTGGTGTTCAGAGAACAGAAATCGAACGTGGTCAGGTTATCTGTAAGCCCGGTTCAATCAAGCCCCACACAAAGTTCAAGGGTCAGGTTTACGTTCTTACAAAGGATGAAGGTGGCCGTCATACACCTTTCTTCAACAACTACAGACCTCAGTTCTACTTCAGAACAACAGACGTTACAGGCGTTATCAACCTTCCCGAAGGCACAGAAATGTGTATGCCTGGTGACAACGTTGTTATGGACGTTGAACTCATCACTCCCATCGCTATCGAACAGGGTCTCCGTTTCGCTATCCGTGAAGGCGGCAGAACAGTTGGTTCAGGCGTTGTTACAGAAATCAACGAATAATTTCGTTAATTAATGTATAATTTAAGGGTGTCGACATTGTCGACACCCGTTTTTTTATTATTAAGTAATTATATGAAATTCAGCCCGAAACTTACCTGTAATGCCTGATTGATTTTTGACATTTCAAATTCATCAAGGCTTCCCATTCGTTCACGAAGTCTTTGTTTATCAAGTGTTCTGACCTGTTCAAGAAGAACTATAGAATCCTTGGCAAGTCCGCATTCATCAGCCTGTACGCTTATATGCGTGGGTAACTGCGTTTTGAACTTTTTGCTTGTTATTGCGGCGGCAATAACAGTCGGGCTGTATTTGTTGCCTACATCATTCTGAACAATAAGAACGGGTCTGATTCCGCCCTGTTCACTGCCTATTACGGGGCTCAGGTCTGCATAATATATGTCCCCTCTTCTGACTTCCATTTTTTTATCACGCTCCGTTATCATTTACGCCGGCAATACTATTTTTGCCTGAGATAATAACGAATATTCAATTTATCAAAAAATATACGGGACTGAAATCAGCCCCGTAATTTTTATTTTCTGCTGAAAGTTATCTGTTCATTCAATCCGTCTTTTGTGTATGCAAAAAGAGTGATTTTGTCGTGAACAGTACCTGCTCTTATGTAAACAATTGCTCTGCCTCTGAATGTTTTTCGGTATTTTTCGCTGTAAGGAGTAAGGTCGGCGGGATTCCCGTTTTCAATTCCGAGAATCTCAGTATCACCGAGCAACTGATAATAAATTTCTTTATCGTCTGTTGCAGCTGTGTTGCCGTTTTTATCTTTGATTTCAACTTCAACGTGAATAATATTGTTGTTTTTATTGAATTCGGTTCTGTCTGCAGTAAGACTTATTTTTTCAGCCTTTTCAGGTGTTGAAAGGTAATCTTCTGCACCGTCAACAACAGCTGTTAATGTACCTTTTGTGAAAGGAATTTCCCATTTTGCTTTGTAATTTTCACATTTCTTCTTGCCGAGTGATGTGCCGTTAAGGAAAATCTCTGCTTCAGGGCGGTTAGTGTAACAGCTTACCTGTATTATTGTCCCTTCGTCAGCTGAATAAATAAAATTGTCTGTCCATACATTGGTTTTATCAGCTTCACCTTCGGAAACTGCAATTTTTACAAAAGGTTCATCACTCCACATAGCTTTTCTGATGAAAAACAGTGGTTTTTCGTAACCGCACAGATCAAGCATACCTGCCTGAGAGATTCTTTTCGGCCAACCGACGCATTCACCGAGAAAATCAATACCTGTCCATAAGAACTGACCGCAGATGTATTCATTATCTCTTACAGCGTGCCACGCAGGAACATCATGACCGTTTTCACTGCCGAAAATCACTCTGTCAGGGAATCTTTTATGGTCTTCTTCATAAAATCTTTCACGGTAATTGTAGCCCGAAACGTCAAGAACATCCGCAAAGCCCGTTCTGGTTGAAAGCTCGGGGAATGAGAGTGCAGAGAGTACGGGACGTGTTGTATCAACATTGTGTGCAATTTCAACAAGCTCTTTTGCAATTGTTGTAAGCCTTGATGCATCAGGTTTTCTGTTGTCATACATTCTTTCATTCTTAGGTTTGCCGTTATCGTTGTTGCCGAGTACTTCATCGAAAAGGGGAGTGACATACGGGTCATTCGGGTAGTCAATTTCGTTTCCGATTGACCAGAGAATTACCGACGGGTGATTTCTGTCACGCAGAATCATAGCTTCAAGGTCTGCTTTATGCCATAAGGGAAAATCTTCGGCATAACCGTATTTTTTTGGCGGATAAACATTGTGCCCCTGCCACCATTTGTTCTTTGTACCTTCCCATTCATCAAAAGCTTCGTCCATAACAAGAAGACCGAGCTCATCACAAAGGTCAAGAAGAGTGTTGCAGGGCGGATTATGAGCTGTTCTCAGGGCATTACAGCCTGATTCTTTGAACTTTCTGAGTCTTCTTGCCCATATTTCTTTCGGAACTGCGGCACCGAGAGAACCTGCATCGTGATGAACGCATACTCCTTTGAGTTTCATATTGATATCGTTGAGGAAAAAACCTTTGTCTGCATCAAAACGTATAGTTCTGATACCGAAAGGAACAGAAACTGCATCAGTCGGTTTTCCGTCTTTGAAAGCGTGGCATCTGAGAATGTATAAATAAGGTGAATCTGGTGACCAGAGTGATGCATTCTTAACAGCCAACTCAGCTGTACCGCAGTTTTTGCCTTCTGTGGCAGTAATATGTAAACCGTCTTTTGTTTCAATTATTAACTCAGTTTCATCGCAGTCAATTGTGCTGTATTCAACCGTAATAACTGCATCTGTGCCGTTGATTTCTTTTGTTGTAACGAAAATGCTGTTTTCTGCAAAACAGCTCATTTCCGTTATTTCAAGAGTAACATCTCTGTAGATTCCGCTTCCCGTAAACCAGCGTGAATCAGCAACTTGTTCGTGTTCAACACGTACACTTATCACATTTTCACCTGCACGGATAAATTCCGATATATCGAATGTGAAAGGAGAGTAGCCCGAAGCTCTTCCGCCGATATGATGACTGTTGACATATACCCTTGAATGTTTGTATACGCCGTCGAAATTGAGCCTTACACGTTTGCCCTCAATATCATCCGGAAGAAAAAAATGTTTTCTGTACCAGCCTGTGCCACCGGGGAGATATCCCGTACCGCTTGCATTTGATTTATCAAAAGGAAAGCTTACGGACCAGTCATGAGGCAGAGTGACATTCTGCCACGCATCATCGTTATAGCCCATATAATCAGCTTCGGTTGTGTCACCGTAATGGAATTTCCAGTTATCGTTGATATTGATTATTTTACCCATAATATCACCCCAGCAAAACATCTGAAACCAGCATCACACAGAATCCTGTGAGAAGTGCGTAAGTTGCCCCTCTTTCGTTGCCGTGCAGATGTGTTTCAGGTATCATTTCATCACTTATAACATAAAGCATTGTACCGCCTGCAAATGCCAATGCAAACGGAAGAATTGCAGATGCAATACTTACAGCAAAATAACCTATAAATGTACCTATTACTTCTACAACACCCGTCAGCAGGGCACAGATAAAGGTTTTTCGTGGTTTTATACCGGCTGCAAGCATCGGACTGATTATAACCATTCCTTCCGGAATGTTCTGTAATGCAATACCGCCTGCAATCATAATTGCCTGAGATGTATCTCCTGAACCGAAACCGACACCTGCTGCAATTCCTTCAGGAAGATTGTGAATTGCAATTGCCGTAACAAATAACATAACTTTATTAAAATCTGCGTTATTGTGCTTTTCTGTGTCTTCTCCCATAAGACTGTGAAGATGGGGAACAAGCTTATCAACAAGATTAAGACAAACGGCACCCACAAAAATTCCGGCGATTGTAATAAGCAGACCGTATTTGCCACCGTATTCAACAGAGGGCAGAATAAGTCCGAGAACAGCCGCAGCAAGCATAACACCTGCTGCAAAAGAAATAACTATGTCGGCAAATCTGTGCGAAAATTTTTTAAATATAAAACCGATTACGGCACCGATTACCGTAGCTGCGCCCACTCCGGTAGCAGTTAAGATTACAGGAAACAAAACTTATCCCACCTTTTTATAATTAAAACAAAATCCCGTTTCGTCAGAACGATACGGGAAGTTTTTTTATGAGGCAGGGCTGAATTCTTCTTTTGTCACACCACAAAGCGGACAGACAAAATCATCGGGTAAATCTTCAAATTTTGTTCCCGGTGCAATTCCCTGAGAGGGGACACCTGTTGCCTCATCATATTCCCAATCGCATACGTTACATAAATATCTCATTGTGATTGCCTCCTTTGTATAGGTTAGTTTGGTTATCACAAAAGATATTATACGCAGAAAGTGAAAATTTTGTTTATGAAATTATTATATTATTAAATAAGAATAAAATCAACAAAAATATATGAACAATAAAAACTGCCCTTACAGGTGTAAGAGCAGAAGAAATATCAACCTAACAGAATATCGGAAACAAGCATCACACAGAAGCCTGCAAGAAGTGCGTAGGTGGCGCCTCTTTCATTGCCGTGGGCGTGAGTTTCGGGGATTATTTCATCACTTATAACATAAAGCATTGTGCCTCCTGCAAAAGCAAGACCGAAAGGAAGAACTGCAGTTGAAATACTTACTGCAAAGTAGCCTATGAATGTTCCTATAACTTCAACAAGACCTGTAAACAGTGCGCATAAGAACGTTTTTCCCGGTTTTACACCTGCTGAAAGCATCGGAGCTATAATAACCATACCTTCGGGAATGTTCTGAAGAGCGATACCGCCTGCAATAAGGAATGCGTGTGACATATCACCTGAGCCGAAGCCCACACCTGCCGCAATACCTTCGGGAAGGTTATGTATGGCGATTGCTATTACAAACAGCATAACTTTGTTAAGATGTGAGTTATGATGAACTTCCGTGTCTTCACCTATAAGTTTATGAAGATGAGGAACAAGCTTGTCAAAAAGGTTAAGGCACACAGCACCCGTGAAAATACCTGCTATTGTAACGATAAGTCCGTATTTTCCGCCTTTTTCAACCGATGGCATAATAAGACCGAAAACTGCCGCCGCAAGCATAACACCTGCCGCAAATGAAAGTATGATATCAGAAAATTTGTGTGAATATTTTTTAAATATGAAGCCTATCACGGCTCCGAATACCGTTGCACCGCCAACTCCGATTGCGGTCAAAAAAACAGGTAACATTTATTCACTCTCCCCGTATGATGTTTTCTTTATAATATTATATATTCAGATAATTGTAATTTCAACATAATGAAAGAAAAAATATAATTTTTTTGCATAAAAAGCACTTCTCATAAGAGAAGCGCTTTGTTGATTCATAATCTTATTTTCTTGACCACTTTACGCCTTCGGGAGTATCTGTAAGAACAATACCTCTTGCATTAAGTTCGTCACGGATTCTGTCAGCCTCTGCCCAGTTCTTATCTTTTCTTGCCTGAGTTCTCTGAGCTACAAGTGCATCGATTTCAGCATCCTCTTCATTTGCAGGCGCCTCATCCTTCTTTTCTGAAAGCTTCTTTGCCTGCTGAGCAAGGTCAAGTGAAAGAACCTTGTCAAAATCATTGATAAGAGCAAGCTTTGTTGCATCGTTTGTGTCTGCCTTAAGAACGTCATAAACACTTGTTACTGCAAGTGATGTGTTGAGGTCGTTGCCGAGAACTTCATTGAACTTCTTTGTATATTCAGCAAAAACAGTTTCATCAACTTCGCCGTCTTCCTTAAGAGCACCGACTCTTGCAAGAAGCTTGTTGAATGCTGCCTCCGCATTTGAAAGAGCTTCATATGAGAATTCCTGACTCTTTCTGTAATGTGACTGAAGGCAGAAGAAACGGTAAGCGAGAGGATTATAACCCTTTTCTTCAAGAAGTGAAACTGTGAGGAATTCGCCCTTTGACTTACTCATTTTGCCGTTTGAAGTGTTGAGGTGCATTACGTGGAACCAGTATTTACACCAGGCGTGACCAAGATATGCTTCGCTCTGTGCGATTTCGTTTGTGTGGTGGGGGAAAGCATTATCAATACCGCCACAATGGATATCAAGATATTCGCCGTTGTGCTTGAGTGAGATTGCAGAGCATTCAATGTGCCAACCGGGATAACCGATGCCCCAGGGGCTGTCCCATTTGAGTTCCTGATCCTCGAACTTTGACTTTGTGAACCAGAGAACGAAGTCTGTCTTGTTTCTCTTGTTTTCGTCTTCGGAAACGCTGTCACGTACACCTATTGCAAGGTCTTCCGCATCAAAGTTGTTGAACACATAGTAATCCTTGAGCTTTGATGTGTCGAAGTATACGTTACCGCCTGCGATGTAAGCATAACCACCGTCAAGGAGTCCTTCAACCATCTGAATAAATTCAGCAATACAGTTTGTTGCGGGTTCAACAACATCGGGCTTTTTGATATTGAGTTTTTTGCAGTCTGCGAAAAATGCGTCTGTGTAGAACTGAGCAATTTCCATAACTGTCTTCTTTTCTCTTTTTGCCCCCTTGAGCATCTTGTCTTCGCCTGTGTCGGCATCACTTGAAAGATGGCCTACGTCCGTGATGTTCATTACACGCTTTACGTCATAACCTGCATAACGGAGTGACTTTTCGAGAACATCTTCCATAATGTAAGTTCTTAAGTTACCGATGTGAGCGAAGTGGTAAACTGTGGGGCCGCAGGTGTACATACTGATTTTGCCTGCTTCGTGGGGAATAATTTCTTCTTTTCTTCTGGATGCTGAGTTATATAAATACATAATTTTTTCTCCTTTATCTGTTTATAGTATCGGCAAGTGCCTTGATCATTTCTTCAAGTCTTTCAATTTCTTCCGCAACGGGGTCGGGAATGTGAATCTGGTCAAGAGCTTCGACCTTTATTCCGTCCTGTTTGACAACTCTTGCAGGAGTACCGACTGCCGTTGAATTTGCAGGAATTTCGTGAAGGACAACAGAACCTGCCGCTATTTTTGTATTATCTCCGATTTTTATGGGACCGAGCACCTTTGCACCGGCACCTATCATAACGTTGTTGCCTACCGTGGGATGACGTTTGCCCACATCTTTACCTGTACCGCCGAGTGTCACGCCCTGATAGATTGTGACATCATCACCGATTTCGGTTGTTTCACCGATAACCACACCCGTGCCGTGGTCAATGAAAAATCTTTTACCGATTGTGGCACCGGGGTGAATTTCAATACCTGTTCTGCGTACACATCGTTGTGACAGCCATCTTGCAAGAAAATGAAGATTGTGACGGTGACACCAGTTTGCCTTACGATGCGACCTGATAGCATGAAGTCCGGGATACAGAAGAAGTATCTCAGGAATTGACGATGCTGCAGGGTCACGGTCTTTTATGCACTGAATGTCTTCTCTTAGCTGTCTGAACATAACCGAGTGACAACGGAAACTGTAAAAGCTTCTGTCTGTTCTCCTTTCATTTGATGTGTATTCACAATCATTATACTATAAACAAACGGAAAATGCACTATATATTTTTTATTTTTTTAAATATTTTTCTAAAAATAGGGGTTGATTTTTAGAAAAGATTAATGTATAATAACCAAGCAACTAAATAAGGACGATTAGCTCAGTTGGTAGAGCATTCGCTTGACGTGCGAAGGGTCAGCGGTTCGAGTCCGTTATCGTCCACCAAAAAATTACCAAAGCATGCTTTGGTAATTTTTTTATCCAATCCGCAGGATTGGCATATCATCAACGCACGAAGTGCGGTGCATATCATCAGCCCTTCGGGCTGCATATCATCACGCGTCAGCGTGCATTTTCCTGCGGCTTGATGATATACAACACTCCGTGTTGATGATATGCCGCAACAAGTTGCGGATGATATACAAGGCTCCGCCTTGATTTTTCCATATCCTTTTGTTATAATATCTTTAAGAACTTAATTATAATAACATTTTGTAATAACAGAGGCTGATAAGTAATGATGTTCCCTGAAAAATTAGACGGTGCAGATGTATTGTATTACACTGAAAAGGGTGACTACGGAACAGTTAATGATACAAACGGAAAAATCTGTGATTATGTTTCTTATTTCGCTGTTTGCAGTTATTCATCAGATAAGAATAAATATTATCTTTTTTTATGTGATGAATGTTTTGATGTTATTACAGATTGGTTTTGTGATAGTGTTGAAGAATGTATGCAGATTGCATCAAATCACAGCCGTGAAATAGTCTGGCATAAATGTTAAATTACAAGTGTAAAAAACTGAAAGCGAGTGTTTTCCATGTTAACCTTATTAAACATCCCCTATGACAACAAATTTATGTATCTCGGACTGATACTTTTTGCATTCGTTGCAGTTATTGTACTGCTGAAAGTGTTTAAAAGTAAGCTGCCCAAAGATGCCGGTCGTGAATTTGCATTCAACGGCAAGTTATCCGAAGGCAAAGCAAGAGGTGCAGGTATAGTCTTTACTGCAGTTTTTGTTCTGGCAGGGCTTATCTTTGCTCCCATTACCGTCGAATACATAATCTACTATGTAATTGTTCTTGCAAGTATGCTCTCGGGCTATCTTGACGACAAATCAGACAAGCCGTGGAGTGAATACAAAAAAGGTCTTATTGACCTTATCATCTGTGTAGGTGCGTCTGTTGCATTCGTTTATTTCAACCCCGACCTTGCAAGACTTGACTTTTTCTTCTTTGATTTTGCAGTAAACAAGATTCTCTTTGTCTGCATTTCAACCGTATTCCTCTGGATGATGATAAACGCAACAAACTGCTCAGACGGTATTGACGGTTTCTGCGGTACGCTTTCAATAAATTCACTTATTTTCATTGCTGTTATCGGTCTTGCAGGAAGTATGGAAAAGGAATTTTCATCACTTATCATTGCAATGATTTTCAGCATTGTGCCTTATCTCTGGTACAATGCAGAGCCCAGCACAATGATGATGGGCGACGCAGGTTCAAGAGCAATCGGTGTATTCCTCGGCATTGCACTTCTTGAAACAGGAAACATTATTCTTGCAATTCCTCTCTGTCTTCTCATTCTCCTTGACGGACTTCTCGGCATTGCAAAAGTTTCACTCAAGAGATTCCTTAAAATCAGCATAATGAAGAACATCAGAACTCCTCTTCACGACCATTTCAGAAAGAACAAAGGCTGGTCAAATACACAGACAATTTTCAGATTTCAGATTGTGCAGACTGTTATTTCTCTTTCATTCCTGTTGCTTGTAAAGTAAAGGTGATAAATTAATGGATGTAATATACGGCAGGATATTTTTTGCCTTATTGGCAACAGCTGGTCTTGTTATCAGCATTGTTTTATTTGTGATACACTCGGAATACCGTCCCGGAAAATCGGCACAGGTAAGAGGTTACCTCAAAGAAGCAAATTACAGTAAAGACACATACAGAGGATTCAGGAGAGCTAAAAAGCATTATAGTCATATGACTGACTGTATATATACATACCGCGTTGATGGAGTATCCTATGAAGTTACATTTTCAATCCCTCAGAAGCCTCATTTCGCACCGAAATCTGTAATGGTTAAATATCAGATAAAACATCCGAAACGTGCTTGTATCGGAAATGATATAAAGTACTTATTCTGCGGTTTTATCTCACTAGTATACTTTTTGGTATTTTGCGGAGCATTCATTCTTACATTTTTTGATATATAAAAAGGAGCCGTTTTTATGGAAATACTTGTCTATATACTCCCGTTTGCAGTATTTTCTCCTGTTCTTATCATCGGCATTTTAAAATTTAAAAATCTTTTCAGTTATAAAAAGGCAAACCTTGAATACATCGAGGCGGAACGTAAAAAGACTGAATATGACAGTATGTGGCAGCATGCGCGCGCCGGTATTTCATACACAACCTACGGCTATAAAAAAATCGGCACTTATGTTTTTTCGGTTGATGATGTAGAGTATGAGTTTGCCTATTCCTCAGACCGTGACCACGGCTATCTGCCTGATAAAATCACAGCTTGTTATCCCAAAGGTAAGCCCCAGAAAGCCTTTGCTGAGGGAAATGCTCCGTTTGTAAAAGGATTTTTTACTGCACTTGTATGGTGTATTGCTTACTTCATTGTTTCACTTTCGGTGTTTTCCGGTTTGATGTATTTTTTCTCATAGGAAAATTTTATAAAAATAAGCAAAGTAACAGAGGATAAAACCTCTGTTACTTTTTTTATGAACCGAAATAATAAAAAAAATTACAAATTATTTTATTATTTTATAGCAATATTGCTATTGCAAAAAGAGTGCAAAGTGCTATAATAAGCTTAAAACAGAGAGAAGGAGATGAATGTATGCCATATAATATTATCGGTGCTGCGGTGGCAGCGGCAACAGGTTTTTTTGTGGCTTTTGCAAACTATCTTTTATCGAAGAGCATTCTTGTGAAAGCGCCTGATAAATATTCACTCATTACCGTTGCGCGTTCTGTTATTCAGGTGGGATTTCTTGCTGTTGTTTATTTTGTCGGAACAAAAACAGCGGTTGCAGATCCCGTGTATCTTCTTGTCGGAGCAGTTCTTGGTATGACCGTGCCTATGTTTTTCTTCACTAAAAAGCTTCTCGCTGTGAATGAGAGTCTTTCACACAAGACAAAAAATGAAAAGGAGGATGAAAATGGGTGAAAAATCTGAAGTAATCATTAAACTTTTCGGAATACTTGATGTAACGGGTGAAGTCGTTACAATGTGGATAATTCTCGGAGTTCTGACTGTTATTTCTCTGATTGTGAAATTGAATCTCAAAGAGCGTCCGGGTAAATTCCAGAATGTTATAGAAACGGGTGTTGAATATCTGGATAACTTCTTCACAGATATTCTCGGCAAAAAGAAAGCAAGAAAATATTTCACATTTCTTGCATCACTTTTTATTTTTATAATTTTCTCCAACTATTCGGGACTGATTCCGGGTGTGGGACTTACCGATTATGTAAAAGCCCCCACTGCATCACTTTCAGTAACGGCAGGTCTGGGTGTTCTTACATTCCTTTTCCTGCAGATTTCAGGGCTCAGGCATAACGCAAAGCATTATTTTAAGCGTTTTGTAATGCCGATGTTCTTTATGTTACCTCTTCTGATTCTTGACGAGTTTATAAAACCCGCATCACTTGCACTCAGACTTTACGGTAACATATTCGGTGAAGAAATGGTAACAGAAGAACTTTATCACATCTTCCCCATAGGTGCACCCGTTGTTATGATGGTGCTCTCACTTTTATTCTGTGCATTACAGGCTATGGTTTTTACAATGCTTGTATCAATATACCTCGAAGAGGTAACCGAAGACGAATAATAACAATTTTTATTTAAAGGAGCTTAATTAAAATGACAAATTCAGCAATTATCGCAATCGCAGCAGCAGTAGCAATCGCACTCAGTACACTCGGCCCCTCAATCGGTCAGGGTATCACGGCAAAAGCAGCTATGGAAAGTATCGCACGTCAGCCGGATGCAGCAAAAGACATCCGTTCAACTCTCATTATTTCTCTTGCACTTATGGAAGCGCTCACAATTTACGGTCTTCTTATCGCATTTATGCTTATTTCAAAAATCTGAGGAGTAAGTTATGAATATACAGCCATCAGTTATAGTGTGGACTGTGATATGTTTTCTTCTTCTTATGTTTATTCTCAAAAATCTTCTCTTTACTCCTGTGCTTAAAATGCTTGACAGCCGTAAGGAAAAGATTGAAAAAGCAGAGAAAAAGCTTAAAGATATAGAAAATATAACATCAGAAAATGAAAAACGAATTGCCGAGGAAAAAGTACGTGCTGAAGCTCAGGCAACAGCTCAGGCTAAAGAGGATGTTCAGCAGATACAGATCCGAGGCAAAAAAGAGATTGAAAACGCCCAAAGAAAAACCCTTGCTGATATTGAAGAATACAGAAGCGGTATTAAGGGCGAATGTGACAGAATAGTAAGCTCTGTTGCTCCCGAAATGGAAACTGCAGCAGCTATTTTTGTAAAAAACATTATTTCCAACAGGATATGATAATATGGAAATACAATACGTAATAATAAACTTTCTTATCCTTGCTGTGATTCTTTTTTTAGTTGGCAGAAAAACCGTTAAAAGACTTTTCGGCGGCAGATATGAAAAAATAAACAGCGATCTTGACAGGGCAGAAAAAATTGAAAAAATGCCCGTTCCCGAATTGCAGGAGCCATCAGCTCAAAACTTTGCCGTTGATTGCAGTGAAGAGATTCAGAAGGCTCAGAGTGTGGTTGCGGAAAAAATTGCATCTGTTGAGGCTTTCGGTGAAAGAGAAAAAAGTGAAATTCACCGTGGTATGATTCAGGATGCCCGTAAGGAGCTTTTTTCTGTACTCAAGGAACATGCAGTTACTCTTTTCACAACCGAAAAATATCTTAATGCAATAAAAGAGCTTGACAGACAGGTAATTGATGAAATCTTAGGAAGAATCACTCTCACACCGGGTGATATGGCTTATCTTAAGCATCACGATGTCCTTTATGTCACGCTTACTTCAGCATACCCTCTTCCCGAAGATATAGTAAAAGATGTTGACAGAGCAACAACACAGCTGCTTGAAGCAGTAGGCGGAAAAACATCACTCTGGGTGCTTGAAGACCCCTCACTTATCGGCGGTCTGAAACTCAGAATAGGTGATACTGTTTATGACGGCACCGTTTCGGAAGAGCTTTATCAGTTTGAAAAAAGTCTTAACCGTGAACCTATTATGCACGATGATACTGTAGGTCATCTTATTCAGGAATTTACCGAAAAAGCCGAAAAATTCAATCCTCATATACATAAATACCAGCTCGGCAGGGTCATCACCGTTTCGGACGGTATCTGCTGGATGGACGGTCTTGCAGATATTATGTATGGTGAAGTTATCGAGTTTGAATGCGGCGAAAGAGGTATGGTTCTTGATATTCAGAAGGACCGTATCGGCTGTGTTGTATTCGGTGATTTCTCACTTATCGAAAGCGGCAGCCGTGTAAGACGTGTCGGCAGAATTGCGTCTGTGCCCGTAGGTGAATGTCTTCTCGGCAGAGTTGTCAATGCTCTCGGCACCCCCATTGATGCTATGGGTTATCTTCCTTATAAGGAAACACGTCCCATTGAATACAAAGCTCCCGGTATACTTGACCGTGCTCCCGTCAATGAGCCTCTTCATACAGGTATAAAGGCTATTGATGCCCTTGTTCCCATCGGTAAAGGTCAGCGAGAGCTTATCATCGGTGACAGACAGACAGGTAAAACCGCTATTGCCGTTGATACTATCATAAATCAGAAGGGTAAGGATACCGTCTGTATCTATGTAGCAATCGGTCAGAAGGATACCCTTGTTGCTGAAATCAAAGAAAAGCTCGAAGCACACGGTGCTATGGAATATACAACAATTATTGCAGTACCTGCTTCTGCTTCTGCTGCACTTCAGTATATTGCACCCTTCTCAGGCTCCGCTATGGCTGAATACTTTATGTATCAGGGTAAAGATGTTCTTATAGTTTACGATGATCTTTCAAAGCACGCCGTTGCTTATCGTGAACTTTCACTTCTTCTTCATAGACCCTCAGGCCGTGAAGCTTATCCCGGTGATATTTTCTATCTTCATTCAAGACTTCTTGAAAGAGCAGCGCATCTTTCAGATGAACTCGGCGGCGGCTCAATTACGGCTCTGCCCATTATTGAAACTCTTGCAGGTGATATCTCAGCTTATATCCCGACCAATGTTATTTCAATCACAGACGGACAGATTTTCCTTGATGCCGAGCTTTTCAACGAAGGTCAGCGTCCTGCCGTAAACGTGGGACTTTCCGTTTCCCGAGTAGGCGGTTCGGCTCAGACTCCTTCAATGAAAAAAGTTTCATCTTCACTTCGTACACGTCTTGCGCAGTACAGAGAACTTGCTGACTTTATGCAGTTCGGTTCTGATATCGACGACGAAACAAAGAAAACTCTTGCTTCGGGCAGACTTCTCACAGAAGCTCTGCGTCAGCCGAGATATGCACCTGTTGAAGATAATATGCAGGCAATTCTCATCTTTGCTGTAAGTGAAGGATACGCTGAGAAAATCACACCTGATGAAATGGAAAAATTTGAAAAGAAACTCTTTAATTTCTTTTGTAATGAAAAGTCAGAACTTGCACTCAGAATAAAAAATTCAAAGAAATTTGATGATGAACTGAAAAATTCACTCAGAGAAGCTCTGTGCGAATTTGCCGAGAGGTTATAATTATGGCAACAGTTCAGAGTCTTAAAAAGAAACTGCAGACTATCCGTTCAACCGTGAAAATTACCGGTGCTATGAAAACAGCATTTACGGTAAAATTTTCAAAACTCAGCTCGGTTTATGCCGAATACGGGAAGTACGCAGATGAGTACCTCCGCCTTTATGAAACATACCGCAGCGAATTCAATTCGGTTTTTCCGGCAGGGAATCCCGATGCACCCTGCTGTTATGTTGTAATTACATCAAACAAAGGTATGTGCGGTGGTTTCAATAATGAGCTTCTTTATTATTTTACTAAAAATAAAATTGACGGAATTGTTGTTTCGTGCGGTAAAAAGGGAACCGAATACCTTGACCGAAAGAATATAAAAACGGAAAAATCATTTATTTTTGATGACGTCCCCACTTATGAGCAGGTAAAAGAGCTTTTTGATTATATATGCTCTCTGCTTTCAGACGGTAAAATTTCTTCCGTTAAAACAGTTTATCCCGAATACGTCAATATGATGAAGCAGCGTCCCGTAACGAAAGATCTTTTCTGTTATGACGGATGTGCTGAGGAAGAGGAAGCTCCGATTTTTGTCCCTGACAGGGAAACCGTTATAAAAAACACGGCAGAAAAAATATTTATGTGTGTTCTTTATAAAAGGGTTATTGAAACGGCTCTCGGTGCTCAGGCGGCAACACTCACATCTATGCGCTCGGCTTATGATACAGCCTGCGAATATAGTGAAAAATTAGAAACTGAAATGAACAGAAAACGTCAGAGTCAGGTAACGGCTGATGTTATTGAAAGTTCATCAGAATTTGCAAAGAGAGGGGATATGTAAAATGGCAAAAGGCTCTGTGGGAATGGTTCAGAGAATAACAGGTCCCGTAGTTGATATTCTTTTTCCGTTGAATGAAATTCCCGATATTTTCAACGCAGTAAATGTTAAAGTAAATAATGAAATATATACCCTTGAGGTTTCACAGCACCTCGGTAACGGTGAGGTAAGATGTATTTCAATGAATTCCACCGACGGTATGTCCAGAGGTATGGAGGCTGTTGATACAGGTGAAACTATTGTAATATCCGTAGGTAAAGAAACACTCGGCAGAATGGTGAATGTAACAGGTGCACCCATTGATGGCGGAAAACCTGTTGAAACACAGGAAAAATGGCCCATTCATCACGCACCGCCCCCGTTTGCAGAGATTGTTTCTTCGAATGATATCCTCGAAACGGGTATCAAGGTCATTGACCTTATGACTCCCTACATCAAGGGCGGAAAAATCGGTCTTTTCGGTGGTGCAGGTGTAGGTAAGACTGTCCTTATTATGGAGCTTATCCGAAATGTTGCCTTCGAGCACGACGGTTATTCAGTTTTTGCAGGTGTCGGTGAACGTTCAAGAGAGGGTAATGACCTGTGGAATGAAATGAATCAGTCAGGTGTTATCGACAAAACGGCTCTTGTTTTCGGTCAGATGAATGAAACTGCAGGAGCAAGACTCCGTGTGCCCCTTGTCGGTCTTACAATGGCTGAATATTTCCGTGAGAAGTCACATAAGGATGTTCTTCTGTTTATTGATAATATTTTCCGTTTCACTCAGGCAGGCAGCGAGGTTTCGGCGCTTTTGGGCAGAATGCCCTCAGCCGTAGGTTATCAGCCCACACTTGCTTCTGAAATGGGTAAATTACAGGAAAGAATCGTGTCAACGGGTAACGGCTCAATCACCTCCGTTCAGGCAGTTTATGTGCCTGCCGATGACCTTACAGACCCTGCTCCCGCAACAACATTTTCACATCTTGATGCAACAACCGTTCTTTCAAGAAAGATTGTTGAACTCGGTATCTATCCTGCTGTTGACCCTCTTGAATCTTCTTCAAGAGCACTCACTCCCGATTTTGTGGGTGACAGACACTATAAAACTGCAAAGGAAACACAGCGAGTTCTGCAGAAATATGCAGAGCTTCAGGATATTATCGCAATTCTCGGTATGGATGAACTTTCTGCTGAGGATAAGGAGCTTGTTAAGAGGGCAAGACGTGTCCAGCGCTTTATGAGTCAGCCTTTCCATGTTGCGGAAAGCTTTACAGGTCAGCAGGGTATTTATGTGCCCCTTGAAAAGACAGTAGACAGCGTTGAGCGAATCCTTTCAGGTGAATGTGATAACATCCCAGAGCAGTATTTCCTTATGTCAGGCACTATTGACGAAGTGTTTGGCAGATATAAAAAAGAACACGGGTGAGAAAAATGAAATTTACACTTTTCACACCTCATCGTATATTTCCGTCACTTGAATGTGACAGCGTGAAGCTTAATGTTGCCGACAGTGTAAACGGTAAATTTTCGGGCTCTTACGGAATAAGAAAAGGTCATGCAAAGACAGTTTTTTCTCTTGCAGAGGGGAAAATATCTGTAAGCCTTGACGGAAATGAAATTTTTTCGGCAGAATGCAGTAACGGCTTTGCTACCGTAGAAAATGACGATGTCAGAGTTATAGTTGATTCGGTAACAGATTAAAAATACAGAACCTTCCGTGACAGATTTTCACGGAAGTTTTTTTTGATTGTAAAAAATTGCAGATCACCTTAAGGTAACCTGCAATTTATGGTCAGAGTAACGAGATTCGAACCCATGGCTACCTCTTGCGGTGCCCAAAATTCTTAGCTCGTTATTCACTTCGCAGAATTTTGACCGCTGCGCCATTTCGTACTCCCTTTATCTGCCACAGGCAGCGGTCGTACTCAATGCCTGGTCCCTCACAATTGGTTCGTGACAAACATGAAACCATGAGAACCAATCTCTGCAATAAAAAAAGAAGGTCACCTGACGGTAACCTTCTTTTTTGGTCGGAGTAGCGGGATTCGAACCCACGTCCTCTTGGTCCCGAACCAAGCGCGATACCAAACTTCGCCATACCCCGATTGATATGCCTTAATATTATATACTATCACTCACGAAAATGCAAGGGTTTGCCGAAGTATTTTTACAAAATAAAATTTCTGTTTCCGTTGTTATTTTTTTTTCTTTATAGTATAATAAAACCTGAAAAAGAACGGACGAGGTGAGTCGGATGCAGAAAATGAATTATCAGCTGATGCTTGAAAAGGAATTGCAGTTTATAGCCCGTTCGGAAATAAAACCGAGCCTTCTTCTGCATATCTGCTGTGCACCCTGCTCAAGCTATGTGCTTGAATACCTTTCTGAATTTTTCGACATAACTTTGTTTTTCTATAATCCTAACATAACAAGTGAAAGTGAGTATAATTACCGTATTGACGAGGCAAAGAGGCTGATTTTCGAGATGCCTCTTTCGGGTAAGGTTGATTTTATTCCTGCAAGGTATGATATATCTGAGTTTTTTGCCGTTGCAAAAGGCTTTGAGAATGAACCTGAAGGCGGAGAAAGATGTTTCAGATGCTATGAATTACGTCTTCGTGAAACGGCTGCTTACGCAAAGAAAAATGGGTTTGATTATTTCACCACAACACTATCCATAAGTCCTTACAAGAATGCGGAAAAGCTCAACAGTATCGGGAAATCCTTGTCTGAGAAGTATGATGTAAAGTACCTGTATTCCGACTTCAAAAAGAAAAACGGATATAAACGGTCGATTGAACTTTCTCAGGAATATAATCTTTACCGTCAGGATTTCTGCGGTTGCATTTACTCCGAAACGGAAATGAAGAGGAGAAAAATGAATGAGAATAATGACGTTTAATGTGTTGTGTGCAGGCAGAAATGAGCATCAATGGTGCCGTCGTCAGCCTCTTGTCAGGGATGTTATTAAAAAGTATATGCCCGACTTTTTCGGAATTCAGGAGGCTCATTACGGCTGGATGAAATATCTTTCGGGTCAGCTGAAGGATTATTATGCTTATGTTGGAGTAGGCAAGGATGACGGTGCAAACGGCGGTGAGTTTTCTCCTGTTTTTTACCGTAAGGATAAGTATAAAGTCACCCGAAGGCTTGATTTCTGGCTTTCGGAAACTCCCGATAAACCGAGTCTCGGCTGGGATTCTGCCGAAAACAGAACCTGCTCGGGAGCTTTGTTTGAAAATGCTGAAACAGGGGACTCTGTTGCAGTTTTCAATACTCATCTTGATCATATCGGCGATGTTGCACAGCACAAGGGCGCAGAACTTATACTTGAAAAACTGAAAAAATATGATAAAATAAAAACAGTATTGATGGGTGATTTCAATGTCACTCCCGATTCTGAAATATATAAAATTTTCATAAACGGCGGATTCTGTGATGCCCGTACAATCGCAGAGAATTCGGACAATATCAATTCGTTTCATTTGTTTGGCGGGGCGTCAAAAATGATTGATTTTGTGTTTGTGAAAAATGTAAAAAATGTCAGCAGAGTTATTACTGTAACTGATATGCCTGACGGGAAATACCCGTCAGACCATTATCCTGTTGTGGCTGAAATTAAATAAAGGAGAGTTAATAATGAAAGTTATGTCATTCAATGTTCTTTGTTCAGGCAAAGGACAGAACTGGTGGGGCAAAAGAAAGCCTCTTGTAAGAGATGTTATCAGAAAGTATGATCCTGACACTTTTGGTCTTCAGGAGGCTCATTACAGATGGATGAATTATCTGTGCAAGGAACTCGGCGATACATACGATTATGTCGGTGTCGGCAGAGATAACGGTAAAAGAATGGGTGAATTTTCTCCCGTTTTCTATAAAAAGGATAAGTATGAAGTTATTGAAACAGGCAATTTCTGGCTTTCCGAAACACCTGAAAAGCCCGGTAAAGGCTGGGATGCAGTATGTATAAGAATCTGTTCTTATGCTGTTCTCAAGGATAAGAAAACAGGTGAAAAGATTGCTCATTTTAACACACATCTTGACCACGTCGGTGATGTTGCAAGAAGTGAAGGCGCAAAGCTTATTGCTGAAAGAGCCGATGTTTTCAAAGGTGTCCCCACAATTGTTACAGGTGACTTCAATGTAAATCCCGAATCAGGTGCTTACAAGACAATTATCGCACAGGGCTTCACAGATGCAAGAACTCTTGATAAGAATGCAAATGATGTCAAGACATATAACGGATTTGGTGAAAATTCATCCGAAATGATTGACTTTGTGTTTATCAAGAACGGATTTAAGGTTAAATCCTGCAACACAATTACAGACAAGGTCGGTGACAGATTTATTTCTGACCATTACCCCGTACTTGCTGAGCTTGAAGTGTAAACAATAATTTGTAGGGCTGTGCACGACAAATTCTGATTTGCATAACAAAAGGAGCCGCGATTTGCGACTCCTTGATTTTTTATGCTTTTTCGAGGCCTGCGGAAATTCTGAGGATTTTTCTTGCATCGGCGGCTGTGATTTTGTCGTTACCGTCAATATCGGATGCGATTGCATAAACGCCTTCAACCTTTTCAAGCTTTGCCGAACCTCTGAGTGCAAGTCTTGCGTCTGCGGCTGTTGTCTTGCCGTTACCGTCAATGTCTGTGGGAACAATAACCGTGTATTCAGTTACAAATCCGTCACTGTTTTTTAACTGAATCTTTGCACCTGTGCCGACAATGGCATTTCTGCTGAGCTCATCCCCGTTTTTGTCAACGATTATAAAATCATCGTTTTCAATCATTTCTGAAATTTCATCGGCAGTTTTTCCAGCTACGATTGTTACAATTGTTTTGTCCGTGTCAACAATGATTGATGCGTCGTTGATTTCAAGATCTTCCTTTTCAATAACTCCGATTGATACAAAGTTTATGTCGTATCTGTTTGCGTAAGCCTCAGCTTCTGAGCCAGTATAACCATATATGGTAAAGCCGTCTATGAATTTATAATCGGAATAATCCAAGTCGAATGTGTTATATATTCCGAATGCAAATACTTCAATGTATGTAACTGACGGGGGTATTGTGATGCTTTTAAGTCCCATGCATCCGGAAAATGCAGCTTCACCGATCATTGTAACTGAGTCGGGAATTATGATATTCGTCAGGCTTGTGCATCCCTCAAATGCTACAAGGCCTATGCATGTAACCGTATCAGGTATTGTAACATCTGTAAGTCCCGTACAGTACGCAAATACACTATCATTAATTTCTGTGATTGAATCGGGAATTGTGATACTTGTCAGTCCCGAACATCCGAAGAAAGCACCATCACCGATTATTGTAACCGAATCGGGAATGGTAATGCTTGTAAGTCCTGTGCATCCTTCGAAAGTACAACCACCGATTATTGTAACCGAATCAGAAATAGTAATATTTGTCAGCCCTGTACATCCTTTGAAAACATAAGAATCGATTATTGTAACCGAATCGGGAATGGTAATGCTTGTAAGTCTTGTGCATCCGAGGAATGCGCTGCCTGCAATAACTGATGTACCGTTTCTTAAAGTACAACCGGTAATATCCGGTTTAGCAGCAATCAGATAATTTCCGATATACAAAACATTATTTTCCCAGTTAGATTCACTATTATAATAAGCTGTATTATAGAATGCTTCTGACCCGATGCTTGTAATCGAATCAGAAATAGTAATATTTGCCAGACCTGTACATTCTTTGAAAGTATAATCATTGATTATCGTAACCGAATCGGGAATGGTAATGCTTGTAAGTCCTGTGCATCCTTCGAAAGCACCAGCACCGATTATTGTAACCGAATCGGGAATGGTAATGCTTGTAAGTCCTGTGCATCCTTTGAAAGCACCAGCACCGATTATTGTAACCGAATCGGGAATGGTAATGCTTGTAAGTCCTGTACATCCGAGGAATGAAGTTCCACCGATGCTTGTAACCGAATCAGGAATAATGATACTTGTCAGTCCTGTACAGGCTTGGAATGCAGCATCATAGATTGCTTCCAACGGATACCCTTCAATCGTGTGAGGTAATACAACATCACCGATGATTCTTCTGTTGCAGTATACAATTACTGCTTTACCGTCAAAGATTCTATATTCCAGATAACGGAAAATATCATCTTCCGCAAATGATGAAATCTCAAGCCCTGTGAACATTGATACAATCATTACTAATGACATTAATAATGATAATGTTTGTTTGAAATTTTTTTTCATCCGTAAGACCTCCGTTTGAATGAAATATAAATTTAATATATAATATCATATTGGGATTCTGAAAACAATGCAAAATTGATACAAAAATACATATTCTTTTTTGGATATGATTACATTGCGATGATGGTTGTTAAAAAGAAAATCGGAAAATTTTTATCATTGCAAAAGACACCTCTTATGAATAAGATATAAATAAGGGGTGTGATTGTAATGAATATAACTGTTGAGGCAGAAAATACAATCTGCATTGAACTGACCAGACAGGATATGACAGAACTTGACATTACATATGAAGAACTTGATTATTCAAACATTGAAACACGGCGTGTGTTGTGGACTCTGCTTGATGAAGCAAAGCATACATTGGGCAGAGAAATAAGGCTTACACAGAAAATGCTGATTGAAGCCGTACCCGATGATAACGGTGGATGCAGGATTTATTTTTCTGTTGCTGATGAACAGTTGCCGAAAGCAGGAAAGAAACAGCTTATCAAACTTTCGGGAATGAAGACGGTCTGTCAGTCATCTGATATTGATAATATCGGTTCACTTTCGCAGGTGCTTCATAAACTCGGATGTGTTTCAAAAAGTGAACTGTATACGGATGGTGAAAAGTACCGTCTTATTGTGAGTCAGAAAGTATCGTTTTCCGGAGAATTGGGGGCAATTATCCGTGAATACTGCGATATGTGTGATACTTCATGCATTTCTTATACCTGTGAACATTGGAAACTGCTTGCATCACCCGATGCTGTAGGGGTAATGTCAGCGTTGAGTTGAAAGATGATTTGTCTTCATTCTGAAGGCAACTTTTTTATCTGATTGACAATATTATCACTTTATTATAAAATGAAGATGTACTTCATTGTGGGGTGATTATATGAAAAAAGTAATTATCACGGGCGCAGGGCTCGGCGGACTCATCGCTGCGGCAAATCTTGCAAAGAACGGCTATAATGTTACAATTTTTGAACAGAAACAGAGAGATGAACTTGGCTATGACTGGAGAGATACTCTTGTAAAGGATGTCTTTGCACGTTCAGGAGTTCCCAAACCCTCAGAACTGCAGTTTGAACCTCACGTTAAAGTGTGTTACAGAAATCCGAAAAAAACAATGAAACTTGTTACTCTTGAAGAACCGAGTGAACTTGTTGTGAATATCGACAGACAATTTCTGGCTGAGCATCTTGTTTCTTATGCCGAAATGTGCGGTGTGAGAATAAAGTTCGGCACAAAAGTTGTGTCTGCAATTGTTGAAAACAATAAAGTAAAAGGCGTTGCAACAGAGGATGAAGAATTTTTCTGCGATCTTGTTGTTGATGCGTGCGGAATGCATTCTGCCGTGCGTGATTCGTTGCCCGATAACTGCGGTATTGTGAAAACAACAGAAAAAACAGACACTCTTTATACATACAGGGCATATTACGAACGTCTGAGTGACGAAATGAGTGACCCTCCGTTCCATTTCTATTTTTATCATAACAGAAGAAAGGGTATAGACTGGGTTATAACAGACAACAAATATATCGATATTCTCGTCGGCAGTTTTTCGCCTCTTTCACAGCAGGATATTGACGAAGCTGTTGAAGATTTCCGTAAAGAATTCCCTTATATGGGTGAAAAACTCGTCAGGGGAGGACAGACCGCAACAATTCCTCTCGGCAGAACGTTCCCCGTTATAGTGTATGATGGTTATGCCGCTGTGGGTGACAGCGCTGTTATGATTGAGCCTCTGAGCGGCTCGGGAATGACTCAGAGTATGCTTGGCGGAAAGATTCTTGCTGATACGGTTGTTGAAATCGGTATGGATGAACTGACAAAAGAGAATCTGTGGAAATATCAGTACAGATATTTCAAAGAAATTGCAGAAAAGAATCTGCCCGACGATGTTATAAAAGGTTTTCTCAGCGATGCAACTCCAGATGATGTTGATTATCTCATGGAAAGCCATATTCTCACCGAAAAAGAGTTTTCCGGAGGGTCTGATATAAAACTTACGGTGAGTGAAATCCTCAAAAAGCTCAAGGCCCTTCTGAAAAGACCTATGCTTCTCATTAAAATTGCAAAACTCGGCATAAATATGCTTAAAATCAAAAAAGCGTGTGAACTTATGCCTGAAAATTATGATGAGGGTGCAATTGAGGTCTGGAAAGAAAAATATCTCGCAATTTAATATGATAACATTATCTGTCAGGAGCTTTTTCAGGCAGATAATGTCTTTTTTTGCTGAGAAAAATGCAAGCGAACATTTTTATGCTGTGCAAAAAAGCCAATTATTCTTTATATATAAGAATTAAATAATATATAATTTGTAATAATTAACAAAAAACTAATATCTGACAATAATCTGCATTTTTTGTATTGAAAAAGAAAAGATTTTTTTATATAATAATAATGTATAATTATGATGTCTTATTATCGCTTTTTATATCAAAATTAATTCAGGGGTGTTTTTTATGGCGAATAAAAAAACAACAAAACTTAAAAGATTGCTCAGCCTTGTTATGAGTTTACTGATGGTTGTTACATCGGTTCCGGTGATGTCAATTGTCGGTCTTGCAGATGAACTCAGCGGTGAGCAGATTGCTACAGCACCGAGATATGAGCTTAATTTCAATAAGGGCTGGAAATTTAATTACGGAGATGTTGCAAACGCACAGTCAACAGCTTACAGCGATAAGTCGTGGTCAGATGTAAGCCTTCCGCACGATTTCAGTATAATACAGGACTTCACAACAAGTGGAACAGAAGGTGAAAGCGGTAGCTTGCCCGGCGGAACCGGCTGGTACCGTAAGAGCTTCATTCTTCCTCAGCAGGTGCACGACAGAGTTTTTGTACTTAACTTCGGTGCATCTTATCAGGAAACAACCGTTTATGTCAATGGCGCAAAAGTCGGTGAAAACTTCAACGGTTACAACTCATTTGCATTTGATATTTCAGACTATCTCTATTTTGACGGTGTTACACAGAATGTCATTGCTGTCAAGGTTGTGAATAATATTCCCTCGAGCCGTTGGTATTCCGGTTCGGGTCTTATCGGCGATGTCACACTCAATGTTCTCAGAAGAGTTCACATCGGACGTTACGGTGTACAGATTACAACACCCGATCTCGCATCATCAAACGGTACAGACGGTACAACAAATATCAATCTTGAAATCCATAACGTTCTTAATAACGCAGAACCTATAGATATTGTTACAGATGTTCTTGATTCATCAGGTTCTGTTGTTGCAAGTGCAAGTAAATCACTTACTGTTCAGCCAAAAACACCTACATTTGTCAATCTTACTGCAGAAGTGCCTTCACCTGCACTCTGGTCAGTTGATACCCCCAATATGTATAAGCTCCGTGTAAGAATTTCAGAAAACGGTGAAGTGGTTGACGAACATTACACAGATTTCGGTTATACATGGTCTTCATGGAGTCAATCAACAGGCTTCTCACTCAACGGTCAGAAGCTCAAGCTCAAGGGCGTATGTATGCATCTTGATCAGGGCGGTCTCGGTGCTGCTCAGGAGTATGACGCATTCTATCGTCAGATAAAAATACTTAAAGAGATGGGCGTCAACGCAATCAGAGGCTCACATAATGTGTTCCCCGAGGCTTATATTGATGTATGTAACGAACTCGGTATGCTCTTTATGGAGGAAATGTTTGACGGTTGGTATACAAGCAAAAACGGTAATACATACGACTTTGGTCCTCATTTCAACGTTGCAATTGATTCATCTAACAAAATCATGGGCGGCAGCGGAATGAAATGGTATCAGTTCGTTATCACTCAGACAATCAAGCGTGACCGCAACAATCCCAGCATATTTGTATGGGACGTAGGTAACGAGCTTGACAACTACGGTGATGCTTCCGTAGGTTCAGATATAAAAAATATCATTGACGGGCTTGATACAAGACCTATTCTCTGGGGTAACAACACAGGTAACAAGCAGACAATCGATAATTATATGGATATCTTCGGCGGTAACTATAATCTTAACACCTATCTCAATAATCATTCATCATACGGTATGCCCTTTGTCGGCTCAGAAACAGCATCAGCACTTTCAAGCCGTGGTGTATACAAATATTCATATAACGACACCGCAAATGTCAGCGGAGATAATTATGTTCACGATGCAAACTACGCAGGCGGTAGTGCTTATCAGATAAGTGCATATGATGCATCAAAGGTAGGCTGGGGTAATACCGCCGCAGATGCATGGTATTACACAATAGTAAATGACTGGTTCTCAGGTGAATTCATCTGGACAGGCTTTGACTATATAGGTGAACCTACTCCCTGGAATGCTTATACAGGTCCTAACGGTCCTTATGCATATCCCAACTCATCATATTTCGGACCTATTGATACTGCAGGTTTTTATAAAGATACTGCATGGCTCTATAATGCATTCTGGAATACAGATGAAACAACACTTCATCTTGTTCCCGGCACATGGAACAGTTCAAACCTTGTTGTTGACGGCAGCGGTTATGTTGACACTGCAATTTACACAAATGCACCCTATGTGGAGCTTCTTTATAACGGAAACGTAATTGCAAAGGCAACAGGTACAACCTACAGAACAGCTGCAGGCTTTACATATACAACATACACAGAAACAGTTGTTGATTCTTCACTTTGTAAGGTCGGCACACTCACAGATTCAAACGACCACAACCTTTATCCTCTTTTTGAAGTTAAATATGATTCTTCTGCAACACTTACTCTCAAAGCTTATCAGTCAGAGGGCGGTGCGGAAATCACAGACACAGTCGGTACCAAAAAGGTTTATTCAAACCGTGCAACAGGCATTACGGTTGCAGCATGGAATGAAGATACAACTCTTACTGCAGACGGTGACAGCTTCAATTATATTGAAGTTACAGCTGTTGATTCAAACGGCAACTTTGCAAATGATTACAACGGCACAATCAATGTTACGCTTACAAGTAACAGCGGTGCAGGTATTATTGCCGCAGTTGATAACGGTAATGCCGCAACTGCTCAGAAATTCCAGAGCTCAACAGCTCTTCTTTCAGATACATCTGCACAGATTCAGATGTTCAACGGTAAGGCTCTCATTATTGTTCAGTCAACTGAAAATGCAGGTAAAATCAACGTTACCGTTGCTCCCACAGACCTGCCTTATCAGTCAATCGGTCTTACATCAGTACCTGAAACAGGCGCTGAACTTACTGATGAATTTGAAGAAGTTATCAGTCAGGAAGTTGATGTAAACAATCTTGATAATGCTGCACGTAAGGAATTCCTTGAGCATTCTTTTGAAGAACTCGAAGAACCTGTCACAGATGTTTCTTATGAACTTTATACACTCGGTTCAGGTGCGGTTACAAGCATTCCTTCAGGTTATTATGTTATTTCGGGGGCTGATGCAACAGGAAATGTTTCAAAGGGTGTTCTCGGAACAACTTCTGTATCATCAGGTACTATTCAGACAAGCGGTGCGGCGGCTGATGTCAGTTCACATATGTGGTCATTTGCACTTCAGGATAACGGAAAATATACAATTTCTTTTACAGGTGAACACGTTACAAACGAGTTCCTTAATGTTACGGCAAACGGTCTTGAAATTACAGGTGAACCTCAGGAGCTTGATGTTATTTTATCTGACGGTACCGTAAAAATCGGTGACGGAACAAACTTCATCACTTATTCTTCATCTTCTGCAAATACGGCAGGTGTCAGCACAAACGGTACTGCACTCAAACTCTATACCGTTAACGGTAATGAAGTAAAGCGTTTCGGTAATGTAGGTCTTGTTGAAGACGGAACATATATTGTTTACGGTTATTCATATGAAAAAGGTTCCCATGTAATGTCAGGTACTTCTGTTACATATAGTAACGGTGCAAAAAGAGGTATTCAGCAGACAACAGGTACTGTAACTGATAATAAAATTGAAACAGCTGCAACAAATGAATGGATATTTAAATACAATCCTGAAACAAGGATGTATACCATGCAAAATGCAGATAAATATCTTAACATTCAGCAGGAGAATACAAAGGTTACACTTTCTGATACACCTGTTGAATTAAATATTTCAAACGGCGGAAATAATAAGGTTCTTATTCATAACGGAACATACTATCTTCAGGATCAGGATACCAATAATTACGAAATGTTCTCAAACTGGGATGGTGACGGTTCAAACAGTTGGGATAAGCTTTCCCTTTACAGAAAAACCACGCCTACTTCAGCAGCAGATATAGCCCTTTACAATGCTATTGAAAAGGCTCTTGCAGAAAATCCTGCCGCTTATAAAGATGAGTCTTTTGCAGCTCTTCTTGATGCTGTTCAGGACGGCATTGAAAAGTACGGCAAGGATACTGTATCAGATGCAGATAAGAATGCTGCTGTTGATGCAATCAATGCGGCTTTCGATGCACTTGAAAAGAGTGATATCAATCCTTCACTTAAGGATGATATTGCAGGTCTGCAACCACCTCCCGAAAATCAGGAAGCAGGTTATATTAAATATGATGCTGTGTCCGGAACACCGATTCCTGACGGTAAATATATTCTTTATAATCAGGGATATATTGTAAAAGGTACCGGTACTACTGCAACAAATACTGCCGGAAATACCGTATATGGTCTTATCCGTGAATCAAAATCATACTCCGGTAATGAAATTAAAGCTGCAGAAATAAATGAAATTACAATTACTCGTGTTTCACCCACATCAAATGCTTATTTTCTGCAGAATTCAGAAGGACAGTATCTGAATATTGCCTCATCAAATAATAATGTTAAATTTACAAATACTCAGCAGCAGATTTTCATTGAAATAAATAGTAATAATACTGTTGCATTCAGAAATACTTCATATTATTATATTGATCATTTCAGGGGAGAAGCTTTTGTTTTCAGTTCATACAGTGGCTCATCAACAGAAGCAAATAAAAGCTTTACTCTTTTCCGTGAACAGGAAGAAGTTAATACAACCAACAGAAGGGCTCTCTACGATGCACTTCAGAAGGGCGCTGCAACATCTTCAGAGTTCTACACATCTGCAACATACAACAATCTGCTTCTTGCAATGCAGAACGGTTATAATGTATATGTAAATGATGCATCAACAGATGCTGAAATAATTGCGGCAACACAGGCAATAGAAAGAGCATACGATAATCTTCAGTATATCAACCTCAGACCTTTGCTTGAAAACCAGATAGCAAACCTTACACCTCCTGCAGGTGCTCAGGCTCAGTACGGCAAATATTCAGCAACAGCAACATCAGCAATTATCCCTGATGGCGATTATGTAATCTCTCTTGATTATGATAAGCGTGGTACAAACGGTTGCTGGGGTATAATGACCACTACATATGTATTTGAAGACGGTACATTCTGGGACGGAATGGGCTGGTCTGCAACAAATGCAGAACCTGTTGTTTATCCTGACGGACAGACTCCCACCTGGCATTTTGAAAGAGATGCAAACAGCGGTAACTACCTTATTTCCCGTATTAATCCGGACGGAGACAGAGAATACCTCTACATTCCTAACGCAGGTAATAACGATAACTGTGAAATGTCTGCAACCATGAGTTATTCAGGTAAGGCTGCATACTGGAGCATAGAAATTGACGAGACAACAGGTCTTGTGAAAATCAGAAATACATCAAGAACAGACCACCTTATCACATTCTGCGGTCAGGAAGCATATGACAATAACCTTATTGACGGTAACCTCTATGTTTCCGCATATCAGGAAGGTGCATCATCAGGCGGTAGGGATCTTCGTTTACAGCGTGTGGAAAACGGTCAGCTTGTCGACTGGTGTGCTCCCGTTGCCGACGGTAAGTATATGATTACATGGGGCAGTTCGACAGAAAGTGATGATTCACTTACTTCTGTAACTTATATGACAAACAATGTGCCTTCAGATACAACAGGTGCATTGAGTTATTCATCACAGGTAAGCATTTCTTCCGCTAAAAAAATCACTGCAGAAGTTGCACATCAGGTTGAATTCATTCATATTGAAAAGAATCTGTATTACATTAAGAATGGTCAGAATTATCTCAATATTGACTTTGATAATCAGCATGTAAGCAATGCGCAGTCACTTGCATATTCTTCCAATCCTCAGGCGCTTGCAGTAAAGGGTTATGCGGACGGCAGAATTGCAGTATATAATCCGAATGTCTACAATTCAGAGTATTATGTATTTATTGACAGATATTCAACCTATTTCTCAACATGGGGTCAGAAAATGTCAGCTACCGACACAACTGACTATCAGAGACATCTGCGTCTTTTCAGTTATGAACAGATGATTTCAGATACAACAACCCAGCAGCAGCTTTATAATAAGATTCATGAAGCAATTGTAATTGACCAGGGTAACTATTCTGATGAATCTTATCACAATCTGCTTATTGCAATCAAAAACGGTGTTGATTCTTACAATAACGACAGTACTGATGCACAGTGGCAGGCTGCGATTGATGCTATTGATGCTGCAATCAATGCTCTTGAAATTGCAAAGACATCATTCCCTGCAACAATTTATAAGTACGGTTATAATTCACCGACAGAATATCTTGACGGCGGTAATGATTTCAATGAAATTGCTTACCTTGAGATGTTTGACAAAATCATCAATACTCCTGAGATCTATGATCAGGTAAAGGCTGTTATCGGTTATGATACTGCAACATGGGCAAGTGACAGTGAAAGAAATGCTGCGCTTGAAGCAGTTGTAATGGAATATGCAAAACTCTATACGATTGCCTTTATGGGTAAATCCGTTTCTACTGTTGCTGATAATGCCAGATTGATTCCGTATCTCACATTCTGGAATGTATGGGATAAGCCTAATACAAAAGGTCAGAATGAACAGATCAATGACGGTGCTTCCGTACAGGGTCTTTTCAGCACAACTCTCGGTGAAGACGGACTTCCCGGTTCTCATGCACCTTATGATGATGTATTGAATTACCTCAACACTTCAGTTACAGTGCATACAAATGTCTCAAACAGAAATGTTGAAGGTATTCATTCAAATCTCACAAAGAATATTACCCGTAATAACTCAACAAGCACAATTACTCTTGTTCCCCTGGAAAATATCAGCGTTCATGTACCTGATTTCTTCTCGAGAAATGTTATTGAATCTGCAGATAAGCTCGACAATCCCAGATCGACATATGCTAAATACTACTGGGATATGCAGTTTCCCTTTGTTCAGTATACTAATATGTTCGGCGTAAATACCTATGTTTATGATTCTTCTGATACTCAACGAGTTTTCCAGGCAAGCTACAATGATGCAAACCATACAGCAACTGCTCAGCTTACCGAAATACCTGAAAACAGTGAGCTCGGTAAGGTATGGGGCCCCAATTCCTGGTCAAACGGAAGAGGTTTCTTCCCCTTCAATAACAGACTTGACGGCTCAAATGCATCAATGACAACAGCAGAAGCTGCCATATATCATTTCGGTATGAGCTTCTCAACAGAGTTCTACATTCCTTCAACCGGTCAGTATGGTGACGGTAATGACATTGTGTTTGAATTCTCCGGTGATGACGACGTTCTTGTTTATATTGATGATGTGCTCGTTCTTGATAACGGCGGTCTTCACGGTCCCAGATATTCAAATATCAACTTTACAAAGAAGTCTGTTTCATATCAGTTCCTTTCTGATGTGGAAAGCGGTTCTGTTATCAATCCCGGTTCTGAAGGTGTAACTTATACATACGGTGCTGAAAATACAGGTATAAGCACACAGAATCAGGCTGCACTTGAATACCTTAATAAGGTTGCAACCGATGGTCAGCAGCATACATTCACATTCTATTATCTTGAACGAGGCTCAACAGACTCAAACTGTAAGCTTATGTTCAATATTCAGAAGATTTCTGACTATGTCAAACTCAACGACCAGTCTTATGTTGTAGACTTCGGTCTTCCCGTTGAATTTGATGTTAAGGAAAACAATGAGCTTTCCGCACCCGAAGGATACGAACTTGCAAGTTATGACTATATCGGTGTTACAAACAGAGTTCCTGCAAGTGCAAACTCACTTGTTATGTTCACTGAGCCGACAGATGATGAAGTCACACGCTTCGGAAATAATGCCCAGATGGACTTTGAGGGTAACTTCGGCACTTATTTTATTCAGAAAGACGGTAATATTACTTACCAGCCGAAAACAATGCAGTTTTCCAATGCAGGAAGCATCTACCTTTGTGCAAAGGTTGAACACGACCCGACCTATAAAGAAGGTACCGTATATTACGCCTTTGAAAAAATCACAATCATTCCCGCAACAACAATCTATTATGAAGATGATTTTGAGGGCGATGCAATAACCTATACTGACGGTACTGTTCCTGACGGACAGAATAATCCTGATAAATACGGTGTATGGCAGAATGTGACAAACTCGCTTCCTACAGGCGTAATAAAGGGAGAAATCTATCAGCATACAGACCGACCCGGTGCAACAGATTCAAATGCATACGGTTACGATGAGGCTTATGATGAATGTGCTATGTACAGCGGTTATTCGGCAAAGTACGTAACTGTCAGTGCAAAGAATAACCCCAATGCAACATACAGCGGTGGTGCAGGTGCATCATGGCCTGAAGCTGAATTCACATTTGCAGGTACAGGTTTTGACCTTATTTCCGTAACATCAAAAGATACGGGTACAATGAATCTTACTGTCATTGATGAAAACGGTAAAACAGTAAAGAATCACACAGTCAACACATATTACGGCTATACTTACGGTCAGATTTACCGTGCTGCAAACGGCAGTGAAACACTCACGGTAACAGACAAACCGCTTTATCTGACAGATAACAGAGGTTACACGGATACTCCCACATATTATGCGGAAAACGGATCTATTGTAACCGAGAACACAACGGGCAATCTCGAACCTGCATATGCATTCGGCTGGATAACCGAAAATATCCCCGAAGAGGATAATGCACTCTATCAGATTCCCGTTATCAAGGTAACTGATCTTGATTACGGCACATATACGGTAAAAATCACACCTATGTATTCATCAAGAATGGATGTTGCAAAAGACGGTGCTTATGATTTCTATGTTGATGCCGTAAGAATATACAATCCTGCAGGTATCGGCGATTCGCTTACAAATTCCACTATTTCTTATGCTTATACTCAGGATAGAGAAGCAAATCCCGATTATCTTGAACTCCGTAATATGCTTATTGCAACAAATAAGCTTACAAATGACGGTACATCAGCCGAAGGCGTAGTCTTTATTGACGGTATTTCAGACAATGATGATGTTTCGAAATACACATCAGGCGGTCCCAACAATGAACTTTATCTTCTCAAGGGACAAGCTGTTGCATTCCAGATATGGGCATCATCTGTTCCCGATGATATTCAGATCAGTGCAAAGGCTGTGGGTGTTGAAGATCCGACAATGTTTGTTTCTTACACCACAACATCAGATCTTTACACGGCTGAAGCTCTTATCCGTACTGCAACCGACCTTTCATACTCGGTAGACTCACTTCTTCGTCAGCAGAGTGAAGGTCAGCTCGGCTGGACTCCCGTTACCGGCTCTGACGGTAACACCTATTACTCATCAGGTACAATTGTTATCCAGAATATTTCAGACGGTATAATTTCAATCACAAATATCAAGTGGACATTCCCCTCTGCAGGTTTCGGTTACTATGAAAACCTTGAAAATACTGCTCCGGCAGAAGAACCTGTAATGCTTATGTCAAACTATTCAACATTCAGAATGGCACGCTCGGCAGTAAGAGCTGTGAATGCAGACCTTGAAATCGGTGAAGAAGATGTTACGGTTGAAAACAACAATGTAACTGCAGGTGAGAGTATAAAAGTCAATGTTTCAACTTCAACCGATGTTGATACACTTATCATCAGGGATGAAAACGGTAATGTTATCACTCCCGAAATAATTGAAAGCTATGTGGAAACAATTGACAATAAAGAAGTCAAACAGTGGACAGTCACTCTTACTGAAGATGAGTCAGGCACATATACTTACACCATAACAGGTGCTTATGAAAACGGTTATGAATCAGGAATACCCGTTGAAATAACCGTAACAGTTGAGGATGTTCCTCAGAAAGAAGAAACACCTGAAGAAGAAGCTGATAAGGAACTTACATTCTTTGAAAAACTCATAGGTTTCTTCAACAGACTTATAGATTTTTTCAGTAAACTTGTAAATATGCTTACAGGAAAGCAAGTCTTATGAAAGGAGGAGTAAAAGTATGAAAAAAGCATATTCCAGACCGATTATTGTTTTTGATAATTTTGAGTTGACAGAGAATATTGCAGCCGGATGTTCATATATTTCATCAAATATTGCACCGTATCAATGTGCTGTACTTGATAAAGAATTCGGTTATACAATTTTTTCTGATTACTCAATTTGTGATTCCACTCCTCCCGGAGGAAATGACTCAATCTGTTACCACGTACCCACAGCTGACTACAGTGTTTACACTTCATAAGCTCAGAAAAAACAGAACAATGCCGTATCACCCTATAAAAGAGTGATACGGCGCTTTTTTTATAAAACGAGTGATTTATTCAACAGATGCTTCAGATTTGTCAACATTTTCAATAATTATAAAAAATGATTTTGTATGATTTAAACAAACTTGATTGAGCAATTTCTACAACGGAATTAATCTTAATTTACATCTGTTTATTGACTTTATCCTATATTTTTGTTACTATATAGTAGTATATAAGCATAAAAAGGAGGAATTGCTTTGACAGACGCAAAAACACTCGCATATATCAATTTATATGCTGTTCTTGGTACACTTGAAAATCTTTGTGCACTGGATGAGGATGCAAGAAATCTTCTTACAAACAAAAAGCCCATCACAATAGGTATTGAAGTCAAGGGCGGTCCTGCGGCAACAATTACTTTTAAAAACGGCAGATGCAGAATGGAAGACGGCATCGGCCCCTGTGACATCAAACTTCCTTTCTCATCCTGTGAGAAATTCAACGGAATGATTGACGGCACTGTTACTCCCATTCCCTCAAAAGGTTTCCAGCATATCGGCTTTCTTCTTAAGGAATTTGTTCCCCTTACGGATCTTCTCTCAAAATATATGAGACCCGATCCTGAAGACCTTAAGGATGAAAAGTTTTTTGAAATCAGCACAACACTTATGTTCTACACTATTGCTGTTGCAATAGCTCAGATAGGCAATAACGATGAAATCGGTAAGTTCTCTGCTGACCATATGGTTGACGGCGAAATTCTTATGGGTATCAAGAATGGTCCCAAGGCTACAATCAGAGTAAACAACCACAGACTTATCACAGTCAAGAAGGGTACTGATACTCCCAGAGCTCTTATGGAGTTTGAATCAATAAAGCTTGCCCGCGACCTTTTCGACGGCAAAGTCAACTCCGTTGCATGTGTCGGCGAAGGCAAAATCAGAATGGGCGGTATGATCTCCATGGTTGATAATATGAACAGAATTCTCGACCTTGTAGGTCTTTATCTTGCATAAGGAGGGTACATAAATGGCTTCAAAAAATTATACAAATCATAAACAGAGCCGTGAATGGTTCAAAAGAGCCGTTGACGTAATACCCTCAGGTATTTACGGTCACTTAGGCCCTGCAGAAGGTCTGTGGGTTCCCACAACTTCATGGCCTTTCTTCTCAGAAAGAGCTGAAGGCTCATATATGTGGGACGTTGATGGCAACAGATATATCGACTATATGTGTGCTTACGGCCCCAATGTTCTCGGTTACAATGACCCCGATGTCAATGCTGCTGCTATGAAGCAGGCAGAAATTGCAAACTGTACAACAACACCTTCATACAAGATGGTTGAGTTCGCTGAACTTATGGTTGACACAGTTGCATCTGCTGACTGGGCATTCTTTGCAAAGAACGGTAACGATACAACTCAGGCTGCTATTATGTGTGCCCGTTATCATACACATAAGAAAAAGATTATTTTCGTAAACGGCTTCTATCACGGTGTTTCAATGTGGACACAGAAGCTTGACTATCCCGGTGTTCTTCCCGAAGACGTTGCAAATAACCTTTATGTTGACTGGAACGATATCCCCGCACTTGAGAAGCTTATTGCTGAAAATAAGGGTGAAATTGCTGCATTTATCGCAACTCCCTATATGCACGGTAACTTCCTTGATAACGTTCTTCCTGCTGACGGTTACTGGCAGAAAGTAAGAAAACTCTGTACAGATAATAACATCGTTCTTATCGTGGACGACGTACGTTGCGGTTTCAGACTTGACCTTGCAGGTTCTGACCATTACTACGGCTTTGAAGCTGACCTTATCTGCTTCTGTAAAGCACTTGCAAACGGCTGGAACGTTTCCTGTCTTTGCGGTAAGGACTTCCTCAAGAGTGCAATGAGCGGTCTTTCATACACAGGAAGCTACTGGATGAGTGCTGTTCCTTTCGCAGCAGGTATTGCCTGTATCGAAAAGCTCAAGAAGCTCGATGCTCCCGCAATGTTCAAGAAACTCGGTACACAGCTTACAGACGGTCTTAAGGCTGCAGCTGCAAACAACGGTTTTGACCTTGTATGTTCAGGTGAACCCGCACTCTTCTATCTCAGAATAGCTAACGATGACAGCTTGTTCCTGCATCAGGACTGGGTTCAGGAAATGGTAAGCAGAGGCATTTTCATCACAAGCCATCACAACCATTTCATCAATGCTTCTCTTACAGAAGAAGACATCAAGTACACAATCGATGTTGCTGAAGATGCATTCAAGGCTGTAAGAAAACGCCACCCCGAAGCATTCTGATTTAAATTACAAAGAAATTAATTGTACATTGTAAATTGTACATTGTAAATTGCTAAAAATGAATGGAGGAAAAATTTATGCCACTTTCAAAACAGGAATGGCTTGCTCTTGAAAAGAAAGCATACGAGCTTCGTCTGCTTACTCTTGATACAACAAAATGGGCAGGCAGTGCACACATCGGCGGCGGTATGAGTGCTCTCGATGTTATGACAGTACTTTACCACAAGTATATGAATATCGATGTCAAGAATCCCCAGTGGGAAGACAGAGACAGATTCATTCTTTCAAAGGGTCACGTAGGTGTAGCTTATGCACCCGTACTCTGCGATCTCGGTTTCAATGATAAGGAGCTTCTCAAGACATTCAACCTTTCAAACTCAACAATGGGTATTCATCTTGACTCAAACAAGGTTGTCGGTGTTGATGCTTCAACAGGCTCACTCGGTCACGGTATGTCAATCGCAGTCGGTACTGCTCTTGCAGCAAAGGTAAGAGGTAAGGATTATAAGACTTACGTTCTTCTCGGTGACGGTGAATGTGACGAAGGTTCAAACTGGGAAGCAGCTATGTCAGCAGCTCATTACAAGACCACAAATATGATTTCTTTCGTTGACCGTAACAAGTGTATGATCGACGGCAGAACAGAAGATGTTATGCGTCTTGAACCTTTTGCAGACAAATGGACAGCTTTCGGCTTTGTTACAAAGGTTATTGACGGTAACAATATCAAAGAAATCTGCGACGCTATTGACGAAGCACTCGCAAATGAAACAGATTCTCCCTATATGATCGTTCTTGACACCAAGAAGGGTGAAGGTATTGATTATATGGAAGATAACTATGTATGGCATTACGGCGCTCTTGATGATACAAAGTATCAGCAGGCTAAGGAAAGCCTTGAAAGACATTATCAGAAGAGAATTGCAAGAGTAGAAAAGGAGGCTGAATAATATGGCAGGCGGATTAACCTATACAGCACTCGATTCAACATCACTCTCCACAGCGGAGATTTACGGTCAGGCTCTCGTTGAGCTCGGTGAAGCACATCCCGAAGTTGTTGCTCTCACAGCTGACCTTGCTAAGTCAACAAAAATCGGTGAATTCCAGAAGAAGTTCCCCGACAGATTCTTCAACGTAGGTATCGCAGAACAGAATATGTTCGGTGTTGCTGCAGGTATGGCAAGAGCAGGTCTTGTTCCCTTCCTTTCAACATTCTCACAGTTCGCATCATTCCGTTCAGCTGACCAGCTTCATACAGACCTCTGCTACCAGAACGTAAATGCAAAGGTTATTGCTACTCATTCAGGTACATCATTCGGTCAGGCAGGTTCAACTCATCACGCAATCTGTGACTTTGCTCTTGTACGTTCAATTCCCAATCTTACAGTTATCTGTCCCGCAGACGGTCTTGAAACATATAATGCTGTTATGGCAGCTTATGAAACACCCGGCCCCTTCTATATCAGAATCAACCGTGGTTTTGACAGAGTTCTTTACAAGACTCCCGATTACGGTTTCCAGATCGGTAAGGCTGTAACAGTTCACGAAGGAACAGACATCACAATCATCGCTACAGGTTCTTGCGTATTCCAGGCTTGGGAAGCAGCAGAATTCCTTGATAAGAACGACGGTCTTAAGGTTCGTGTTCTCGATATGCATACAATCAAACCCATCGATAAAGAAGCTATCATCAAGGCTGTTATGGATACACGCCGTATCATCACAGTAGAAGACCATAACGTTATCGGCGGTCTCGGCTCAGCAGTTGCTGAAGTTATGGCTGAAGCAGGTAAGGGTTGTGCATTCAAGAAGCTCGGTCATCAGGATAAGTTTGCACCTATCGGTCTCCACGAGGATATTATGAATGCTGTCGGCATCGACTCAAACGGTATCATCAATGCTGTCAGAGAAACAATGAAGATGGACTTCGAAGAAGACGACAACTGGGACGACGAAGTATAATCTTTACAAGGAGGAACTAAAAATGGCTTCAAGAGAAGAATTTTTAACCAATAAAATTTTTATGAATGCCGTATTACCCCTTTTAAAGGTTATTGTTGCTGACACACCGTCACTTGCTAAAAAGTTCAAGGCTGTTCACTGTGTTTATCAGGTGAGCGCTATCGATAAGGATGCTCCCGACGGAAAATATGCAACTCATTTTCAGGTTAACTCTGATGAATGGGTAATACACACAGAAAAAGTTGAACCCAAGCCTATGGTTGAGCTTGAGTTCCAGAGTGTTGAGGCTATGAACCTTTTCTTCAAGGGTAAAATCGGCCCCAAGACACTCCCCAAAATGAAGGGTGTTGTAAAAAACCCCGGTGCATTTATGGCATTTATGATGGCACTTCTTAAAATGTCATCAATTCTGACTGCAAAAGAACCCCCTGAAAAGGAAGAAGACAAGAGACTTATGGTTAAGTGCTATTTCTACCTCCTTTCAAGCGGTATCAGCCAGCTTAACAAGAACGGTCACGAAGAAATTCACGAATGGGCAAAGAAGAGCCCCGACCGTGTTTATGCATGGGCAGTCAATGACGAACCTACAGTATCTGCTTACATCCGTGTTAAGGCAGGTAAGACAAGAGCCGGCAGAGGTACCTACAAGAGAGCTCTCCCGTTCTTCACTATGAGATTTGACTCATTTGACAGCGCTCTCGGCATCCTTATGCAGACTGCAGATATGCTCGACTCCACAAGAAGCGGTAAGCTTATTATGGACGGTGCTCCCGAATTCGGCGCACAGATCGGTGACTTTATGATGCAGGTCGGTGCAATGGCACAGGGCTAATTCCTATAATAACAATCACCCGAAGAAGATTACTCTTCCTCGGGTGTTTTTTTTATTAACCGTAAATTTTATTGAGCCAGCATATTACGTGACTTGCAAAACCGTGGTTACAGCTTGCGTAACTTGTCATATTCTCCCAGAGTGTGCCTGTGCTTTCAGCCATAGGAAGGAAGAATCCTCTTATGTCTTCGGTCACTTTTTCGTATTCACCGTCTGTAAAAAGAATCTCGAGTCTTAAATAATTTCCGATAAATGCATTTGACGGGTGAATATCGGGGTAATTATCTTTTTCTTTTCTTACTGAGCCGAATTCATTCACAAGTTTTCTGTAAAGCTCGGGATATGTTTCCTTTGTTGCTGTTCTTGTGAAGAATGCGTAATACTGACATGTTTCAGACCTGTTGTCGGTTCTTTCAGCAACCCCGTCAGCATTCAGAATTGCATTATCGCAGAAGAACTCACCGTCAAAAGATTTTTCTCTGATTGTTTCACGGAGTTTTTCGGCTTTGTTGTGAAGCTCTTCATCACCGTAAAGTTCGCATATGCAATCAAGGAAGAGTGCATAAAGCATATTTGAGGGATAATTGATATCCTGAACAAAATCATTTGCCTTTGACCATTCAACGAAAACCCAGCTTTCGAGTTTTTCAAGAAGCCCGTCTTTGTTTTCGTATTTTTTTAAGAAATCAAGGAGCTTATATACCTTTTCTTTTGCTGAATCGATAAGTTCTCTGTCACCGCTTCTGTCAAGGTATTCTCTGAGTTCAATGACATACCACATCGCCCAGTTGGGAATGTAACAACCGTCGTTATGGTCAGCAGGGTAGCACATCGGAAGCATTCCGTCGGGAAGATGAGAGAACTTTTCCGGCATTATGAAGTTTTCAAGGAAGTTGTGTTCAACAGGACTTGCACCTGTCAGTTCTTTTTCAACACGTGAAGTGAAGAAACTGTCACACAGCCAACCTGCACGTTCTCTGTGTGCACAGTCCATAAAAATGTCGGTTGAATTCTGACAGAATGTTTCAACGGCCGCATCATAAATTTTCTGAAGGTCGCTGTCGGGCATCTTTTTTGCGTTTGTGATGAGAGTTTCATCATAACATTCTCTGTACTGTGAAACGTTGCTTATAAGTGTGGGGGCATATGCCGAAATTATCTGAATGTATCTGTATGTATAAGGTTCAAACGATACAATGTCATAAGTTCTGCCTCCCTGGAGTGCCCATTTGACAACATTTGCGCAACCGTTTTTACCCGCATCGGGATATCCTTCTTCGGGAAGAGTTTCGTTGAAAACAGCATAAATCTGGGTGTCGTGCTCGGCTGTCAATGAAAGTCGGATGTAACCGGTTGTATTTTTGCCCATATCATAAACTGCGGCACAGTTTACACCGAGTGCTACGGGCTCATTTTCTGTTGCATCGGGCTCAAGAATCTGCATAACGTGAGCATAAAGGTCATTGACTGTGTCAGCTTCAAGCTCTTCACGCTTGAAGCCTTTGAGTTCATCGTTTATTTCAAGAAGACTTCTGTCTTTGTATTCTTTCTTGTTCTTTGTGGGAATGATAATTCCTCTTGAAACGATTTTCTGAGCCTTTATTTCTTCGTATCTGCAATAGGGTATATTTCTTTCAATAAACACCTTTTCAGTAGTTTTTTCGAGAAGTGTGTTTTCATATTTTTCTTCGGGACGTGTCATAAATGCATCATAATACGCATCGAAAACATAGCTCTCTGTGAAAGGACGCTGGAATGAGAACCTCTGCACATTTCTGATTCTGTTACGGTAATTTATAACTTCAAATTCGTTCTCACTTCCTGTTGCAAGTGAAACTTCACCATCTGTGAGAAGCTCCATACATATGAATGACGGTTGGTCTGTGAGGTAAAAACTGTTTACGTTGTAACCTGTTGCAATAACAGAAATAACATTTTCGTCACGTGTGAGTTTTTCTGTCATATTATATTCGCTCACACGGAAGAAACCGTGTGCAGCTCTTGCAGGACCTGCAGCATAAAACTGACCGTTTATGAAAATCTGATATCTTGAATGTGATGCAATACGCAGAATATACTGATGTCCTTTTTCTGCAATTGCTCTGAAAACAAGAGAATGATTCATTTCATTCTCTTTGCCTTTTTCCCATACGGGGACGGCTTTTGTGAAGTTTACTTTTTGTGAAACAGGCATATTAATTCCTCCTTAGGTTTGTTGTGGCAATTACTGCGCAGTAAACATTTTCAGCATCATATAAGCTGAGCATTTTTGAGCATTCATTCAATGTGTTTCCCGATGTTTTTATATCGTCAATCAACAGAATGTTTTTTCCTTTGATTTTTTCAGTCTGTACGCAATCGAAAACACCCGCAACGTTTCCGCTTTTGAATAATAACTCAGTGTCGTGCTGGCGGTTTGTTTCATAGAGTTTTACAAGAAGTGTCGCCACGGGGAGCTCAAGTTTTTCTCCGAGAGCATCGGCAAGAAGCTCGGTCTGATTATAGCCTTTTTCAGCCATTTCTTTTTCTGTCTGAGGAACAAAAGTTATGTAATCAAGAGTTACATCCGAAAAATTCTCTTTAACGGATGATGCAATCATTTCTGCAAAAAACGAAGTGCTTACCGTGTAATTTTTATATTTCCAGTAATGTATCCCGGTCTTTAAAACATCTTTATAAATAAAAGGTGCCGTAAGAGCTGTATAATATCTGCTGTGCTTTTTGCAGGTGCATTCTTTTTCGGGCATAGCGCACAGATGACATGCATTCCCTCTTATTACGGGTGCTGTTTTTCTGCATGTTTTACACACTTTTGTATCCTTCGGAATAACTCTGTGACAAAGTGCACACCTGTCAGGAAAGAATGCCGCACGGATTGGAGATAAGAGTTCTTTTAATAATGCTGACATAAATTAATCCTCAAAAAATTTCTTTTGATTATTATACATTCAATTGTTTTCTCAGTCAAGACGCAGTATTGACATATACCCCACGGGGGTATATAATAAAGACGGTGATTTTATGAATAATCAGGAATGTTGCCGTCATAAAAAGAACGGCAGAAGTGCCGAATCAAAAAAGACACTCGAAAACAGAATAAACAGAATTACGGGTCAGCTCGGCGGAATTAAAAGAATGATAGAAGAAGACAGATATTGTGCCGATATTCTTATTCAGCTTTCAGCCGCAGAAAGTGCCTTGCAGAATCTTTCTTATATCATTCTTAAAGAGCATCTTGAAAGTTGTGTTTCCGAAGAAATAAAAAAGGGTAACAGCGAAATAATAGCCGAAACTATGGATATTATAAGAAAAATAAAATAAAAGGGGGATTACTGTGAAAGAAAAATTCTCCGTAACGGGGATGTCGTGCAGTGCATGTTCATCGGCTGTTGAACGCAGTGTAAAAAGTCTTGACGGCATAAAAAGTGTTGAAGTAAGCCTTCTTACAAACTCAATGACAGCAGAATATGATGAAAAAGTAATTTCTGCAGAAAAAATAATTTCTGCCGTTGAAAAAGCAGGCTATAAAGCGGAAGTTTTTTCAGGCGAAAAGAAAAAAGTGAATAAACAGGAAGAAAACGACCCTGTGAAAGAAATGAAAATCCGTCTTATTGTTTCATTTGTCTGTCTTGTTCCGCTTATGTATATTGCGATGGGTCATATGGTGTCCTTGTCGTTGCCGTCATTCCTTGATGGTGTGAATAACGGTGTTGCATTCACATTTATTCAGTTTCTTCTTACATTACCCGTGATGTATGTAAACAGAAAATATTATGTAAACGGCTTTAAAACACTCATAAAAGGTTCACCCAATATGGATACCCTTGTTGCAACGGGTTCACTTGCCGCAATTGCTTACGGCGTTTATTCCGTTTTTGCAATAGGTAATGCTCTGGGTAACGGGAATACAGATATTGCACAGAAGATTCTTCATAACCTGTATTTTGAATCGGGTGCTATGATTCTTACCCTGATTACTTTCGGCAAATTCCTTGAGGCAAAGTCAAAAAAGAAAACAACAGATGCAATTGAGAAATTGCTTGAACTAAGACCCGATACGGCTCTTGTTGAAAAAGACGGTGAAGAAACAGAAGTCCCTGTTGAAGACGTCAGAAAAGGCGATATAGTTATTGTAAAAGCAGGTATGAGTGTGCCCGTTGACGGAATTGTTACGGAAGGTCACGCCACAGCAGATGAAGCTGCATTGACGGGTGAGAGTATTCCCGTTGAAAAAAGTGCAGGTGACTCAGTAACAGGCGGAACGGTAATAAAAAACGGTTTTGTAAAATTCAGAGCTGAAAAAATCGGCGAAGATACTGCACTTGCGAAAATTCTCAGGCTTGTGGAAGAAGCATCATCGTCAAAAGCACCCATTTCAAAACTTGCCGATAAAATCAGCGCAGTATTCGTTCCTTGTGTAATGCTCATTTCTGTTATAACATTTATTGCGTGGATTATTATTAAAAAAGATTTTTCTCAGGCTCTTGATTTTGCTGTTTCGGTGCTTGTTATTTCGTGCCCGTGTGCATTGGGTCTTGCAACTCCCACAGCAATAATGGTCGGTACGGGTCTTGGAGCTGAAAACGGAATTCTTATCAGAAATGCTGAAAGCCTTGAAAAGACGCATAAGGTTGATACTGTTGTGCTTGATAAAACGGGCACAATCACAAAGGGTAAACCCGTTGTGACCGATATTCTGACTGTTGAAGGAATAAGTGCAACGGAATTGATTCAGACGGCTTATACTGCAGAAAAATTATCAGACCATCCGTTGTCTGTTGCAATAAACGAAAAGGCAGAAGAACTGAATCTTGTTGCTGATGAAGTGCAGGAGTGTGAAATCATTCCCGGCAGAGGAGTAAAAGCTGTCTGCGATAAAAGAATAATCCTTGCGGGAAATATTCTTATGATGAATGAGAATGAAATTGACATTTCTTTTTCCCGTGATAAATATAATATGTTGGCAGAAGCAGGAAAAATACCTGTATTTTTTGCATCAGACAGCAGATTCATCGGCATAATCGCTGTTGCTGATGAAATAAAAGAATCAAGTCCCGAAGCGGTGGCTCAGCTTAAAAAAACGGGTGTCGAAGTCATTATGCTGACGGGTGACAATGAGAAAACGGCATCATATATTGCAGAAAAAACGGGAATTGAAAAAATTATAACGGGTGTTCTGCCTGATGGAAAAGAAGCGGTTATCAGTCAGTTGCAGAGCGAAAAACGGACGGTTGCGATGGTCGGTGACGGTATAAACGATGCCCCTGCACTTACAAAAGCCGATGTGGGAATTGCTATCGGTGCCGGTACAGATGTTGCAATTGAATCTGCAGATATTGTTCTTGTAAAAAGTGACCTGAATGATGTTGTAGGGGCAATCAGGCTCAGTAAGTATGTTATGCGCAATATAAAACAGAATCTTTTCTGGGCATTTTTCTATAATGTGCTCGGAATTCCTCTTGCCGCAGGTGCTCTGTTTGTTCCTCTCGGAATTAAGCTCAGTCCGATGATAGGTGCGGCGTGTATGAGTATGAGCTCTGTCTGCGTTGTTTCAAATGCATTAAGACTTAAGTTTAAAAAAATAAAAAATGAGCCTGCTGAAAAGGCTCCCGAAATAAAAGAAAGGATGAATGAAATGAAAAAAACAATTTTTATCGAGGGTATGATGTGTCCGCATTGTACAGGAAGAGTTGATAAGGTGCTCAACGCAATGGAGGGCATTTCAGCAACTGTAAGCCTTGAGGAAAAATGTGCTTTCGTCACAATGGCAAAAGAATATTCCGATGAACAGCTTAAAGCTGTAATTGAAAACGAAGGCTATACCGTAACAGAAATCAGATAAATGATTATGTTGCGAGTATGTAAAAATAATTAATTATTCTTAAATAATAATTACAGGAATGAAATTATTATTTACAAAATAAAACGGATGTGATATATTTATATCAAGGAGGTGACACACTATGATGGTTTATGTATGGCTGGGTATTATGATTGCAGCGGTCGTTGTGGAAGTCTGTACTGCACAAATGGTTTCTGTATGGTTTGCAATCGGAGCTTTATGTTCATTTTTTGTGGCTCTTGCCGGCGTTGAACAGCTCTGGATACAGATCGTTGTGTTTGTTATAGCTTCAGCAATCACCGTCATTGTTACCCGTCCGCTTGTCAAAAAACTGGTCAATAAAAGAGCAGAGCCGACAAATGCAGATATGGTCATTGGAAAAACAGGTGTCGTAACCGAAAAAATAGATAACCTTGCTCCCACGGGCCTTGTAAAGGTTAACGGAAACGTCTGGACTGCCCGTTCAGTTGATGATTCGGTTATTGAAGAGAATGACAGAGTAGTCATAAAAGAAATAAGCGGTGTAAAACTGCTTGTTATAAAAGAAAGTTAATCAGGAGGTATTATCATGGGTTGGATTATTACTTTAGCTGTATTGGTTGTATTTTTGCTTATCATTGTTATTGCAAACATCAAAATTGTTCCGCAGTCAAAAGCATATGTTATGGAAAGACTCGGTGCATATCAGGGTACATGGCAGACAGGTCTTCACGTAAAAATTCCTTTTATTGAAAGAGTTGCAAAGATTGTTTCACTCAAGGAAAAAGTTGCGGATTTCCCCCCTCAGCCCGTTATTACAAGAGATAACGTAACAATGCAGATAGATACAGTTGTTTTCTATCAGATTACAGACCCCAAGCTTTTCACATACGGTGTTGAAAGTCCCGTTGCTGCTATTGAAAATCTTACAGCAACAACACTCCGTAATATCATCGGTGAAATGGATTTTGATACAACTCTTACATCAAGAGATATCATCAATGCAAAAATCAGAGGTATTCTCGACGAAGCTACTGACCCCTGGGGCATCAAGGTAAACAGAGTTGAACTTAAAAACATCTTCCCGCCCAAGGAAATTCAGGATGCGATGGAAAAGCAGATGAAGGCAGAGCGTGAACGCCGTGAATCTATTCTTCGTGCAGAAGGTGAAAAGGCAAGTAAGATTCTTGTTGCCGAAGGTCAGAAAGAATCACAGATTCTTGCCGCAGAAGGCGAAAAGCAGGCTGCTATCCTCAGAGCTGAAGCTGTAAAAGAAGCAAAAATCCGTGAAGCAGAAGGTGAAGCTCAGGCTATTGTTGCTGTTCAGCAGGCAAAGGCTGAAGGTATCAAGGTGCTTAATGAAGCTGCTCCCACTAAGGAAGTTCTTACAATTAAGAGCCTTGATGCGTTTACTGCAGCTGCAGACGGTCAGGCTACAAAGATTATCATTCCTTCAGATATTCAGGGACTTGCATCTCTCACAACCACAGCAGCAGAACTTTTTGACAAAAAGTAAAATACACAATAAACGAAACAGCCATCGGGAAACCGATGGCTGTTGTTCATATAAATCAGAATTTATCGCTGAGCGATAAATTCTGAATGATATATTTTTCCTGCAGAAAAATATGATTTTATGCTACGCAAAATGATGTATGACCTACGGTCAAATGATGCGTTTGCCTACGGCAAACATTTCGGAAGGGCTTCGCCCTTACCCATTTTATAATTCAAGCCGCAAAGCGGCTTCCGACATTTTTGCCAAAGGCAAAAAC
>JAFYVE010000008.1 GCA_017549285.1 Clostridia bacterium
AAAATTAATAATGTTATTTTAACAGGACAAGGAATTACAAATATAAGTAAGAGTGATGTTGCTGGAAAAATAATATTAAATATTCCAGTGAAAATGTCTACAGGAAGGTTAATAAGTACAGTTAAACCAAGCTTTAGAACAGCGTATTCTTTAGTAAGATGCATAGCAGCTAGACCTTTTACAAAGTCTGTATCAAGTAGTATAGATACAGTGTTAGAAGAAAATGTATTTAAAGTAATATTAGAAAAAATAAAAGAGTTCTTTTATTCATAAAAAAGTTTTTAATTTTTCAAAAAAATGTAATTTCAGCTTTTTTTCTTGTATATTTTTATATATTTCATATTAATTTAATAAAACAACAAAAAAACGGAAGTCAGAAGACCTCCGTTAAAAATCCTTATAATTTGCAACCTTACGGCTGCTATATGTAAAACCCGTAACGGGTGAATTGACGGAAATAGGATTCCGGCTTTTTGCCGGAAGGTCTTACTGTTCAGCTAACATACTGTAAAGGTTTGAGAGCTCGATTGCCTTCCAGAGCTTTTTCCATGAGAATGCTTTAGCCTCTTCCATTTCCTTACGGATTTTTGCTTCGTACTGACGAAGTGCCATATCTGCCATTTTGTTCAACTCCTTTCATTTCTTAAGTACACCCTTATTATACTCATATTTTTCAATTTGTCAAGACATTATGCACAAATATTTAATATTGTTTTTGTGCAACTATTACAAACTGATAATATATTAATCATATTGTAACATTAACATCTTTTTCATCCTGATTAATCTTCTTTTGTACAAACTACACAAATACCCCTTTAACTTATGTTGCACAATGACGAAAGAAGGCATTTTTTCGGTTAACCGCTGAAAAAAGTTTGTGAAACTTTTTATAAAAAAAAGATAGCCGGAGTTCTCCGACTACCCTGATTTTTTAAGCTGCAACATATTAAATATAACACAATATTACATCAACGTCAATACAAATAATTACATTTTATACATTTTCTGCGTGTTTAACAATAAAATTTAGTTAACTTTGTACAACATTCCATCTTGAAATGCACATAGTTGTGTGGTAATATATAGACAAAGAAAGGGTGATACCGATGTACAGGTAAAGCTCCTGAAGGCTTAAATAAATATAAGCCGAAGTAATGATACTTAACAAATGACAGTAACTCAAGCAAAGGTACTTTCCGCCTGAAGGAAAAATGAAGAAAAAAATGCAGTTAGTGAAAGTCAGAAGAAAAAAGTATCAAAAAAATCTGTAGAAAGTAGCAGGTAAACAAAAAGATGTTAGATATCAAGAGTGAACAGAAATAACCCTCAACTGTAGTTCTGGTGATTGACGGTTGAGGGTTATTTCTTTTTATTCTGATAACATTATAAACAACTCCCCGCAAGAGTACATCCTGCGGGGAGTTTCATTTTACTTTTTCTTGTTTGCTTCGTAGTCCTTGATCCAGTCAGCCATATCTTTGATTGACTGAGCAACTGTCATAGGCTCATAACCGAGCTCTCTTCTTGCCTTTTCATTTGAGAAATTGCAGTTTGAAACAAGCTTTCTGATTGAATATCTGGTAAAAAGAGGAGTTGTATCAGTAACCTTGTAATAAACCTCCATAATGGGTGCGGCAAAATCTGCAAGTCCCTTTGAAAGCTTGAGCTTGGGCTCTTTCTTACCGAGGGCTGCTGTTGTTATACGGATAAACTCACCTACTGTCATAGCTTCACCGCAGATAAGGTAACATTCACCGGGTGTACCCTTTGATGCAGCGGCAACAGATGCCTTGGCAACATCACGCACGTCAACGAAGTTATACATACCGAATGTGATTGTAACGGGGAAATGTCCCTTGATAATCATTCTTACCATTTCGCCGATGCTTGATGTCTTGAAGTCATAAGGGCCGATACAGGCAGAGGGCTGAATAATAACTGTTTCAAGTCCGTCCGTACCATTTGCATCAATGACATACTGTGTTGCTTCCGCTTTAGTTTTTGCATATGCACCCTCAAGGATATCGGGGTCGTAATGAGAAATTTCGTGCATAATCTGATTATCAGGAAGAGGAGGATATGTATCAACTGATGACATATACACAAGCTTCTTTACACCGCACTTTTTGCAGGCTTCAACGACATTCTTTGTACCGTTTACATTTACATTGTAAACAAGGTCTTCATTACCGGGCTTGAGCTCGATAACACCTGCGCTGTGATAAACAATCTCAGCCCCCTCAAATGCTTTTTCAAGGGACTCGGGGTTTGTTACGTCACCGAAAGCCTTTTTGCAGTCAAGACCGTCAAAAATATCGATGTCCTTTCTGATAAGAATAGTTGTGTCATCGCCGTTTGCAAGAAGCTCAAGAAGAAGAGCATAACCTACATGTCCTGTAGCTCCCGTCATAACAACTTTTGCCATTTTCACACACACCTTTCAATATATGAAGTTTATTTTTATCGTTTTATAACCATCTGCTGATTATCAGGAAGTGAGGAATTGGTAAGCTCCTCTGCGATTTCCTGAATCTGAGCAAAAATTTTCTGAATTTTTTCTTTTCTGAGCGCCTTTATTTTAAGAACATTACTTACTCTCACGGGAAGAGATGCAACATCCTTTACAATTATATAAACAGGGTCATCTGTTGCATATTTTTTTGCAGAGCCGTCAAAAACACTCAGAAAAATGTCAATTATATGTTCAACAAGATTTTCATTTTTAATCTGTTTTACGGCTTTACGGTTCACACCTTTGCCGAATGTGAAGAAGTTAATGAGTCTGCCGGCTCTGCCCACAGTCAGATTCATAAGATACTTCACAACCATTCTTACAGGCTTGTAGAATTTCTCATCAAGGTCAAAATTCTGGTCGATTGAATTGACTCTTTCAAGGAATTCATCTTTGTCGTCAAGAGCTGACCTGAGAATACCCATAAGAAGATTCTTTGAATGTTCTGTTATGTATTCATTTGTGTATTCGGTACCGTTATATGTGAATTTCTCAACCTTCTGCATTTCGGTTCTGAATTCATTTTTGTCAACTGTGAGATACATTATCGCACCCGGATGACCGCAGAGTGCACCGAGATTTATCTGAGTGAACACATTTCCGTTTTCATGTGTGAATTGTGTATTTCTCTGCATATGAGAATGACCGACAACAACGATATCTGCGCCTGCCTCTGCAAGAGCCTTCACTCTTTCGTCGTGATTACCTATCATCTGTCCGCCGTTGATAAGAGGTGAAATACCTGCCATAAGAAGGTGATGTTCCATAAGAATAACAGCTTCACCGTTTGCCTTTGCATCACGGACATTCTTAAGAATCCATTCAAAATGATCATCTGTATAACCTGCTTTACCCGTACCGCTGTAATCATCGTTAAGACCGATAAAACGGACACCTTCAAGCTTTATTGCGTATGATGCGGCACCAAGCTCGTTGACATAGATATCATAAGCATCGCTTTCGCCGTAATCTTTATAGAATTCACGAAGGTCCTTGACAGTCATTGTTTTTACATCCCTGATGACCTCATCACCCTTGTAACGTCTTGCATTACCGTCACAGCACCAGTCGTGGGTTGAATAAACAACATAGACCTTCTTTTTCTCTGCGAGTTTCTGCATCTTTGCCCTGACTTCTTCGTGAGAAACAACTTCTCCGTCGTTTGACATATCACCTGCAACAATAACAACATCGCAGTCACTTTCTGCAATCTGATTGAATGCGGCATCAATTATTGCGCCTGATTCGGCAAGACATTTCTGGTCGGAAGATTCTCTTAAATGATACGCCTTCCCACCGTCACAGAGCGTTTCGGAAAAATGGTGCAGATCTGCAATCATTGCAATTTTCAACATTTTATTTCCTCCCTGAGAATTATTAACAAAAAGTAATAATTCATATTAAACATATTAACACATTGTTAACAAAATTTCAAGTTTTTAACAAGTTTTTTTCATTTTCGTAATATTAACCAAACATCTGACGTTCTTTTTAGAGAATACATATATTGATAAAATATATAATAATAAAAATTTGACAAATTAAAATAAATATACTATAATTATTGCTGATTTATTTTGAAAGGAGAGGTATCCTCAATTATGGATGACCCATACCCCGCTAATATTTTAAACCTTGTGATTTCGGCTGCTTCACCTGAAGCAGACACATCGGCAGTTTCAATCATTCTGAAAATACTGCTGCTGCTTGTTCTTATTCTGGTAAATGCATTCTTTGCAATGAGCGAAATTGCAATGATTTCACTCAACGATAACAAAATCGAAAAACTTGCAGAAGAAGGCGATAAAAAAGCAAAACAGATTCTGAAGCTTACACAGAATTCGTCAAATTTCCTGTCCACCATTCAGATTGGTGTTACACTTGCAGGATTCTTAACCAGTGCTTCTGCCGCAGATTCTTTTGCACCTCTGATAACTGAAGCAGTTTCTCCCCTTATCCCTGCAATCCCCCCTTCAATTATCGACACGGTTGCTCTTATCCTCATAACAATCGTCATTTCTTACTTCTCACTTGTTTTCGGTGAGCTTGCCCCCAAGAAAATCGGCATGCAGAAATCCGAAAAAGTGGCATACAAAGTTGTGGGCATTCTTCTTTTTGTAATGAAGGTCACAAAGCCTTTCGTAAAAATTCTTTCAATGTCAACAAACGGCATCGTAAGACTTTTCGGCATTGACCCTCTTGCAGACGAAGAAGAAGTAACCGAAGAAGAAATTCTTATGATGGTTGACGTCGGTGAAGAAAAAGGCGTTATTGAAAATGCCCAGGCTGAAATGATTAACAATATTTTTGAATTTGATGACATTGATGCAGGTGACGTTATGACTCACCGTGTTGATATGACAGCCGTTGAAGCAGACGAGCCTGTCAGTGAAGTCATCAAAGTGGCAGTTGCAGACGGTTATTCGAGAATTCCCGTATTTGATGATGACCCCGACAATATCATCGGTGTGGTTTATATCAAAGACCTTCTTGAATACGTAGGCAAAGAACTTCCCGAAAAGAAAACTATAAGAGAAATTATGCGTGAAGCATATTTTATTCCCGAAACTAAAAAATGCGGTCAGCTTTTCACAGAAATGAGTGAAAAACGTGTTCAGATGGCTATTGTCGTTGACGAATACGGCGGCACCGCAGGTCTTCTTACTCTTGAAGATATTGTTGAATCAATTGTGGGCAATATTCACGATGAATATGACACGGAAGAAGACGAAATCTCAAAAATCAACGACACAACATTCACTGTTGAAGGCACAACTGACCTTGACGAAATTGATGAGCTTGTAGGAGCTTCGATTCCCGAAGGTGATTACGAAACTGTCGCAGGTTTCATTATCAGTCAGCTCGGTTTCCTTCCAAAAGACGGTGATATGGATACTGTTGAATACGAAAACATCAAATTTACAATCCTTTCTGTTGAAGACAAGCGTATAGCAAAGGTCAGAATCGATATCACTCCCCGTGATGAAGAAGACGATTATGACGACAACGAGAAAGACGACGAAAAACGTTCAATTCTTAATCTGAAAGACAAACGTAACAAAGACGATTAATGGTGATTTAAATGAAATTTTTTCAGGATGTTGCAGAAGTATCATTTGCAGGCTTAGATAAGGTCTTTAATGTATCTTCTGTGTTCTGTGAATTTTCACTCGGCGGAAATGACATCTCTATAAAATGGTACGGTGTTATTATCGCATTCGGCTTCACTCTTGCCGTACTTTTCGGCGGCAGAATGGCCTATAAGTGGAAAATGGATCTCAATAAAATGATTGATGTTCTTATCTACGGAACATTTGCGGCAATTATAGGTGCAAGACTTTATTATTGTATTTTCAACTGGAGTGTTTACGCAGACGACCCGATACGCATTCTATATATATGGGAAGGCGGACTTGCAATTTACGGTGGTATTATCGGCGGTGTGCTTGCGGCATTTATTGTATGTAAAGTTGAAAAACTCAATTTTTACAATCTGATTGACCTTATCGGAATGAGTCTTCTCATCGGTCAGGGAATCGGCAGATGGGGCAACTACGCAAATCAGGAAGCTTTCGGTTGCAACACAGACGGCGCAACAGGCATGATGAGTGAAAAGGTTACTCAGTATATCTTAAGACATCAGGCTGAACTCCCGGGGGTTGACCCTTACGCACCCGTACATCCTACATTTTTCTACGAATCGGTATGGTGCATTGTCGGTTTCCTTCTTCTGTTCCTTATGTGTAAAAAGTTCAGAAAGTTCAGCGGTCAGATTTTCCTTTCCTATGGTATCTGGTACGGTATCGGCAGAATGATTATCGAGGGACTCAGAACTGACAGTCTTTATATCGACAACACAAACATCAGGGTATCACAGCTTCTTTCTGCGGCTATTGTGATTGTATGTGCAGCAATAATGATAGTTATGATTATAAAGCATATAAAGAATCCCAAGCCCGTTGAAGGTGTCGATTACTTTATTGAACCTGTTCCCTTTCTCAAAAAGAACAGAATAAAATTTGAAGAAGAGCAAAAGGCAAAGGAAGAAGCCGCAAAAACAGACAGCGAGGAAAAAGAAGATGTACACAAGGATTGACGGTAAAGAAGTTTCTGCAAGTGTCAGAAATGCCATAACAGAAAAAGTAAATGACCTTAAAGCAAAGGGAGTAACCCCCGGTCTTGCCGTTATAATCGTCGGCAACGACCCTGCTTCAAGAGTTTATGTCAATAACAAGAAAAAAGGTTGCGAGCAGACGGGAATGAACTCATTTGAATATGCACTCCCCGAAGAAACAACTACCGAAGAACTCATCTCTCTCATTGAAAAGCTCAACGGCGAAAAGGATGTTCACGGAATACTCTGTCAGCTTCCCGTACCCAAACACATCGATGAAGAAAAAGTTCTCAATACAATTTCTCCCGATAAAGATGTAGATGCATTCCATCCCGTAAACTGCGGTAAAGTTATGACGGGTGATTACACATTCGCTCCCTGTACCCCCGCAGGAATGGTCGAAATGTTGAAATATTACAACATTCCCGTGGCAGGTAAACATTGCGTAATCATCGGCAGAAGCAACATCGTTGGCAAACCTATGGCAATGCTTATGCTCAAAGAGAATGCAACAGTTACCGTATGCCATTCAAGAACTGAAAACCTCGCAGAAATCACAAAGCAGGCTGACATTCTCGTAGCAGCTGTGGGCAGACCGAAATTCGTCACAGCAGATATGGTAAAAGACGGTGCAGTAGTGCTTGACGTAGGTATCAACAGAATGGAAGACGGCAAACTCTGCGGTGACGTTGATTTTGACGCAGTATGCGAAAAGACTTCATACATCACTCCTGTCCCCGGTGGTGTAGGCCCTATGACTATCACAATGCTTCTTAAAAACACTCTCGCAGCAGCAGAGAATACATTTTAATAAAAAATATTAAGGGTGTAAAAAACTTCTGTTTTTTACACCCTTTTTTTACAGCTTGAGATATTCAAGATAAAGCTTTGCCGTTACGTCAGCATCGGCAAGTGCTCTGTGATATGTATCGGAATAAATGCCGAAATGGGCACACAGATCGCACAACTTTTTACTTTTGAGAGATGCAAGTTTTTCACAACGGTACTTTGCAAATTTCAGAGTATCAAAAACATCATTGGAAATATAAATATTATATTCGTTTGCCCAGTGACGCATTACCTGACAATCAAAATTGAGCGCATTATGTCCCACAAGTATAAAACCTGAGCAGAAGTCACGGAAACGGTCAAGCACTTTTACAATATCATTTGCATCCTTAACCATTTCATCAGAAATTCCCGTTATCTGAGTTATCATATAAGGAATCGGAAATCCCGGATTCACAAACTCGGAAAAGCATTCCGTTATCTGCCCGTTGACGACTTTCACGGCACCGATTTCTATAATAGCCGAGTTATGTGGAAGCCCCGTTGTTTCTATATCAAAGGAAACAAAAGAAGAAAAATCAGGCAGTTTAACTTCCTTGGCAGGGAAGCAGTTTGTTGTATTGCCGAATAAATCTGTCACTGAAAATCCTCTTCTTTCTTCACTTTACCCCATACGCATTGAACGGAAGTGTATTTTTCTCTTTTCAGACGGAGAATTTTATCCATTGAATCTGCAACGGCACTCATGTTGCCGTCAAGAAAATGCACAATCACATACTCGGCACAATTTATATTATGTTTTTCCCTTGTAAGGAATGTTTTCATCGGTGATGCAATCTTACCGCCCCATACGGGTGTGCAGATTATGACTTTATCATATGACGCAACGTCCGTTTCATAAGGAAACAGCTCCATTTCACCGCCCGTTGCAACTTTTGCAAGGCAATTTCTCAGTCCGTTATAACCGACTGTGGTGTTGAGAGTTTCAAGGGAGAGGAAATCGACTTCATTCCCCACTTCACGCTCAGCCTTTATCTGCGCATCGGCAATTTTTTCAACATAACCCTTACGGGAATAATAAACAACAAGTGTTTTCATAGCACTTCCCTACTTTCTTTTTTATTATAACGAATAAAGTTTAATTTATTATTACTTTATGGAATTATAATAATTAAAAAAACGGACGCCCGATGGGCGCCCCTACGATTCGTGGTATTATAAATTAAACTTCAGCAATAACTTCGACTTCGCATTTAACACCCTTGGGGAGTTCTTTTGCAGCTACGCATGAACGTGCGGGCTTGCCTGTGAAGTATTCGCCGTAAACAGCATTGAATGCAGCGAAATCTGCCATATCAGAGAGGAAGCAGGTTGTCTTGACAGCCTTTTCGAGTGAAGAACCTGCAGCTTCAAGAACAGCTTTGAGGTTTTCGCAAACCTGCTTTGCCTGGTCTTCGATTGTTTCTGCCTCAACATTACCTGTTGCAGGATTTATCGCAATCTGTCCTGATGTAAAGACGAGATTTCCTGTGATAATTGCCTGACTGTAAGGTCCGATTGCACCGGGTGCATTTGTTGTTGCTACTGTTTTCATAATTACAACTCCTTTATATTATTACATCAAAACCTGCATCTGTAAGTGCATGTTTTATGTGTTCGATATGGTCAAAATCTCTTGTTTCGATTGAGAGATTCAGGAAACAGTCTGTGATGTTCATATCAAGTTCCGTACTTGAATAACTTACACTTACAACGTTTGCACCGCAATCTGCGATAAGTGCCGAAACAGTTGCAAGCTGACCGGGTTTATCTGAAAGAGCAATTGTGATGTTTGCTGTTCTGCCGTTCATTTTAAGACCTCGTTCAATAACACGGCTGAGAATGTTAACGTCGATATTACCGCCCGAAACAACACAGCATACCTTTTTACCTGCGATATCGGGAATTTTATCAAAGAGGACTGCCGCAACGGGAACTGCACCGGCACCCTCTGAAACAAGTTTCTGCTGTTCCATAAGACGGAGAATTGCAGCTGCAACTTCATCATCTGTAACAGTCACAATTTCATCAACATATTTTTTGCAGAGTTCAAATGTCAGATCACCGGGTGTCTTTACCTTGATACCGTCTGCAATTGTATTTACAGAAGGAAGAGTTTCAATTTCACCGTCGTGGATACTGTTGAACATTGAAGGAGCACCTGCAGCCTGAACGCCGTAAATCTTACACTGAGGACGAAGATGTTTGATAAGGTAAGCAACACCTGCTATAAGTCCGCCACCACCGATGGGGACAACAACTGCATCAACATCGGGAAGCTGTTCAATGATTTCAAGACCTATAGTACCCTGACCTGCGATAACATCGGGATCATTGAAAGGATGAATGAAAGTATATCCCTTTTCGTCACGGAGCTCAATAGCCTTGTTGTAAGCATCGTCATAAACGCCCTTGACCATACATACTTCAGCACCGTATTTCTTTGTGGCTTCAACCTTTGAAATGGGAGCACCTTCGGGAAGACAGATAACGGACTTTATTCCGCTGTGAGTTGCCGCAAGAGCAACACCCTGAGCGTGGTTACCCGCAGAGCAGGCAATAACACCGTGACTCTTTTCTTCCTCTGAAAGACGTGAAATTTTGTAATATGCACCTCTTAACTTGAATGAACCCGTAAGCTGAAGATTTTCTGTTTTAAGATACAGGTCACACTTGCTTGTGAGTCTGGGAGCCTGAATCATATCAGTATGTCTTGCAATAGCTTTGAGCACATTTGATGCATCGTATATTTTATCAATTGTAAGCATTGAAACTTCACCCTTATATTATAATAAAATAAAACAAATTTCCTTAAATTATAATCCTAAAAAAAACAAAAGTCAACTGCAATAAGCATTAAATGATGAAAAAATTTACATAAGAAAAAAAGAATAAACAAATCTTAGTCTGACAATACTATTTGCGAGATTAAAATAAGGAGTTGAAGCAGATGCTTGACAGAATCTCACTCATTCTTGTCATTGTCGGTGCCGTCAACTGGGGCGCAATCGGTCTTTTTCAGTTTGACATAGTTTCATGGCTCTTCGGCGGTCAGGATGCAATTCTCAGCAGAATAATTTACACTCTTGTTGCCCTCGCAGGTGTATGGTGTATTTCTCTGCTTTTCAGAGAGAACGAAGTTCTCACAAGGGCCGCACACGACGGCGACATCACAGATATGTAAAAGAGTCGGCAAAAACCGACTTCTTTACATAAAATATTGAAATGAACTGTTTTTTCTGATAAAATATAAAAAAACAGGAAAGCAAATCATAACAGTATGTCACGTCCGTTTGTTTACACAGGCACCACACTTTTCATATCACTTGTTATTTTCAGCTACTGCAGTTTCGCCTTTGCAGCAGCTGTTTTCGGTCTGAGCATAATATTTCTGTTACCGGCCTTTCTTATAAGGAAAAAGCACAAAGTTTTTCTTTGTATTTTCATCTGTTTATTATCACTTTCAATCTCTTCGTGTTTATTTTCATTAAAAACGGTAACAGAATATATCCCGGCGCAGAATGTCTGCACCGACTCTCCTGTAAAAATAAGCGGAACACTGACTCAGTACAGTAATGAATACGGTAACAATTACTATTACCTCAAAGATATTATTATTGATGATTCTCCCACAGACCTTAAAATCAGAATAAATGCAAAATACAGAGTATTTGCAGAAATAGACGATATTCTGACTTTTTCCGTAAATGAAATAAGAACAAAAAGCAACGATAAAAGTGCTATGCACTATAAAGCTGAAGGAATCTACATAACAGCTTATTCAAACAGCAGAATTACGGTGTCAAAAGCTACGGAACACTCATTGAATTATTATCTTTCTGCAATAAAGATGTTCATTTCGGATTCTCTTGCAGACAATATCAAAGCAGAATATGCACCGACTGTTGACGCTATGATTACAGGCAACAAAACAGAAATTGATAAAAATACAGAGCTTGCATTCAACCGTGCAGGTATTTCACATCTTTTTGCAGTTTCGGGATTTCATCTGACATTCTGGACTTCTGCTATATATCTCCTTCTCAGGCTGACGCCTCTTCACAGCAAAAGAAGAACACGGGCTGTAATTTCAATTGTGTTTGTTGTTTTCTTTATGGCACTCACAGGCTTCACACCGTCTGTGATAAGAGCCGGAATAATGCAGATAATTATGTTTTCCGCATTTTTCACAAAACACAGACCCGACCCTCTGAATTCTCTTTTTGCGGCAGTCACAATGCTGCTTGTTATAAACCCGTTTGCCTCAATGAGTATGTCATTACAGATGTCATTCTTTGCAACACTCGGAATAATAACATTGGGTGAACCGCTGAATGAAACAGTAAAAATGATAAACAACAAGGTCAGACTGAAATCTGTTGCAAAACTGCTGTCTTCTGCATATTCAATGGCGATGATTTCCGTAACAGCCACGCTTTTTACGGTTTTTATTTCTGCCGTCAATTTCTCAGAATATTCCGTTGCGGCACCGCTCACAAACATTCTCTGCATTCCCGTTGCACAGCTTGTAATGCCCTGCGGAATACTTTCCGTAATATTCTCATTCATTCCTGCAGTTTCGCATCCGATGAGTATAATCTGCAACACAATAATGGCTTATATTTACCGTGTATGCGATATTATTTCAGAGAATCCGCATTCGGTTATTGATGCATCTTCTGAGTATGTTATAATTCCCGTTATTGTTATCACACTTTTTCTTATATTATCTCTTGTGTTTTTTTCGGATAAGAACAGAATTCTCAATTCCTGCCTTGTCTGTGCCGTAATAAGCATAACTGTTGTTTCGGTGGCATCTGAAATCAATACGGCAAACACTCACAGGATAACTGTTGCAGATGTGGGTAACGGCACAACAATTCTTTATAATTCAGGAGAAGAAAACATTATTATCGGCTGCGGCGGAAGTGATTATGCTTCTTATAAAGCTGATGCTCTTCTTAACTCGGTCAATGAAGGGACAATTGACCTTCTGCTTATTCCCAGAACAAACAAAACGGAATCTTCCTTTACAAAAGACTTTTTAATGTCTGCCGTATACAGCAACACAATTATGTGTAAAGCGATGGAAACAGAAACTTTTACCGTATCAGATATAAAGTTTACAGATGAAAGCAACATTATCATTGACGAAAAGACAAATCTCGTGTATATTAATAACAGTAGTTTTTCAGGCGTGAGAATTGAAGCACCTGATTTTTCCTGCACAATCATTTTCAAGCCTGCAGTTGATTTTTCAGCAGTCCCCGAAAGCTGGTCTGAAGGTGACCTGCTTATCACAAGAAACAAACTTCCCCGTGCAGATATTTCAGGCTTCGGCAACATTTTTATTTCAACAGACCTTGAATACACTTATGAAAACCCCGCAGTTCTTACAACAGAACATTCGGGGCAGCTCACATACACAACATCTTTGATTGGAGAGAACCGTATTTATGCAGATAAATGATGAATTATCAGTAAAAAAGCACATACAGGCAGGTTCCTTTTCATCTCTCTATTTCGTATACGGTGATGAGAGTTACCTTGCTTCGCATTATGCAAATACACTTGCATCCTCCATCACAGACACATCGGGGATGAGCTTCAACTATTATTATTTTGATTCTGAAACAATCACTTTTGATTCTTTTTATGAAGCATGTGAATCACTTCCGATGATGAGTGACCGTGTATGCATTTTTGTTAAGGACTTCCCTTTCCTTAAAACTAATGCAGATGAGCTGAAACAGTATTACGATTATTTTTCACAGATTCCCGAAACAACAACTGCAATTTTCCTTGTTACAAATGAAGATGTTGATGTAAAACAGAATTCAAAATGGAAAGCTGTTATTGATTCGATGAATGCAAACGGTGTGATATTCTGTCTTTCAAAAAGAACTGACAATCAGATTGCAGACTTACTTGTACGCTCAGCCGGAAAAAGAAATGCATCAATTTCAAAAGAAACTGCTGAATTTTTCGTTTCAACAGTAGGAAATGATATGACTGTGCTTCTGAATGAATTTGACAAACTTTGTGCTTATTCAGGAGGAAACGAAATCACAAAAGATATGATTGCCGAAATTTCAACCAAGTCGGTTGAAGCCTCTGTTTTTGACCTTACAACAGCCATAAACAGCGGCAGAGGTGACCGTGCATACGAAATACTGACAGAGCTTCTCAAAAACAAAACAGAGCCCACAATCATCATAGGCACACTTGCATTCGGCTATGTTGATATTTACAGAGCTAAAACTGCTTATCTCAACAAATCGGGCAACCGTGAAATCACAGATAACTTCCCTTCATACAAGGGCAAGACCTTTCGTCTTGACAAAGCTCTCAATTCAGCAAGAAATCTTTCAATTGAACAGATAAAAGAGCTCATAGGCGCTGTTTCTGATGCCGATATCAGAATAAAATCATTTTCGGTTGACAACAGAGTTATTCTCGAAGAGCTTATTGCAAAACTGCTTTATATCGCAGGTGGAAAAAGATGATTAAACTCAATATGCCCGTCATTGTTGAGGGTAAATATGATAAAATCAAGCTCTCGAATTTCATTGACGGAGTAATTATTGAAACAGACGGTTTCAGAATTTTCTCAGACAAAGAAAAACGGGATTTTATAAGAAATCTTGCACTCACAAAAGGCGTAATCATTATGACAGACAGTGATTCTGCAGGATTCAGGATAAGAAATTTCATAAGAAACATCGCATCGGGTGGCACCGTGATAAATGTATATATCCCTGATGTTTTTGGCAAAGAAAAAAGAAAAACCGAGCCTTCAAAAGAAGGAAAACTCGGTGTTGAAGGACTTTCGGAACAGACAATTACCGAAGCACTTTCAAAAGCAGGTGTCTTTCATACAGATACAGTAAAAAAAGACAGCCGTGAAGTCACCGTAACCGACCTTTATGAAGACGGTTTTACGGGCAACGAAAACTCAAAAGAAAAAAAACTGAAATTATTAAAAAACCTCTCATTACCTTCAAAATTATCAAACAGTCAGCTTCTGAAACTCATAAACACCTTTATGAGCTATGAAGATTACAAAGAAGCAGTACGACTTGCGGAAGAATCCGACGGTTGACAACCTGATATTTTCGGGGTAAAATAATCACGGAGGAGATAAAAATGAAAAACAGAAAAATGCATATTGCGGCTGTGTGCATCATTCTTATTGGTGCTCTTATGATAACGGGTGCTGCAGTTACGAAATACAAATTCACATCATCATCGGGTGAAACTGTTTCACAGTACATCAACCGTGTGAATATAAATGTTTCGGCAACAGAATTCACTTTCAGCCGTGCCGATGAAAACGGAATGCTTGAATGCAGAACAACAGTTTCAATCGGCAAAACCGAACCCGATTTTTACGGTATGCTTCATAGCATTACAATAGGCGGAACCGAAACGGGTTCTGTTATTTACACAGCAGGAAAAGATAACGGAGATGCAACTCTTCCCGAAGAAGTAATCCTTCCCGTAAATGAAGAAGGTGCATATCCCCTTACATGGGAGATTGCTTTTTCAATCCCCTACGAAGACGGAAAAACAACATACGAAGCAACACTTGACTTCAATTACACAACAGGCGTAAAAACAAACCTCACACAGAGGTATATGACGAGTATACCGGTTACGGTAACTGTTAAGTAAACAATAATTTGCAGAGCCAATTAACAATGTACAATGTACAATTTACAATCATGCAGTTATAGCGATACAGGCGGTTATTGCGAATCATTGTACATTGTAAATTGTAAATTGTTCATTGGTAAATTCTGCTTTACACAAAAAAGCTGTCTCGCAACCGAGACAGCTTTTTTTATGTTACTGTATTACAAAGTAGGGACCGATGCCCACATCGGTCCGTTGTTTCATCAAAGATGAAACGGGGAACCCCCGGCGAGGGTTCCCCACGCAAAAACAGTCACACCGGACTGTTTTTGCTCCCCT
>JAFYVE010000054.1 GCA_017549285.1 Clostridia bacterium
AACCAAATAAATTAATTTGGTTTGTTAACGGAAATCAGAGATTTCCGATTTGTCTTCGACAAATGCGGACCGATGTGGGCATCGGTCCCTACACTTGGTTTAAACCATCTCGACAAATTCTGATTTGTTGCAAAAAAGCCGTCGGTTTTCCGACGGCTTTTTATCATTTACTTTGCGGGGGGAACGTTGATTTCGAGGTCTGTCAGGGGGAATGAACAGCAGGGATGGATACAATCAAACTTATAGTCTGCTTCTCTGCGGTATTCAAGGTGCTTGGGCACATAGACCTTACCTGAAATCAGGTGTGAATGACAGAATCCGCATTCACCACTGCGGCATCTTGCAGGTACTGCAAGACCATTCTGCTCAATTATCTGCATAACTGAATCTGTTGACTTACCCTTGATGATATATGTCTTATCCTGAATTGTAACTGTGATTTTGACTGTTTCGGGAATTCCTGCAGGATAATCTGCCTGTGTCTGAGGATTGTGGAATTCGCCGAACATTTCGTGTCTTATATACTTCTTGGGAAGTTCAAGTTTTTCAAGCTCTTTGTCAACAAATTCATACATCTGCTGAGGTCCGCAGAGGAATACTGAATATGCTTCGTTTTCGGGAGCATATTTCTTTATGAGTTCTGCTGTGATAAAGCCCTTTTCACAGCCCTTGGGTACCTTTGCACCCTTGTCGCTGAGAACATGAACAACCTTGATTTTATCGCACTTTGCCTGAAGAGCATCGAGTTCTTCACGGAAAAGAATGTTTTCATAATTTCTTGAGCCGTAAAGAAGTGTAAGCTCGAAATCCTCGTCACCGTCATTGATAGCATTTGCCATTGAAACGAAGGGAGTGATACCGCTGCCGCCTGCAAGACAGATAACCTTCTTTGCATCACGGAGAGGCTGATATTCGAAGTTACCTGCAGGAGCAGAAACCTCAACGGATGAACCGACTTCCCAGTTGTCAAAGATGTACTGTGACATAAGTCCGCCCTCAACAAGCTTGATTGTGAGAACATACTTACCTTCGAGTGAATCCTTGGGAGAAGATGAAATTGAATATGCTCTTGTAACGGGCATTCCTTCGATTGTTTCAAAAACAGTAAGATACTTACCTGCGCCGAAATATGCCAGAGCTGTTGTGCCCTTTGATTCGTCGGGCACGAGTGTGAAGCTCTTTGTATCTTCTGCCATAACTTTGATGTCGGCAACCTTAAGATACTGTCTTTTGGGATGAAGTGCCTTGGCAAGTGCAGTTGCGTTATCAGTAAATGCAGGTACTTCTGCAGGTGCATCCTTGAATCTTGCCTGACGGTCAGGAAGCATTTTTATAAACTTTGAACCTTTGAGGTTATTGAAACTCTTTGCCATTTTATTTGCCCTCCTTCATCTTTTTGACAACAAGACCTGCGGCTTTTTCACCTGTATAATATGCACAGCCGTAGCCGTCGCCTCTCTCCTGAGTAGCACCGCAGAAGTAGAAGTTATCGAAAGGCTGGTCAGTAATATACTGAATTGTTCTGGGAAGCATACTATCCCACTTTTCAAGCATATAGCCGTAAGGTGTACCAAGAGGTGTATTGAGATAACGTGCAAATGTGGGAGGAAGTGCAATTTCGATTTCCTCAATATAAGGTTTGATTGAAATGTTAAGAGCCTTTTCGCAGGTTTCAATCATATCCTCTGCAACTTTTGTCTTGAACTTTTTGTAATCCTGAGGTCTGATGTTCTTCATAACATCGCCGAATGTCATTGTTGTAAGGAAGAGCTGGCTTGTGCCTTCGGGAGTACAATCGGGAATAATTTCGTTAAGACAGTTGATGATACAGTAACCGCTGAAATAATTCTGTGCTGCTTCATACTGCTTATCTGAGTCTGAATCGGGAGCAATAAATACTGAATAGTCAGTAATACCGAGTTCTTCCTTAGTCTTGTTCATACCGAGGTAAACTGTTGTGAGTGTACATGCAGTCTTTCTTGCGTTGAGCATTCTCAGCTGCATTTCGGGTACATCTTTCTTATCCATAAGTTCTGTAAAGACCTTATAGGGATATGAGTTACAGATAAACTGCTTACCGTAGACTTCCTTTTCACCGTTGACAACAACACCTGCAGGCTTGCCGTCTTTCATGATGATTTTTGTAACTTCTGAATTATACCAGATGTCACCGCCGAAATCACGGATTTTCTTGTCGATTGCAAGGCTCATTTCGTGGCTTCTGTGCTTGGGGATACCTGTACCGCTTCTTACATAGCTGTGAAGAACGCAAAGGTAGTAAAGGAAGTCAAACTGTGATGCAGGTGAACCCATATAGCACCAGTAAGTGTTGAAAATATCCTGTGCTTTCTTGGGCATACCGAGGTCATCAAGGGCTTCTTTCATTGTGTGTGAAACCATTGTCATGATGTCGGGTACATCTTTAAGACTGCCGGGAAGTTTTGAGAGGTCTTCAAGACAGTCAAAAGCTTTGAACATATTGATTGAAAGGTCAAAAGCCTTACGGCAGCTGTTGTATGAGCCGGGAACGAGTTCATCAAGCTTTCTTGAGAAAGCCTCGAAGCCTACGGGCATACGTGCATCAACAGTAACGAGAACACCGTCTTCGTTTACGAATGCATCTTCGTCACCCTCTTTTGCAGGGACAACAAGACGGAATGTTGAATCGTGTCTGCACCATTCAACATCTGCATCAATACGGTTGAATACTTCTTCGATTGTGCCTGCTTCTTTTTCGTCACCGATACCTGCGAGTTCGTGAAGTGAGGGTTCAAACTCAAATCTGCCTCTTACGAATGAAGAAGCCGAACCGCCGGGGATGTTGTGTCTTTCAAGAAGAAGCACCGAAAGACCTTCTTTTGCACAGTTTGCTGCAGCTGCAAGACCGCCGTTACCTGCACCGATAACAATTACGTCATAAGTTTTCATTTATTATCCTCCGTTTCAGTTTTATCCTGAACTGATTGTTTTTTCTTTTGTCTTTTACTCATAAGTACAGATGCAAGAATTGCAAAAAGGAGCGCGGGAAGTGCATAAAGGAATGTAAAAGGATTTGAAAGGTCACCCTTTGCACCTAAAAGACTCCACAGTACGTTGAGAACAAGCATACCGAGATTTGATGCAAGGAAATACTTGCCGAAAGGAATTTTCATAGCCCCGAAAATAAGGCTTGAAAGGTCAGAAGGCATCAGACCGCCTGCTTTGAATACAAACACAACTGCAAATGAATTTTCACCTGCAAAACTGTCAAGCTTGTTGATTGCCTTGAACTTGCCTTTGAGTGAATCAACCATTTCTGCCCCCATAAATCTGCCGAGAAAATAAGGGAGAATCAGACTGCATGCCGTTGCAATTGCATTTACAAGGACAGCCGTCCACAAATCGTCAAAAACGATACCCGAAAGCACAAAAAGGACTGCAGGGGGAAAAATCAGTGCAAATGACTTTACAATACTGAAAGCAGTAATAATAAGTGCAATTGTCAGTGTGCCGCCCGTGAGATACTGTGTAAGCGCATCAACGTTGCTGACTGAAATATTGTTTTTCTTCATAAAAACAACACAGATCACAAGCATCGCAAGCATAAACACAAATGAGAGAATCTGCATAACTTTAACTATTTTGCCGTATTCTTTTTTCTGAGGCATACAATCCCTCCCGATTATTCATACATAGGTATTATAATCCTTTTTATTGTCACATGTCAACATTTTAAAAAATAATAAATATATTTTATTTATCATTTTTCAATAAAAGAAAAACACAGCCGAAGCTGTGTTCTCAGATTATTTTTAACTGTTATTATGAAAATAAAAAAGTGTCATTGTTCCCGAATCAAAAAAGTACACATCATAATTTCTCATCGGGTTATCTTCATATAAAAAACTTATGTAAACATAATCATCGGAAGAAATCAGAGATGCATCAAAATCATACTCTCTGACAACTTCATTATTTGGTGCTGAATCCCCTACTGCATCAATCCAATCTTCAAAATCTTCAATGTATGTAAGCAGGTTTTCCTTTTCATCAGAATTTATCTGAACAAAATATTCATTTCCTTCAAAATCAGCCTCATCATACAAATATTTTGCATAGTCAGTATAATCCTGAAATCCTCCGCTTGTATAAAACTCACTGCTCTCATAACTTCCGATTGACTCCACAGGGTCAGGCTCGGATGACGCAATCAGATACACTATTCCGAAAATTATCAGAATTGCAAGAACAGTTCTGATTACAGCAGAAAGAATACTCCTTTTTGAAGTGATATCAACATCTTTAAGTTTTGCATTGATTCTGTGCACACGGTCTGTAACGGACATACCGTAAAGCCATTTCATTATAATCGTAAGGACTGTTGATGTTACAATAAATCGTTCAACGGCATATTTCGGAATAAAAAACAACAGATTCGGCAGAAACAGGTCCGTATCAATAAACAGAAGAAGATTTCTCACAATTTTCAGAAACTTCTTACGGTTTACAAGCTTTGCACGTTTAAATTCAAGTTTGCCCGACATAACTTCTGCTCTTGCAAAAGTAAAAATAACAGGCACCATTTCAAAAAGGAAATCTGCAAGTTTTCCGTCAAGTACGCTGTATCCGCCGTCATAAAGTTCAACGGTCATTCCGTTTGTGATTTCCGAAAGTTCATATTCACATACAGAATAAAGACCGAGTTCAGGGATTTTCTCAACAAACTTTTTTGCGAGTTTATGAAGAATTCTGTCCCTGAGTTTTTTCGGTGTTTCCTCCGTGTCCCATCCCGATGTCAGGTCTTCGGGAAGTGTTTCGGCAAAGAAAGTAACAGTATCATCATAAACACTTACTTCAACATTCTTACCCGATTCAAGGAGATATGATGTGTCATTTATATTGAGTTTTATCCTGCAATCGGAAGCATTGTTGCGGAAATTAATGAACATACTATCACCCGATAAAATGATAACACAAACATAGCCGGAATGCAACAGAAAAAACGACACACTTTCGCCGAGTTCGCGTAAGGGAGCTCGGCGTTGACTGATAGCTGTTTTTTATTATTCGAGTCCGGCACTTTTGCGAAGAATATGCCGTGCATCTGCGGCTGTAATACCATTTTTGCCGTCTACATTTGCCGCATATAACGCCATTTCATTAATATTCTGGATATTTGCACAGTAACGTAATGTCAGTCTTGCATCTGCTGCTGTAAGCTTTCCGTTGCAATCAATGTCATACATAATACAAATAGGTAATGAATCAACTTCATACCCTTTATACTCAGTTACTATTCTTGATGCTGTTGAAACCTTATCATTTGCAGATAAAGTATTACCGTTAAGTTCTTTTATAAAAACAGATTCCGCATCAACAAAAGTCAACACATCTGAAACTGTTGTGCCGTAATCAAAAACGGCATAATAGTTTTTTTTGTACTCATTTTTCAATTGAACAAAATCTAACACTTCTTTATCAACAACATCTTCATAACATTCATTATAAGCAACTTCAAGTTCTCCTTTTTTTCCGTTCATGTCAACATATGTTCCGTATATTTTTATTCCGTGTTCACCCATTGCTTTAACATTAAAATACAGAACACACGATGCCGGCATTTTTGAATATTTTTCGTTATTACGGTCATAATACTTATCCGGAAACGAACCGCAAAACTCAATCCCCGTATCTGTTTCAAGAACTTGTTCACCAATCAGGTTGTCAGGAACAGAATACTCAAACACATCAATTACATCTTTATTATAATCAATATAAACAGATGCCATTTTATATTTTGAAATATTTTTTATTGAAACACTCACACCGATAAGATTTCCTATCGGAGAGTCCGCGGTTTTATCAAAATAGAACACCTGAGGATTATTTACGGTAGCTTGATTCTTATTTTCAGCAAACGCATAAATTCCTATTATATTGGCAGATAGAATTATACATAGTAATAAACAAATACTTTTTTTCATAATTTTCCTCCTTATAATAATCCCGCAGAAAATCTTAGAATTAATCTTGAATCGGCAGCAGTAATCGTTCCGTCACTATTTGCGTCTGCAAGGTATTTTAATACATTTATGTTTTTTTGTAAATCAAGAAAAATTTAAGAGTTTTTTGACTAAATAAACATTGGTATCAATCCTTTATGTAGTTTATATAATATAAGTCAACATCTTATTGTTTTGTAACATAAAAATAAAAAAAATTTACAAAAAAAAGTCATTGCGGGGCAATTGAAATAATCCCTTTAAAGTATACACTTGAAATAACAAAAATTTCAACTTTACTTCAGGGGGATTATATATGAAAAACCAGGTCAGAGCTATTTATTTAAGAAATCTGTCAATATAGCCGAAAAGAAGCTCGTCTGCTCTCTCCTTTGCGGCATCATCCTTGCCGAGGTCATGGTCTGCACCCTCATAAACATTGAGCACGTGTTCAACACCGTACTGTGCAAGAAGCTCATCAAGGGCAAGTGCATTAGAGAAAGGCACGATTGTGTCTGCATTGCCGTGATTTATAACGGTAGGCACGCAGTCTGCACTTACGTAAAAAACGGGAGAAACGCTGTAGAGAGCATCTTTTGCACTTTCCTTTGTTTCATATGTAAACTTCTGACCGCAGGCTTTTGACATAAGATCGCTGATTACAGCTTTATCGCCGAGGGCATTGTTATGATAGAAATTATCGTCATAGAGGTCTGTAGGACCGGAGTTACTTACAACAGCAACGGGAGTAACGGGAGCTGTATCTTTTCTTGCATAAGCATAAAGTAAAGAAAGATGTCCGCCTGCACTGTCGCCGGTAAGAAGCACCTTATTGATGTTTACGCCGACCTCATTGCCTTTTTTCTTTATTTCGGCAAGTGCCGCATCAATATCATCAAGGATATCAAGAATATCAACATCATCAGAAATATAACGGTAATTTACGGATGCCGTTGCTATACCGAGGCTTGTTGCGCCGTATTCCATTCCGCCCGTATAGCTTTCCTTGTCGCCTGCTATCCATGCACCGCCGTGAATAAAAAGCACAAGTCCGAGGTCACCCGATACATTATCGGGAATAAACAGGTCAACAACTTGTCTTTCGTGAGAGCCGTAAGACATATCAAAAAATGTCTGACAGTCATATTTCTGTCCTCCGAGCCCGAAAAGTCCCATAAAGAAATTGATAATCGCCATAAAAAATGCAATAATTTTTTCAAACATAGGTTTTCCTCCTTAAAACAAGAAATTATATAGTGAGAATCCGTCACCAAATTTATATTAACATCAAACAGACAGATATCCAATATAAAACTTATTTTTTATTTATCAAAAGCCCATTTCTGCTGCATTATAACAGCAGGCACATAATCGTTTTCTCTTGTATAGTATACGGTAATCAGCTCTCCGTTATCAAGCTCAATTGTTGAAGGATAACCTAAATCGTCGGTATCTTTGCCCTCAGCAATAACAAATTCATCGCTCCATGTTTCACCGTTGTCTTCGCTGAAAACTGCCCAGATTCCGTAAGGCTTGCTTCTGTGAGAAAATGTGGAAATCAGAACACCCGATGAATGTCTGAAAATATAAGCGGGAGCACCGCTGTCATCTCTTACAATCTGCACAGGCTTGCTCCATGTAACACCGTTGTCATCAGACACGGACTGATAAAGAGTGAACAATGATTCATCTTCATTTTCTGCACGCAGATGACAGATAATCCTGCCGTCGGGGAGCTGTAAAGCATTAGGCTCATAGAAGAAAATATCCTTGAATTCTTCGTATTTATAAATACCCATTTCACCTCTGAGAGTCATTTCTCCCGTTTCGGTGTTTATCACATGGGCTTCGATATGGTTATGTATACCGAGTCTTCTGCCGACCCATAAAACAGTACCGTCATTAAGCACAGTAGGTCCGTGAGGAGAAGATACAGGCGACTTATATATTCTGCCGAATGTTTCACCGCAGTCATTACTTATTCTGAAGCTGATTCCGAGTGCCTCTGCCTCTTCTTCGGGTGTGATAGCATTTATACAATCAAAACATTCCTGAGTCTGAGGCATATTTTCACGCTGGAATTCAAGAGGATTATTAAATGTTGTGGCAATAAGACCGCTTTTACCGAAAACACATAACCCCACATCTCTGTCATCAAGCACCGTGTCAAAAACAGGGACGGGCTTTGAATATGTTTCACCGTTATCGTCACTGAATGCAAGAACACCCTTACCGAAAGGACATATATGCTCAACACGGTAACCCGATGCTCCTACACATATTCTGCCGTTCTGAAGCTTTGCAACAGTCGGCCACGCAAAATATGCATGATGACTTTCTGTATTTGTCATAACAATCTTCGGCGAGCCGATTAATCTGATATTCAATAGAATCACCTTCCTGATAATATGGTTTTATTTTATAATATCAGCAGTATTATGTCAACATATCGAAAATCAAAAAAACATATTCTGTTACCATTCAACATCTGTAAAATACGGTGTTCCTATATTTTGTTCGTCACCTGCAGCAAAAACATATCTGACAGTCTGCGTCTTATCGTTGTATGCAAAGAACAAATATTTATAAGATTCACAAAAATCAGAATCAGAGTCTTTATCAATCTCTTCACAAAAATAAACTATCTTCCAATCCCCTTTTTCATCTTCTCTCACTATTCCGTCAAGACTTAAAACTCTTTCTTTTTCATTTTCATAATTATGCAAAACCAATTTCCATTCAGCATAAATATCCTGAACATGTCCCCATATATCCGGCGAATATCTGTAATAATATTTTGTTGTATCAGAATACCTTGCTCCTATGTTACGAAATTCACTTTCGGCATCCAACGGAACTGAACGGGGAAAAATACAGAGATCTTCCGTATCATTTATACCGACACCATAATCTATTTTTAAATAATTATCCGGATTTTCTGTTCTGGATTCAAAACTGATAGTCTGCATTGTAACCGTTAATGGAGATATCAACAATGATATTGCAAATATAATAACAAAAATAACGGCAATAACTTTTTTCTTATCTTTCTTTTTCCCGATCCTTATATTTTTTTTATAAATAACAAAAACAAATAAACTCAATGCAAACAGAACAAGACAGGAATATTCAGAAAAAAGAACAAATAACAACGAGAAAAAAGTTTCAATCAACGGTTCTTCCGAATTTATTTCAAATTGTCTGTATGCGGGAAATCTGAAGTAAACTGAAACAAACACAAAAGCAAGAAGAACTGCAACACCGGACAACACCATACCGATAACAGAAATCACGGTAAAAACTGTTTTTTCTTTTTGTTCCTTTGGGGTTAGCTCCATATCTTCTGCCGGAACTTTTTCATTTTCCAGATTGCTTGATAGTTTTTCACATATTATTTCAATTGTGATATTTTCTTCATTCACAAGTGTACTGATTTTTTCAATTATTTCATTGCTGTACTGAATTTTTTCATTTAATCTGTTTACATATTCCTTTATGGTTGCTTGTGCTGTTTCACCGCCCTCCTGCAAGGCTTTGATTTCCGGAATTGAGAAATCAGCTTTACGAAGCAAGGCAATATTTTCAAGTTGTTCAACATCTTTTTCAGAAAAAACTATACTTTTTCTGCCATTATAGTTTTCATCATATTCAGGTTTTATAAGGTCTTTTTCAATATAAAGTCTTATTGCACGGTCTGTAAGACCTGTTTTAGTGATAACATCTTTAATTTTCACGGTTATTCCCCCTTTACAAAGAATATTTTACATTTTTACCTTAGGTAAAAGTCAAGAGTTTTTATTGACTTTACACCTTGAATATAACAAACCCATAATAAAAAGTCAAATAAACAAAAATTGATACCTGTGTGATGATATCAGAATACTTTTTCCGACAAATACAGTTTATACATTCAATTATATAAAAACCGTACGGCTTGAATAAAAAAATTCCAAGTCCGAAAACCTGGAATTTTTTCAACATATCTCAATTCTGAACCATAATTCAAAAATCGAGATTTATTGTTCTATCCGTGAGGATATGTAACCTGTCTGCCTGTAAGAAGCTCAACAACGGATTGATAAAGTTTCAGATAACCTTCCTGAACACAACCCTTTACCGCAAGCTCAAAAGCGAGTCTTGCCGAATACTTATCACCGTTATCTTTTGCAGTTTTTATGTAACTGAAATCAAAAACATCATAAAGACGTTCAACTCTTGTCTTATAGGTTGATGTATCATTTTCATCAATCTCAACCACACGGTAGCCGTACTGAGTTGTATAAGCCAATCCTTTGTAACGGGTCATGGGAGAAGTGTAAATATCAATATTCTGATTTCTTACACCGAATGCATTTGTATGGTCGTGACCCGTAAACATTGCAAGCACATCACCGTTTTCAACAAGTGCATCAAACTGACCGTCGTTATAATAACCGGGACAAGGCTTTTCATTGAGTGTGCCGTAGTTTGTCTGATTCTCGTCAAACGCATAAATTTCCTCTTCGTTGTAAATACGCTTAACTGCATAGGGCTGTTTTGAATCAAGCTTTTTAAGAACATCATAAATTTCGGGAACAATTATATGCTGAAAAACAACAGAATTTACTGCCTGACCGCCGTTTTCTTCCCTGAGCTTTGCTGATGTTTCCTTGTACCACTCTATCTGTTCGGTACGCACACGGTCATAATGTCTCGGCTCATCTTCGTCATAATCCCCCGAGTCAAATACCCAGATATTGAAATTGACATTGTCGCTGTCAGATGCAAGAACAGGAATATTGAATGTTGCACAGTTATGGAAAGCATCAGCATCCTCAGCAGTTATTACACAGGAGAAAGTTTTATAATACTCCATAATGTCTGCTCTTGTCATCGAGCCTTTCTCTGCATCGTGATTACCGAAAGTCACGGCAACAGGAATCTTTCTTGATTCAAAAATGTTCATCAGAGCATTAATCAGATTTTTTGTTTTTTCGGGATCATCATCAGGATGTGTATTGTCACCCGTAAGTACTACAAGGTCGGGCTTTTCCACATCGCAGGCTTCGGCAATTACCCATACTGATGCATCAAAATGCTTGTCATAATTAAGATGTGTATCAGCAACATGCAATATCTTAAGTTTGCCGTCAGAATTGAATCTGATTGTGGTATCTGTTTCACTCTGTGAATTTGCAGGTTTATAATTTATGTTTTCATTTTTCGGGTCAAGCTCAAAAAAAACTATACCTGCAACGAACTGAAGAACAAGAACAGCAAGAATAATAAGGAACACTTTTTTTGACTTTGTCAGGACTACCTTTTTCATTGTATCTTCATCTCCGTTTTTTATTTAATAATATCACAGCTGATATAATTTTACAATATCTTTAAATTTTTCTGACGGAATAATATACGTCTTCCGTTCAGGATTTTTAATCATAAAAAATTGATGTTTCAATAAAAGTTTATGCTTTTGCATATTCCGAAAGCAGAGCGTGGTCATTCATCGGCTTACAGCAGTTTTCCGTTCTGACAGCTGACCATTTACGCTCAATCTCCTTAATTGAATCGTTGTTTATATCAACAACAAGGTCTTCATCATCACAGCCCATCATAAACCAATCTGTACTGTGTCCCTTCGGGCAATGACCTTTATAAGTCCATGTCTGCCAGTTATATGAGCAGTCATTGAAAAGCTTCAGTATATATTCCCACTTTGCCGTGCCTCTGCAGGGAGAAAACTCACCCGCAAGCACAGGGACATTGAAATTACGTCTTGCATTATGCTCTGTAACATCTCTGAAGCTCTCATCCGAATCATCATAAAGATGATACTGATACATAACATTTTCCCATCCTCTTTCATCAGGATGCGGAAGGTCATCAGGTGTCCAGATGCCTTCAAGGGTAATAATATGGTCAGGGTCAACTGCTCTGACAGCATCGTAAAGCATGGAATAAACATCGTGATACTTACTGTTTACCTTATCTTCATCCTCGTAATCGCACATAGGCTCATTCATAAGGTCATAAGCGGCAACAGTACCGTTTCCCGCAAAGTGACGGGCAATTTCGCTCCACATTTCACAGGCAAGAGCACGGAAATGAGCGCCCTCTTCTGTTTCATCATAAAGCTTACAATGATTCACACGGCAGGAATGATGGGCAATACTCTGATGTCCCGGGACACCGTGCATATCAAGAATTACGTACATTCCTCTTTTTCCGCATTCCTCAACAACCCAATCAAGGCGTGAAAAATCAATTTCTCCGTTTTCCTTACGCTTCCATGTACCGTTATCATCTGTCTGAAAATTTCTGTACCAGAATGGTACACGAAGACAGGTAAAACCGAGTGACTGCAGATAATCAAGGTCTTTTGTTGTGATATAATTATCCTCACGGAGCTTTATGAGACGGTCGGCTTCAACCTTGCCGAAACGATTTTCGAGAGCTGTTACAATATCCCATTGAGCTTCTCCGCCCTTGAAAAAACCCATCCATAATTCATCAAGGAGCCAACCGCCGAGATTAGTTCCCCTTAAAAATATCTGCTTTCCCTCGGCATTGATAATTTTTTCGCCTTCACAATGAAGCATACTCAGACTCATTTTATTTCCTCCGATGCAATAATTTTTTTTATATTTTCTTACCGAGCTGATAGAAAGCAACAGCAGAAGCAGCGGCAACATTGAGTGAATCAACACCGTGATACATCGGTATTTTCACCGTATAATCACAATCAGATATAGTTTTATCGGAAAGACCGTCGCCCTCTGTACCCATAACAACAGCAAGTTTCTCTTCGGCTGTCAGTAAGGGGTCATCAACAGCAAGAGAATTATCTTTAAGCGCCATCGCAACCGTTTTGAAGCCGAGTTTCTTTATTTCATCAAGACTGTCTTCCTGCAGATACGTCCAATCAATCTGAAACACGGTACCCATACTGACCCTTGCGGCACGTCTGTACAACGGGTCAGAGCATCCGGGAGTAAGAACAACAGCATCCATTCCCAGCGCCGCAGCAGAACGGATTATTGCACCGACATTGGTCGGATTCATAACTTTATCAAGAACAACAATACGATTTTTATCGCTACAAAGTTCTCTTACATCGGGGAGTGGCTTTCTTTTCATCGCACACAGCATACCTCTTGTAAGATTAAACCCCGTGAGCTGAGAAAGAACTTCCGATTCGGCACAGTAAACAGGAACATCGGGAATTCTTTCAAGTACCGGCTTCCCTTCCCCTTCAATATGCCTTTTTTCAATAAGACACGACACAGGTTCATATCCTGCATCAAGTGCTCTTTCAATAACCTTCGGACTTTCCGCAATAAGCATAGCATTTCCGGGATTTCTTCTGTTTAAAAGCTGTCCCTCGGAAAGCCGTGCGTAAATATCAAGCTCAGGTGCCGAAAAGTCTGTTATTTCAATAATCCTGTTCATAATATCTCCGTTTTGTCAGAATCTTGTTTTCCGGATAATTATAACATACCCGACAGAAAAATACAATCCGTGCATATTTTAAATCAATCGGAGTGAAAAACCTGCGAATATGACAACCGCCGAGGATTTCTCCCCGGCGGTAAATAGTTATGCAAAAAGATTTTTGATAAAATTGAATATTCTTGTGAAGAAACAGATGATTTCAGAGAAGAAGTTTGTATGTACCTTTCCGCAATCTGCACAAGTTTCATCTTCGGGTTCGTCAGGTGTGTCGGGTGTGGGTTCTTCGGGAGCAGGCTTTTCAAATTCGTGTCCGCAACCGTTATCGCAGATGTAATCACCGTCTGCATCTGTGTGAGTGAGAGCATCAACTGTCTTTGTATCTCTGTCAAGCTCTGCACCGCAATCATCACAGTAAACTACAAGGTCGTATGAGCCTGCAACACCACACTTGGAAGCAACTTCGTTTTCTTTTACTGCTTCAAGAGGTGTGTGACCGTTTTCGGGAATTTCAACATAAGTTGTGTAATTACAAGCTGTGCAATACTCATAAGCATCCCAACCGATTTCTGTACAAGTGGGAGCCTGAGCGTCAACTGAAACAAGGCTGTGTCCCACAACACTATCAGAAGCATAAACTTTCTCACCTACAGCTGCTTTACAATAATATGATTTTCCGCATTCAGCATTCTGTAATGTTTTTTCTGTTTCACCGTCAAGCTTTGTTTCTTTGAATACTGTAAAATTAACTTCAACAGGATTATCCGCATAAACCAAAATTGCAAAGCAATCAATAGTTGTATCAGCATCAAATGTTGTTATCGCTGTCTTTTCATTTTCCATCAATTCAATATATTCATTACCTGCTTCTATAACTACAAGCTCAAACTCTGAATCTGTTGAAACTTTAAGAACATCACCTGCTTTGAAGTCATATGAAAATAAAGGATTGAATCGTTCTACGATATATGTGCCAAGATTTTTTTCTTCCACTTCATACCACTGGAATGTAGCAGCAGGATTATTAAAATCTACTGTAAAATTATTATCTGCAGAAGGCTGCTGAGTGAATGCATTATTTGCTGTATAAATGCTCTTTTCACCTGTTGCCTCATCATATTCTGTTTTTTCCCAGTATGTGTCGTAATATTTATCACAAACAACATCAATTATCTGATATTTTTCAGCGTCCTGAGCATTTTTGATACCCTTGAATACTGTTATCTTTCCTACAGTATCGTAAAGGCTTACACATGCAGTCAAAGAGGCACCATTATAGTCGGTTACATCAACTACACCTTTTGTTATACCTATACCAGAGCCTAATTCCAAACGAACATCAGCATAACCATCGCCTGATTCAATCACTGTACCATCGATATTAATTGTTATAGCTTGACCAGCATTTAAGTTAATTGCAGAAGAATTACTTTTAATCTTACCAGCATAAAGATTTACATCCGCCCATGTAACATCTAAAGCACAACGACTGGAAATCGAAGTGTTTTCTATGGTGCCACCATAAAGGTTGAAACCTGCCGCAACATCATTTATATTGATGGTTAGACTGCTGGAACCAGAAGTAATTTTGCCTGTTTCAGCCTCTGAAGTATCATAAACTGATAACGGAGCATTTACATTAATATATTTATCTGTCAGATTCCATGTATAACCGTTAAGGTCAAGAGTAGTGTCGCCAAATATCCATATATATCTGGAAGTTTCAATGTCACCTTCAAGTATATACTTACCCTCATAAATTCTGGACTGTGATTTACTTGAGTTTGTTTCAGCTTCAACACCGTCAATGTAAAGAACACCGTCGATGGAGGTAAGCACCTTTGCATCACTGAAATCGAGTGTTTCATATACGTAACCGCAGTTGTAATCACACTTATAGTCACAATTTGCATCTGTGTGTGCATCATTATCAACAGGGATTTCTACATATGTTGTGTAGTCGCAATCTGTGCAGTATTCGTAAGCATCCCAACCGATTTCTGTACAAGTGGGAGCCTGAGCGTCAACTGAAACAAGGCTGTGTCCCACAACACTATCAGAAACATAAACGTTTTCTCCTACAGTTGCTTTACAACAATATGATTTACCGCATTCAGCATTCTGTAATGTTTTTTCTGTTTCACCGTCAAGCTTTGTACCTTTTAATACTGTAAATTCAATTTCAACAGGGTTTCCTGGACTAAGGTAAGATAAACATACATCAACTGTTTTATCCTCGTTAAACGCCGCAGATACAAATGAATCACCGTTTTCAAGCATAAAATATTCATTGCCTATTTTAAAATCAATATATTCAAACTCTGAATTTATAAAAATATTAAGAATGTCCCCTGCTTTGAAATCATAGGTAAATATTTTACCCTCGGAAGCAACTTCATAAGTACCTAAATTTTCTTCTTCAACTTCATACCACTGGAATGTAGCCGGATAATTATTAAAATCAACTGTATAGTTGTTATCAACAGTAGGCTGCTGAGTGAATGCCCTTTTTGCTGTATAAATGCTCTTTTCCCCTGTTGCTTCATCATATTCTGTTTTTTCCCAGAATAAGTCATAATATTCATCACAAACAACATCAGTTATCTGATATTTTTCAGCATCCTGAGCATTTTTGATACCCTTGAATACTGTTATCTTTCCTATAGTATTGTAAAGGTCTACTCTCGCAGTCAAAGAGTCACCTTTATAGTCAGTTACATCAATAAAGCCTATTGCTCTATCGTAAGAAGAAAAATGCACATAAAAATCAGCTTTCTTTTCGCTTATTTCAAGCACTGTGTCATCAATATTGATTGTTACATCATCACCCAAATTACAAGAAATAGCATAAGAATTGCCTTTAATTTTTCCTGCGTAAAGATTTGCAGTTACCACTTTTATAACCGGAGAATTTGATGTACTTTCTATAGTGCCACCGTAAAGACTAAAAACTCCATCTTGATTATAGATTGTTGGCCCGCTATAATTTGAAGTAATTTTACCTGTTTCAGCCTCTGAAGTATCATAAACTGACAAAGGCATATCTGCGATAATATATTTATCGGCCAGATTCCATGTGTAGCCGTTAAGGTCAAGAGTAGTGTCGCCCAATATCCATATATATCTGGAAGTTTCAATGTCACCTTCAAGTATATACTTACCTTCATAAATTCTGGACTGTGATTTACTTGAGTTTGATTCAGCTTCAACACCGTCAATGTAAAGTGCACCGCCAACGGATGTAAGCACCTTTGCATCGCTGAAATCGAGTGTTTCATATACGTAACCGCAGTTGTAATCACACTTATAGTCGCAATTTGCATCAATGTGAGTACTTGCAGGAATTTCTTCATATGTTGAGTAATCACAAGCTGTGCAGTATTCATATGCTTCATTACCTACTTGTGTGCAAGTAGGAGCCTTTGCATCTACCTGAACAATTGTGTCTGAATGGAGACAAATGTATCCGCAGTCATTACAAACTGAATTTGAACAGTTTGCATGAGCACACTTAACATAACACTCAGTACAACAACCATCACTAAAGTTATGAACAGCACAGACTGCATAACTTTTTTCTGACACAGTTCCATTGCGATAATCGAGAGTGCAAGCCACTCCATTTACTGAGAGAATGGCGCCCTCATTGAATATGCCATAAAGATAAGCATTGCCGTTATTGTCAGTAGTAAGAGTATAATTCTGTGTAATTGGTTTCTCGAAGTTATCAGCAGTAAAAAATCCGTCTACTGTCACGTCATAAGAAGTATTAGCTTCACCTACTATTCTCAGACGGGAATAGTGAACACGCGAAGCGGGGAATACTATATAAAGAACATTATCAATAATTTCACAATGTATTTCTAAATATTCGTCTGTTCCGCCACCTTTACCTATGCATCCATAAGTTTTAATATATGAATTCTCATCATAAACAAACGAGATGTTTCCATTAAACTGTTCATTTTCGTATCTCAGAAGAGCTGTTTGAGTGTTGATTCTTTTCCATGTATCAGTATCATATTCATCGAAGATAATTAAGAGTTCATCGCCTTCTTCCCAAGCAGTTTTACCTTCATCCTGAATACCGAGATGGTAGTTTTCTTCATTATCATTACTCCATCCTCCGGGATAACTATAATCATCTTCATATATACAGAACTCAGTTAAAACTGTCATTTCCTCTGCCGCAAAGGCAAAGGGAATTGTTGTTACAATCATTAAGATTGCAAGGATAATTGATAATGCTTTTTTCATTGTTTTATTTCTCCTTTCAGGGATAAAATTTACATATAAAAAAACGCCCAAACCCACACTGAACAGTGAGTCTGAACGGTTATTTACCAAATATTAAACGCACGGAAATAGGCAGAGTTATCTCTGTCTGTCTGCCTGTCTGATAGATTGTCGCAAACTTCATAAAGACTGTCAACCTTCCGTTTTTTCTTTTTTATCATTGTAACAAAAAATATTTGATTTGTAAATATTTTCGAAAAAATTTTTGTCAAAAACAAAAAAATAAATCCGTTTGCACGAAGCGAAAAATGCAAGGCGGAGCCTTGTATATCATCAATTCCGTAAGGAATTGCATATCATCAAAACAAAGTTTTGTATATCATCATTGCGAAAGCTTTTTGATACACGCTAAAGCGTGATGATATACAGTCCTGACGGACTGATGAGATACAACAACAGCGATGCTATCGTTGATGATATGCCATTGCTTTCGCAATGGATAAAAAAATTCGACAAGTCGAAACTTGTCGAATTTTTTGGCAGTACGTCTCATTTTAGAACCGCAGTTCAATAAATTGGAATTTATTAAATTCCTAATATAGTAAAACAATTATATTTCTTAAACACATCTTCAAGCCATTCGTTAGATTCAAAATATATCTCTTGTGATTTTTCATCTTTTGTCAAAATTAAGTTACCGATTTTCTTCCATTCGTCAGCAGTTATTTCCGTTACACCAAACGGATCATAAGTAGGGATAATGTCAATAATTGCATCGACAAAACCATTATCAAACAAATAATCATCGTGTAATAAGATCGAGTCAGATTTCCAAAAAGTTTTTTCATCCCACTTACCTTTATAAAATTCGTGATAACTGCTACCATCACGTTGATTATTAAAAATAAAATATTTCATACTGCACCTTCAAACTCTTATTAATCGAAATAATTATATCACACCTGATATAAAATTACAATCGAGGAAAATCAATCCGTTTGCCGAAGGGCGACAATCAAGGCGGAGCCTTGTATATCATCAATTCCGCAGGAAAGCAAATTTTATTTAATGAAATCGTTCGCTTTGCTCACGATGAAATCCTCGCAAAGCTCGGATGAAATCTGCTGCGCAGATGAAATTAAATCCGTCTGCATCCCGACGAAGTCGGATTTCATCACAAAGTGATTTCATTCATCGAAGATGAATTTATCCCGTCAAAGACGGATTTAGTTAAAAACAAAAGACACGCTATTGCGTGTCTTTTGTTTTTTGGAGGCGCCACCCGGATTTGAACCGGGGGATCAGAGTTTTGCAGACTCGTGCCTTACCACTTGGCTATAGCGCCATATTTAATTAAAAAAAAATGGAGCGGATGACGAGGCTCGAACTCGCTACCTCCACCTT
>JAFYVE010000055.1 GCA_017549285.1 Clostridia bacterium
CAGAACAAAACGTAAATCTTGTATTGAGTACAATCAGATCAGCCAAGAGAAAAGAAAAAGTCACCGCAGAGCTGCAACTCCACAGAGACCAAGGGTTTCAATATACATCGCAAGCATATTTTAACCTAACACAATCTTACGGCATAACGCCTTCAATGTCAAGACGTGGAAATCCGTATGATAATGCAATGGCTGAAAATTTCTTTTCAATTCTGAAAACAGAATGTATATACCGAACGAAATTGCGAACCTATGAGGAGGCTCGCCTCCTCATAGGTCAATATATCCACTTTTACAACAACGAAAGAATTCAATTAAAAACAAAACTGACTCCGCTTGAAAAACGAAATCAGTTTGTTGCTTAAAATTTAATATTTAACACCATAGGGGTGTTTTTGTGCTGTCCGTACAATTTGGGGCAGTTCACGCAAATCTGTGAGTTTTTTTATTAAAGAAATCCCCTTATATCAATTGCCAGTTTCTCTTCAAGATTGATAAGTCTTTTACAGATATCCTTTGAAACTTCGTCAGCGGCTTTATATTTATTGAGATACATATTGAGTGACTTTACTCCCATATTGCAACCGTCTGTCATAAGGTCGGCAATTGTGTGGTCGGATTCCTTCATCGCAAGTTTTACATTTGTCTTTATCCAGGACATAGCATTTGCCATAGGATTGGGGTCCTTGCCGTCGTCGTGGTATTTGTCAAGCTGAGCCTGAATTTCCGTATTGAGCTTTTCGTGTTCAATTTTGCATTCACTGAGATATTTTCTGAGAATATCCGAAGCAACATACTCAATAACATCATCAATTGATGCCGTACCCATTTTTACCCCCGCATCACATTCACGCAGAAGCTTTATTGTATCCTGTTCAACCATTTTATTCATCCTTTCAGAGTGTTTTACTTTATTTTACCCGTAATATGTAAAATATATACAAATAAATAAAATAATTTATTGACATGCTTATCATTTTTGTTATAATAGAATTAAAATCAAACTATGAGGTGATACAGATGACTTTTAATTTCAGACAAAAATTTGATTGTCCCGAAAGACAGAGCTTTGAAAATTTCTCAGACCTGCTTTTCGATTTAGCATACCGTGTTATTTCTCCGCTTAACGGCACAGGTTATTATTCACTTGAACCCTTAAGCTTTGAAGACCGTTACAAGGGTGATAAATTCCCCGTTAAAATCGGTGGAAAATGGTGTGAAAACGTCTTTGACTGTGCGTGGTTCCACATCACAGGCAAACGCCCCGAAGGCTGTGACACAGTTATTGTTGACTGTGGCGGTGAAGGTCTTGTATATGACAGATTCGGCAACGAAATTCAGGCTATCACATGCGTTTCATCAGATGCAGACAGAAGTCTCGGCGAGCCTATGAAGAGAATCGTTCCCGTTACGGAAGCACTTCTTGACGGCGATTGTTTCGATTTCTGGATTGACGGTGCTGCAAACGACCTTTTCGGCAACAGCAGAAGAGAATCACGTTTCCACGAGCTTTATGCCGCAAAGAAGAATGCAAACATCCGTGATCTTGCTTATGACGTTCACGTTCTTCTCGGCGTTCTTGATTACGGCGAAGATGAGGAATTCAATGCAGAAATCAGAGCAGCTCTCAATGAAATCAAATGCGATTATCTGACAGATGCAGAGGCTCTTGAAAAGAGAAAAGTGCTTGAACCTGTTCTTTCACAGAAATCAGAATCAGATTTTACCTATTATGCAGTAGGTCATGCTCATCTTGACCTTGCATGGCTCTGGCCCATCAGAGAAAGCTACCGTAAAGGTGGCAGAACTTTCTCAACACAGATTATGAACACCGAAATGTACCCCGGTTACGTTTTCGGCGCATCACAGGCTCAGCTTTATTCATGGGTAAAGGACAGATACCCTAAAGTTTATGCAAAGGTAAAAGACCTTGTAGCAGAAGGCAAATGGGATGTTCAGGGTGCAACATGGGTCGAGCCCGATTCAAACCTTATTGGCCCTGAAAGCCTTGTACGTCAGTTCTTCTACGGCAAGAAGTTCTACCGTGATGAATTCGGCCTTGATATGAAGATTTTCTGGGTACCCGACAGCTTCGGTTACTCAGCTTGTGTGCCTCAGGTTATGAAGCTTGCAGATGTCCCCTACTTCCTTACACAGAAAATGAGCTGGAGCATCTACAATGACTTCCCCTATCATTCTTTCTACTGGAAAGGTCTCGACGGTTCAACAGTTCTTACACATATGCTCCCCGAAAACACATACAACTCACCCTGTTATGCAGGTCATATGACAAAAGGCGAAAAGAGATATGTTGAAAGACCCATTTCAAACAAGTCAATGATGCTCTACGGTATCGGTGACGGCGGTGCAGGTCCCGGTTTTGAACACATCGAAAGAGGAAGAAGATTTGAAAGCCTCCGCAGTATGCCTAAGGTCAAATTCGCAAAGGCTATGGACTTCTTCAACGATTTCGACGACGGTGTGACTCCATACCCCACTTTTGAAGGCGAACTTTACCTTGAAAGACATCAGGGTACATATACAACAAGAAGTGACAACAAGAAATACAACAGAAAATGCGAATTTGCCCTTCGTAACTATGAAATAGTTGCTGAAATGGCAAAGGATGCAGGTTTTGCGCTTCCCATCGCAAAGGAAGAAATCGACGAGATGTGGAAAGAAGTTCTTCTTTATCAGTTCCACGACATTCTTCCCGGTTCATCAATAAACAGAGTTTACGAGGAATGCGTACCCCGTTACAAGGCAATGCACAACAAACTCACTTATGCAACTCAGGATCTTCTCAATTCACTTTACAAGAAGAATTCTGCTGTCAATCTCAATGCATTCGATTACGACACAAAGATAAAGCTCGGCAAGACATGGTATGACGTTTCCGTACCCGCTTTCGGTGCAACAGAAATCAAGAACAAGACTCAGGAATTCAAAGCTTATTCAGATTACCACACAATCGAAAACGATAAGATTAAAGTTCAGTTCAAAGACGGCTACGTTTCATCAATTTTCGATAAAGCACTCGGACGTGAATTCATGCCTGCAGATTCAAAGGGCTTTGTATTCTCAATGTATGATGACTACGGCGACTGCTGGGATATGACAGACTGCAGAGCAGACTACATCCACACAAAGAAAGATGCTGTATGTATTGCTTTCGAAACAGACACAGACGGTGCAAAGGCAAGTGCTAAGGCAACATATAAAATCAAGAATACAGAAATCACTCAGTATTACTGGATTCTTGACGGTGACAACACTCTCTACGGTAAAATGGAAATCGAAATGAATGACACAGTTGCTATGCTCCGTATGGCACTGCCCACAAACGTTGCAACAGACGAAGCATCATTCAACATTCAGTTCGGTCACCTCAAGAGAAAGGTTACAGAAAACGATTCATGGGAGCTTGCTCAGTTTGAAGTTTCAGCTCAGAAGTTCGTTGACCTTTCAGAAAACGATATGGGTCTTTCATTCATCAATGACTCAAAGTACGGCTACCGTTGCAAGTTCGGTGTAATCGACCTCGACCTCATCCGTTCACCTCAGGGCGGCCCCGGTAAAGTTGTTGATCAGGGACACCACGAAGTCAACTGGGCTGTAATGCCTCACGCTGGTAAAGTCGGCAAGGAAACATACAAGAGAGCATACTTTGTCAACAATCCTCTTGTTATCACAGAAGGTAACGGTGGAAACGGCGAAGGCAGCTGCTACTCAACAGACAATGACAACATCATTCTTGAAACAATCAAGGCTCCCGAAGACGGCAACGGACTTATTGCCCGTTTTTACAACTGTTCAGATTCCGAACAGACTGCAACAGTTGCAATCAAGGGTTACAAGATGGCTGAATTTGTGAACATTATGGAAGAAAATATTTCCGATAAGGCAGATTCAGCACTTACACTTCACGGCTTCGAGCTTGTGAATGTAAGATTTGTGAAAGAATAAATTCTAAACAGACGAAGGACGCCTCAAGGGCGTCCTTTTTATTTGACAAATTCCAAGCCCGCAAGAGCTTCCGTAATTATTCATTATTGTTTATCAAAAACAGGACTGCCGAAGCAGTCCTGTAATTTTATGTTATTACCGCCGCAAAAGGCTTACCGAAAAGATACACTTCACTACAACCACAGAAGTTTTCCCCGTTCTGATTTTCAAAAAACATTCTTTTTACCGTATATCCGATACCCTGATATACAATAGTATCATTATCGGCTTCAACTCTTATTTCTTTTGCAAAAATCGGCTCTTGAAAGTTCTGACTTTTCACCGTGTCGGTTAAGAGCATTCCTGCCCATAAAACCACGATAACAGCAAAGACAGCAATAATAATTTTTACACACTTTTTCATCAGTCAAGCCACCCCAATCCGATAAGCTGAGTTATAACATCTTCGGGAATATCAGATTCCAGTCCGTCTGCAAGTTTTATAGAAAAATATACTCCTGTACCTCCGGGGTAAGATTCCTGTATACCGTCGTGGATAACAAAAATCTTATCGCCTGACTTATATTCTGCAAACATATCGTCATTACCTGTACGGGCAGACATCACAATCGGTGAGTTATCGAGAATTATCATATCACCGTTATCGGTTCTGAGGAACAGACCGACTGAGGGTGAATAACCTCTGCCTGCAAGAACAAAAACACCGATTACGATAACGCACAGAATGATACTCAGAGCAATAAGAATCTTCTTTTTCATAACTAATCACTCCTACCAGAAATCTATCATATCAACAAACATTTCTTCCCCTGTCTTGTATGACATAATTCCGCTGTTATTTACAACATACACATTCTCACCAATGAAAACAGCTCTTGTTTTTCCGTATGTTGCACCTGATTTTCCGTTATATATATCATCAATCACGATTCCGCCGTCGGTTATGCTGAAAACAACAGCCTTGCCGAATGAATAATCGTAATAAAGAATAACTGCAAATGTGTTTTCATCAACCGTTACAAATTCCTTATGATTACCTGTAAATGTCGCCATGGTGCCTGTTGAATAATTATCAAGTTCTTTCGGATTGTAGGGGTCAGACACATCAAAGAGTGAAATCTTTGCAGTACCGTCAGTACCCGTCATTGTTCCGCCTTCACCGACACCTATAAGCAGTCCTTCACCAGCAGGATGAAGATAAGTTGAGAAGCCGGGAATTTTGAGTTCACCCTTTATTTCGGGATTTACGGGGTCGGAAAGGTCAACAATAAAGAGCGGATCGGTCTGCATGAATGTTACAAGATAAAGAGCTTCGCCCATGAATCTTGCAGATTTCATCTGTTCTTCGGGAGCAATACCGCCGAGGAAACCGACAATTTTCATATCCTTATCAACGACATAGACCATTGTTTCAGTCTTTTTGTTTTTCCAGTTCATACCGTTTGTGGCAATTCTAAAATAATCACCGTGCTTATCCATGGAAAACTGATTGATGAAGTTTCCGCATACTGTTACGGAGGCGGAATAATTCACACCGTCATCAGTAATTTCCATTTTATGAATACGGGTAGCCATTTCGTTTTTGTTTCCGAGTGTATCCGATACAACTTCTTCCCCGCTCTGAGTCCATGTTGAATACAGAGTTTCGGCAACGAAGATTTCCTCTTTAGTGCAGTAGATTTCCTCTGCACCGCCGAGCAAAGCATTGACCTTGGGTTCTGATTTTTCGGAATCAAGATTCACAACGGATGTTACAATAAATGTTTCGGGATTTTTTTCATCAAAGACCTTAATTCTCTCTGCAGGGATTTTCTTCATTTCACCGTTTGCAAATGAGTATTCGGGAACACAAACATCCTTCACAACCTCACAGGCACCTTCAAAATCGTCAGCCTGAACGGAATTATAAGGTATTGAAAATCTTGCAACGGCAATGAGCTTACCGTCTGTGATTCGTGATGAAACATAATCGCCCGTAATTTTATGGGTAAATGATTCCTTGGGTTCTGTTTTATCCGAAATATCAAAACATTTTACTATTGTATCGGTTTTCAGAGCAATACAACAGCAGTCACCCACAGCACCGAATGAGTTGTTGTATGTCACGGGCTGATATTCGGAAGTTTCTTTAAGGATAACAACAAGTGTATCGTTATAAAGGAACATTTCAGACGGATTTGCCGTGAAATCAACATAACCTTCAAGTTCGATCTCACTGACTTTCTTCATCTTTGCATCAGCATCGGTTTCAACGATTTTTATTGTGTTATCGGCGTAATAATAAATATATTTTCCGTCTGTTTTTACGATATCGGCTTCGTCAACACCCTGAACCTGAGTATTGGTCGTTGAATGCTCTGCTTCCTCTGAAACGGAACCTTCTGCCGAGGGTGAATCTGTCGGCGCACTGCTTGAAGTCCCCATACTGACAGAATTATTAACAGCCATATCCATAGCAGCTTCATTTTTTGCACCGAAATTATCGAAAAAGCCGTTGAATATGCCGTCAGAATCAGACTGAGCATAGTAAGTGTTATTATAGATATCTTTATAATAGTTAAGAACAGTTTTATGAAGCACAGAGTAATCTGATGATGCCGCATGATTTTCTATAATTTCCTGTTGCTCGGTATCATTGAGATTCTGAGTTTCCTTTTGAACGGGAATCATATCAAGACCGATAACAGCCGTCACCCCGATAAGAATTACAAATATTGCCGCCGCAGACACCCACTGAGCAATTTTCTTTCCGGGGAATGCAACAATTCTTTTAGGCGAAACAATTCCGCCTTTTTCGTTTATGAGTTTTTCAATATTTTCCGCAGACAGTGATTCGGGAAGAGTAATCTCTTCATTCATAAGTTTGTTTTCAAGTTCTTTTTCAAAGTTTTTCATTATCTCTCACCTCACTGCAAAATATCCCGCAATTTATCAAGGGAACGAGAAAGTTTTGAACGCACGGAACCTGATTTCATATCAAGAATTTCGGCAATTTCATTACTTTTATAGCGTCCTATAACACTCAGAAGAACAATCTGCTTCTCTTCGGGAGGAAGTGAATCAAGAGCCTCTTTAAGCTCTGCAGACACAGTAAAATCAGCCTCTGCCAAATCACAGTCTGTTTCTCTGATTTCATCAACGGACACAACACAAAGCCTGTCTGCGGGATTAATAAGCCTTGTTTTGCATTCATTTGAAAGAATTTTGAACATCCAGGATTTGAACGAAGACGGTTTTTTAAGCTTTGCAATGTTTTTGAAGGCAATTAAAACAGCCTCCTGCACTGCGTCTTCGGCATCTGCACTCTTACCGGTATACCAGAGTGCAAAGCGATACAAGTCGTCTGCATAGAAGCTGTAAACTGTTGCAAACGCCTTGCTGTTGCCCGTCTGAGCCTCCCTGATGAGTTTTGTGAGCTCGTTTTTCATCCGTGTCACGCTCCCTTCATCTATTAGAGTGTAAAAAACAGTAAAGTGTTGCAAAATGATTTAATTTTTTTGGAATTTTTTCGGCAAATTATTGTTTAAATAAACATTATCGCACTTGCAATAACAAACTGTGCGGCATAATATGACACGTGGTTTGTAACGATATCAACAGGTCTTCTCTTGCCTTCGCCAAAATATGTACCTGAAAGAATAAGGTCTGAGAGAAGGAAAAGCACACCGCCGACAAACATAAAGTTGAGTGTCATAACCTTGAAATTATTCATAAGTGCAAGTGAGCCTGAAAGGAATGTCATAAAGCCTAAAACAAAGCCGTAAACGCCTGTGATTGCCTTGAATTTGCCGTAAACCATCTTCATAGGCTTTTCAAGGATAACAACACCGCCACCGAGAAGAAGCGCAATAACAGTAGGAATCACAATATAGAGAGGCTTTGAGAAGTCTGCATAATGGATAAACAGACCGGCAATATAGAAGAAATGACCTATCATAAATGAGCCGAAGCCTGCGAATGTGTATGTATCGTTTGCTTCGGGGTAAACCCATTTGAGGTCAAGCCATATGTCGCCCATAAGCCCCATTACAAGCCCCATTACAACAAAAAGAGCAAAACTGAATTTATCGGCACCGATTACATATGATGTTGCGGCAACACCCGTTGCAATAAAAAGTGTGCTGGCAAGTGCCTTGAGCATAGCGGCTTTTACTCCGCCTTCTTTTACACGTTTAACAAGGAATGCAACCGTTGCGGCAATACCTAAAGCGAGAGCAATAAAAAAGATAATCATAACAATAACCTCTTTCAATGTTTATTTTAGTTTATTATATCAAAATAAATAAACATATTCAATATGTTAAAAAAATTCTCTTATCTCTTGACAAACTATGTAAGTTTTAAGATAATATACACGGAGGATGATTTATGAAAAGAATTATTTTTATTTTCACTCTGCTTTTGTGTTCTCTGATGCTGTTTGCATCATGTTCTGATAACACAACACCCGAAGGAAATGTAAATTTCGGTGATTATGTTATTCCCACAGAACCTGACACAACAAAAAAGTATGATGATTCACAGCTTATAAATGCCGACAACTCGTGGCAGACAGAATATGCGCTTTCTTATAATTATTATGATAAGAAAACAGGTTCTTCAACAATTACAGAAGGCAAATTCGGGAAATATTATCAGTCAATTGACAATGCAACAAACATTGTGACTTTCCTTACTCAGGAAGACGGATATATGATTCAGTATATGCTCGATAACACCAAGAGAACAGGAACTTCAACTGTTATAACAGAAGGTTCAATTGACACAATGCTTTCGGGATTTATGCTTTTATCGGTCTGCGACCCGTATTTCCCCGTTTATAAGAATGTTACCGAGGTTGGTGACGATTTTGTAGGTCAGAGAAGTGCAACAAGATACAAGCAGGTGCAGACGGAAAACGGTGTGGAAACACAGATAGCATATGTATGGGTTGACGATATGTTCGGTTTTGCCTCAAGATGCGAACTTTACGATGCCGTAACTCAGGAGCTTCTTATGAAATGGGAACTGACCGATTTCACTCAGAATGTAAACGAAAATGGTGTTAAAATAAATCTTGATGCTTATAATATTATAAATGAATAGCAAAAAAACAGTCTGCTCGCAGACTGTTTTTTATTATTATCCTATATAATTACCGTTCTGCCATACGCCTGAAAATGATGTTCCGTTACTGAAAATATATATTCCGTTACCGTGCTGTATTCCGCCTACCCAGTCACCTTTGAAAATATCTCCGTTTGTGAAATAATAGATTCCGTAACCGTCAAATCTGTCAGCTTTCCAATAACCGTCATATTTAGCACCGCTGCCGTATATTATCACTCCGTAACCGTCTCTTTTTGCATTAAGCCAGTTACCTGAATAAACCGAACCGTCGGTATATGTCTGTGTTCCCTGACCTTCCTGTTTTCCATTTTTCCAGTATCCGTTATATTCTGAACCGTCGCTGTATGTAAATATTCCGTAGCCGTCGAGAGAACCGTTTTTCCAGTTACCCGAGTATACCGCACCGCTCGCATAAGTCAGTGTTCCCTGACCGTGCTGTGTTCCGTTTTCCCAGTAACCGTCATAACTGCCGCCGTCTGTATAAATGTACACTCCGTAACCGTCAAAAACGCCATTTGACCAGTTACCTGAATATGATGCACCGTCATTATATTTTATTGTACCCTGTCCTTCAAATGTACCGTCTTTTATATAACCGTCATACACACCGAAGCTTGTCACCCAATCGGTTGCATAACCTGTGAACCATTGTTTTTCAAGTGCAGCATCAATATCTTTTTCTGTGACATAAGCAGTCTTTTTCAGAAATTCGGTTGCAACTTCAGAAAGCTTATCTGTCCAGCCTATATTATATGCCGTAACTGCATCAACCTTTTTTCCGTTGAGCATAATTGAATCGGGGAACATTTCAGATGCAACTTTATTTACAAGGTCTGGATAATAATAGTCGGGTGCACCGAATACGTGACAAAGCTCGTGGAACATACCGTCAATTGAATTATAAAGAACAACATATTCAAAACCTGCATTACCTGTAGCAAAAGCACGTCCCTCTGAATTAACAACAAATACTACGGGAGCTTCATTAACGCCATACTGTTTTTCAAGAGCATCGTTCACAACGCCTTCAGAGGGAAGCCCTGCACTTTTAAGCGCCTGAATATCCCAACCGTTATCCTTTATATTACAAGTTATCTGTGCTGTTTTGTAATTAGGTTTAATAACGGGGTTCTGTCCGTACAACGCAGCCTGACGCTGAATCTCCTTTACAACCTCATCACATTCATTCATTATAGTTTTCTTTTCTTTATCATCCCACTTATTGACGGGATCATTCACAAAAACAATAACAGGAGTTATTTTACCCGTAAATGTCTGACATCCTGCTTTTTTTCTGTTCTGCAGCATCAGATGTTTTTCTGTATCAATCTGTCCGAAAGGTTTATCAAGTTTTGCAGAAACACGGAGAATATAACGTGCATCTGCCGCAGAAACCTTACCGTTATTATCAACATCGGCAGCCTTTTTCTGTTCAGCATTGAAATTTTCAAGCTTTGCCGAATATCTCAGAACAAGTCTTGCATCAGCTGCCGTATGTTTCCCGTTACCGTCAACATCACCTGTATTGTAAGCAAATGCAGACACTGTAAAGCTGAGAATAAGGGCTATAATGCCTGAAATTATTCCGATAAGTCTTTTTTTCATAGGTCTTTCTCCCTGACTATTTTTCTGTTAACATAGTTTTAAGCATCGAATATCTTTTATTCTGCTTATTATTTTCAATCATTTTATCGAGTTTTGCACGTGAGCCTATAACAATCATCATCTTTTTTGCTCTTGTTATTGCCGTATAAAGAAGATTTCTGTAAAGAAGCATAGGCGGCACATCAGCAACGGGCATAATGACACAATCATATTCACTGCCCTGACTTTTATGCACAGTTACGGCATAAGCGAGCTCAAGTTCGGCACCCGAGGGAATAGGATACACAACTTCCCTGTCATCATCAAAAATGATTCTCATACATTCATTTTTGACGTTGATTTCCTGAATGATTCCTATATCACCGTTGAAAAGTCCCGAGCCTGATTCTCTGCCACGCTCCCACGGGATATCGTAGTTATTCTTTATCTGCATAACCTTATCGCCTTCACGGAACAGTCTGCCTGCAATTTTGCATTCATTCTTTTTTTCAGAAGGAGGATTCAGAACAGCCTGAAGATGTCTGTTGAGGTTTATTGTACCACAGTCACCTTTTCTTGAAGGACAAAGCACCTGAATATTTTCAACAGGTGAATATCCGTAAGCTCTGGGAAGTCGTTCGGCACAAAGCTGTGCAACTGTCTGTGCGGCGAAAACGGGATTTTCTCTGCTCATAAAGAAAAAGTCATTATCTTTTGCATCAAGAACAGGTTCCCTGCCTTCAATAACAGCATGTGCGTTTGTGACAATCAGGCTTTCACCCGACTGCCTGAAAATTTCAGTAAGTTTTACAACAGGCACTATTTCCGATGCAATTATGTCACCGAGAACATTACCTGCATCAACGGCAGGAAGCTGGTCGGGGTCACCGACAAGAATTACACGGCAACCGAATCTGACAGCGTCAAGAAAATGTGAAAACAGGAAAATATCAACCATTGAAACTTCGTCAAGAATAATCACATCGGCTTCGAGAGGATTGAGTTTGTTGCGTTTGAAGTCAAGTTTTTTTCCGTCTGTCCATTCAACTTCGAGAAGTCTGTGAATAGTTTTGGCTTCATACCCCGTAAGCTCACTCATTCTTTTTGCAGCTCTGCCCGTAGGGGCTGCAAGCATTATTTCCATATTCTTTTTTTCGAAGAAATTGATAATACCCTTTACAACGGTTGTTTTACCCGTACCGGGGCCGCCTGTAAGAACAAGCATTCCGCCATGAGCCGCAAGTTTTATTGCGTCTTTCTGTTTTTCTTCATATGTAATGTTATTTTCTTTTTCTATACGTTCAAGGTCACGGTCGGTAGCATCCATATCACTTGCCGAAAAACGTATAAGCTGTTTTATTTTATCATCAATTGTGCTTTCTGCTTTAAAAACATCAGGAAGGCTTAAAAAGACCTTTTCTTTCATTTCAAACGGGATGAGCATTTTATTTATAATCATCTCATCGATTGCGGATTTTGCATCACTTTCGTCAACACCTAAAAGCTCACAGCAGAGGGGTACAACCTTCTTCTCCGGAAGGCACGTGTGACCGTTGAAAAGATTATATCTGATAATATGTGTGATTCCTGCCCTGAGCCTGTGTTTCGGCTCGGGGGATTTTTCAAGTTCAGAAGCGATTTTCTCGGTTCTTTCAAAAGAGATTATCTGAGTCTGCGTACACAGAACATAGGGATTCTCATTAATTATATCAACAGCATTTACACCGAGTTCTTTAAAAATTCTGATACATTCAGAGGGTGTAAGACCGTATTTTTCAAGCCCTAAAATAACTGTTCTTACGGCAAACTGTTTTTTGAATTCGGCTGAAATCAGTTTTGCTTTGTCTTTTGAAATTCCTTTGAGAACAGTAAGTCTTTCAGGCTCGTTTTCAATAACATTGAATGTATTGTCACCGAATCTCTCAACCATCTGAGTTGCAGTTTTGGGACCTACTCCTTTTATGGCTCCTGATGAAAGATATTTAAGAAACTGAGCTGCAGTATCGGGCAGATAGCGTTCAAATCGGTTTACACGGAATTGTCTGCCGAAGCTCTGATGCATATCCCACGTACCTGTGAGAACAACTTTTTCACCTGCTGTGATTTCAGGCAGAATGCCGACAGCAGTAATAAGCTCACCGCCACTTGAAACATCAAGGACTGTGAACGAATTTTCCGTATTATAAAAAACAACGTCTTCAACAACGCCTGTTATCTGCTGATACTCAATTTCATTCTGCATAATTTGCTCCATTTAAAAAAAGCTGTAAATCACAGCTTTTTATCAGAATTCTTCATAGTATCTGAATTCATATTCAGTATTTCTGAGTTTCCGTTTGTTCTGAATTGACTTTCCGAGCCCTTTTGCTACACACAGCCACGGCTCTTTTGCAATTCTTACCTGAATACCTGTTGAACTTTCAAGAAAAGCATCAATTCCGTAAAGAAGTGAGCCTTTGCCTGTAAGAACAATTCCGCTTTCAAAAATATCTGCCGACAATTCGGGTGAAATTGATGAAAACACTTCTTTAACGGCTGAAAGAATCATATCAACGTGCTCTTTTATAGCCCAATAGACTTCTGTTGAAGTTATTTCAAAGTTTATGGGTGTACCCGTAACGACATTTCTGCCTTTTGCAACAAGCGCAATCTCTTCATTACGTATAACGGCTCCGCCGATTGTCTTTTTTATATATTCAGCCGTGAGGAAACCTACATCGATATCTCTTTCACGTCTTAAATACCTGATTATATCCTGAGTGAAAGATTCGGATGCAAAACGGATTGTTTTTGCTTTTGCAATACTGTTCATTGAAACAACCGCAATATCAACCGTGCCCGCACCGATATCAATAATCATAGTGCCGTAAGGTTTGCTGAAAGGAATGTCGGCACCGATAGCTGCAGCAAAAGGCTGTTCCATTATGCATACTTTTGCAGCACCTGAAGCTGAAAGAACATCGAGGATTGCTTTTCTTTCAAGGCTTGTGATTTCACCGGGCACACTTGCCATAATATTGGGTTTGAGAACACTCATACGGCAGACTTCATTGACAAAATCACTGAGCATAGCAACAGTTATGCTGACATCGGAAACGACACCGTCTGAAAACGGACGGATAACGCTGATTGAAGAAGGTGCTCTGCCTGTCATAGCAAACGCTTCTTCTCCCAGAGCGAGAATCTTACCCGTATGCGTATCACACGCAACGGCAGAAGGACGTGAAAACACTATCCCTTTACCTTCAACATATGCAGTTATATTGGCTGTCCCTATATCAATTCCGATACAGTTTCCCGTCAAGTGTTCCACCTCCTTAATGTATGATTATTTATTATAGAATAAAATAAATAAATAGTCAAGTAAACAATAATTTGTAGGGCTGTTTCAATGAACAATTTACAATTTACAATGTACAATGATTTCAGGAAAAACAAATTATGTAGGGACCGATGCCCACATCGGTCCGATTGCGGAGTGTAGCGGAGCAATAACGGTAGCACACCGTTCTATTGCAACAATCTCAATGAATCAATGTGTTCGTTATGCGGAAATCAGAGATTTCCGATTTGTCTTCGACAAATACGGACCGATGTGGGCATCGGTCCCTACACTCGGTTCAAACATCCCGACAAATTCTGATTTTCACAAAACAAAAAAGCAAAGTATCACAATAATGCAACACTCTGCTTTTTATATAACTGAAATTTACGCCAAGAGAAAAAATCGGTGGTTAATCATCAATGCATGTATCTTCTATTTCTTTTACCAATTCGCTCGGTTTTATCCCCAATGCATCACTGAGGCGGAAAAATGTTTCAAGAGTCGGTTTACGGAATCCTCGTTCAATAGCACTAAGATGGGTTCTGCCGATATCCGCAAGTCCGCTGACAACTTCCTGCGATAAACCTTTGTTGATTCTTGCATCGCGAATTACACATCCAACAACAACCGGGTCAAGCATCTGAACTGCCTCCTCATTTTTTCTTTAATTTCAGTATAATTGAATTCTGAAAATTATTTGAACACCTATGTTGCCATGCAGTTTTTCTTTTTTCTATTTTTCTGCAAAATATTTTTTATATACAAAAAAAATCAGGTTTATTGCACATCTGCACAATAAACCTGAAGTGATTTATACATTATAACCGAGATCAAACGCCTTGAGATTGAGTTCTCTGAATCGGGGAGGAACTGTTTCTTCAACAACCTTTTCCCACGCTTCTTTTGTAAATTCCATATGCTTTGCAACAACGCCCATAAGAACAACGTTGACAGCCTTTGATGAACCTGCTTCAACTGCGAGAGAAAGAGCATCAAGAGCAGTCACATCAGCTTTTGCCTTAAGTTCTTCGAGAACACCTGCGGGATACTCTGCAGCACCCGTTACAACAGACATCGGGTCAATCTGCTGAGTGTTCACAACGATTTTACCGCCTTTTTTGAGGAAAGGCAGATATCTTGCAGCCTCAAGAAGCTCAAAAGCAATAATAAGGTCTGCTTCACCCTTTTCAATAATAGGTGAATGAACTTCTTCACCGTATCTTACGTATGTAATAACGGAACCGCCTCTCTGGCTCATTCCGTGAACTTCGGAAACCTTTACGTCATAGCCTGCGCTGATTACCGCATTACCTAAAAGACGGCTTGCGAGAAGAGTTCCCTGTCCGCCGACACCGACGATCATTACACTGTATGTATTCATTTCAGTAAACTCCTTTCTTAAGCCTCAATAGCATCAAACTTACACATCTGTGTACATACGTTACATCCTACACACTGTGTGAAGTCAATTTCTGCTTTGCCGTCTTTCATACTGATAGCAGGACAGCCTATCTTCATGCACATCTTACAACTCTTGCACTTATCCTTATTAACCTTGAGAGGAGGATTATGCTTTACTGTCTTGAGAAGTGCGCAGGGTCTTCTTGAAATGATGAGTGAAGGCTCGTCAACAGCGAGTTCTTCGTGGATTGTATCTCTTGTTTCCTTGAGATTGTAAGGATCAACAACCTTTACTCTCTTTATGCCGATTGCATGAGCAAGAGCAACGATATCAACCTGAGTTGCAGGGTCACCCTTGATTGTTTTACCTGTTGTAGGATTCTGCTGATGACCTGTCATACCTGTGATTGAGTTATCAAGCACAATAACAGTTGATGCGCTGTTGTTGTAAGCAATATCAATAAGGCTTGTTACACCTGAATGGATGAATGTTGAGTCACCGATAACAGCAACACTCTTCTTTGCATTTTCGGGGTCAACTTTGTTTCTGCCGTGAAGTGCTGAAATTGAGGCACCCATACAGATAACAGTATCAATTGAATCAAGGGGCTGAAGAGCACCGAGAGTATAACAGCCGATGTCACCGCTGACTGTTACCTTTTCCTGCTTGAGAGCATAGAAAAGACCTCTGTGGGGACAGCCTGCACAAAGTACGGGAGGACGACGGGGAATATCGAAGCTTACACCGTCGAATTCCTTTGTTTCACCGAGGATTGCCTTTGCAACAAGAGCCTGTGAATATTCACCCTGAAGAGTGAAAACATCCTTGCCGTGAACCTTGATGCCGAGTTTCTTACAATGATTTTCGATGTAGGGATCAAGTTCTTCAATTACATAGATTGTTTCACATTCGTTTGCGAAATCAAGAATCTTCTTTTCGGGAAGAGGATATACACAACCAAGCTTTAAGTATGAAGCATTCTTGCCGAGCACTTCTTTAGCATAGTTATAGCAGTTACCTGCAGTGATAACACCGATTTTCTTATCGTAATATTCAACTGTGTTGATATCATCTGTTTCAAATAATTCAATCTGCTTTGCAATTCTGTCTTCAACAACTACGTGCTTCGGAATTGCATTCGCAGGCATCATAACATACTTCTGAGGGTTCTTGACATACTCTTTTACGGGTACATCAGCTCTTTCTGAAAGCTCTGTAAGACTTCTTGAATGAGCAACTCTTGTTGTGAGTCTGAGAATAACGGGTGTATCGAACTTTTCTGAAAATTCAAAAGCCTTCTTTGTGTATTCAAGACATTCCTTTGAATCAGCGGGTTCAAGCATCATTACCTTTGAAGCTTCGGCATAATGTCTTGAATCCTGTTCATTCTGTGATGAATGCATACCGGGGTCATCTGCAACGCCGATTACAAAACCGCCGTTGACACCTGTATATGATGCTGTAAAAAGAGGGTCTGCCGCAACGTTAAGACCTACATGCTTCATTCCGCAGAATGAACGTGCACCTGCAATTGCAGCACCGAGAGCCACTTCGCATGCAACCTTTTCATTGGGAGCCCATTCGGAATACATTTCGTCATATGTAGCCGCATACTCGGTAATTTCTGTACTGGGTGTGCCGGGATAACTTGAAACAACGTTACAACCTGCTTCAAACAGACCTCTTGCAACGGCTTCGTTACCAAGCAAAAGCTTTTTAGCCATTATATAAAACCTCCGTGGATTAAAAATCTATTCTGTTATTATATCATATTTATTATTTTTTTCAACACCATAAAGCAAAAAAAATGCAGAAAAAACGGCACTTTCCGAAGAAAATGCCGTAGTGTTAAGTTGTTTTTTTGATACAATTATACTTTTCAGGGCAACAGTTACCCACCGCCTTGCGATTAATTTTATCCGTCAATCACAGAACCGCCGCCTGATTGTTTTGCGGTGAAACTGCCGTCGGAAATTAATTATTTTTTTCCGGGTGGTGGATTTTTTAATTGGCAAGCCATATTCTGTGGTAAGATTTCCATTAGTTTTTCTCGTCGTTTTTTGCTGTACTTGATTTTAATAAAATCATCAGTTTGTTTAATTTTATTGAGGTTTTCAAGCTCAAAACGACTCATTTTACGGTTTGATATAATAATAAACCATTCAGGAATTCCATTTACAAGCATATATCCAAAATTAATTCTATTGTAATCAGAATAATTCAGTAATCTGCTTTTTTTTAGAAAACATTTTATTGTTATACCATCTTCCGTTATTATAAACTTATCAAGCCACTGGTTTACTTCACTTATCAGACAAAGAATACCACAGAAAAAAGATGCAAAAATAAAAAATGAAAAAGTAATAACCCCTGATTTATCATATATTGACAAGAATAGTCCGTAACCAAATGAAACAGGTAATATAATCCAAAATATTAACAACATGATTATAACACCAATATGTAAATAATTTGATGAACATATTTTAAGTTTTTTCACAGAACCGTCCCCTGATTGTTTTGCGGTGAAACTGCCGCCGGAAATTAATTATTTTTTGCCGGGTGGTGGATTCTTTAATTGGCAAGCCATATTTTGAGGTAAAATTTCCATTAGTTTTTCTCGTCGTTTTTTGCTGTATTCGATTTTTAGCACATTGCTTGATATAGGTATTTGGTTTATGTGTTCTGATTCATATTTGCTTAATTTTCTTTCTGAAATAACAATAAACCACTTGATTGAACCAACCCCAATAGGTGAACCGTGCCAATAAGAAGCATAAACAACATTCCTGTATTGCTTATATGTTTTTAAAATAGGTTTTTTGAAAGCTGTATGAAATTCAATACCGTCTTTTGTGAAGTGAATCATAGCAAAAAATTTTTTTGATTCATAAATGCAAAGAATTAACAAAATAGAAGAAACTAACAATGCAAAAATCTGCATAAATAGTTGATCGGAATGAATTTCATAGTCATAAGAACCAAACCAAATAATGCAAAAAAAGGAAAATATCGCTACATACAAAAAAATACCACCAAAAAAGAGAAATGGAGATGCAATAAGTTTTATTTTTTCTTTCATACTATTTTTTCCAATATTTTGAATATAAACTTGATATTGAAGCCCCTCTTGAAATTACTATTGATGTACCGGCATCATATGTAATGTTTTTTCGACCGGCTTTGAAATTCATCAGTCATTTATAAATACGGAAAGAGCACCTGCATAAACAAACAGCGCATTACCCGTAAAATACATAAGTGATGCATAATAGCTTGAGAACATTGAAAGAATGTCCGTTACCTGATTACTTGTGAAAAGCTGTATCAGGCAATAAAGAACGCAACAAAGAAGAACTGTTGAAAGAATAAGTCCTGTTACAAAAAGACCGTTTTTTAATTTCTCTGTGTATTTCTTTGTTCTTCTTGCAATAAGACATACCGTAAGATAGACATCTGTAAGATAGACACCGAGAAGACTTGCAATAACAAGAAAATCAATCTGCATAGGTGTCATTGATGCCGCACCGAGAAGAACAAGAAGCATAAGAACATTAATAATTACTGCAAAAACAGATTTCATCGGTCTTATTCTTCCTTTGTTTATCATTGAGAAAAACATAAGGTCGGGAATAAGGCAAAGCAGAACAGCAAAGAAGCTTCCTGCAATAAAGCCGACTACATCTGCAGTTTCCATCTCTGTTTGAGAAAAAGCAACAGAAACAGCAGAAATCACAGCACCTGCAACAACAAGCATTGCCGTTACAAAAAGCATCAGTTTACCCGTACTTCTTGCTTTTGCTTCATTCATAAGAATTTTCTTTTTATTGACTTTTACGTTTTCGTTAACTGTTTCCATTTTATCCCCCATTATTCTTTACCGTTCCAGCAGTATGTGCAGAGTTTTTCTGCAGGAAGACCGGTAGCTTCAAGCATATCGTCAAGACGGTTGTATCTCAGCGATGTGAAGTGAAGTTTTTCGCAGATTTTATCAAGCATTTTCTGATATCTTTCGCTGTCAGGGTCAGCATATTCGTCAAGCACTTCCCTGCTGACATTTTCACCTTCAAGTTCTGCAATAGCACGTCTTGTGATAAGCTCCATTTCTGAGTTTGAACGGGAGAAATTGAGATATTTACAACCGAAAAGAAGAGGCGGACATGCAGGTCTGATATGCACTTCCTTTGCACCGCTGTCATAAAGGAATTCTGTTGTTTCACGAAGCTGTGTGCCTCTTACGATTGAGTCATCAATAAGAAGAAGACTCTTACCATCAATAAGGTCGTGAATGGGGATAAGCTTCATTTTTGCAATAAGGTTTCTCTTTGACTGATTTGAAGGCATAAATGAACGGGGCCATGTGGGAGTGTATTTTACAAAAGGTCTTGCATAAGGAACACCTGACTCATTCGCATAACCTACAGCGTGTGCAATACCTGAATCAGGAATACCTGCAACGCAGTCAGGTCTTACATTGTCACGCTTTGCAATAGATGCGCCGCATTTATTACGCATTTTTTCAACGCTTATTCCCTCATATGATGATGAAGGATAACCGTAATAAACCCAGAGGAATGTGCAGATTTTCATATCGTCGCCGGGAGCTACGAGTGTTTTTATATCGTTTTCATCAAAAACTACAACTTCACCGGGGCCGAGTTCTTTATAATCGTGATAACCGAGGTTAAGGTAAGCAAAACTTTCAAAGCTTGCGCAATAGCATTCTTCTTTTTTTCCGATAACAACAGGTGTTCTGCCCCTTTTATCTCTTGCGGCATAGATACCTTTATTTGTAAGAATAAGCATACTCAGTGAGCCGTCGATAACTTCCTGAGCATATCTGATACCGTCAATGAAATTCTCCTTACAGTTGATGATTGCAGCAACAAGCTCTGTGGGATTGATTTCACCGTTACGCATTTCAAAAAAATGTGTGTGGTCACCGATGATATTCTTTGCAATTTCATCTATATTGTTGATTTTGCCGACTGTTGTTATTGCATAAGAGCCGTGATGGCTTCTTATGTGTATGGGCTGTGCTTCATAGTCTGAAATACAGCCGATACCGTAACAGCCGTGCATATCTTCATATTCACTTAAAAATTTTGTTCTGAAAGGAGCATTCTCAATGTTGTGAATTGCCTTGTCGAAGCCGTTTTCCTTATCGTAAACGGCAAGACCTGCTCTTCTTGTACCGAGATGGAAATGATAGTCCGTACCGAAGAATAAGTCAAATACACAATCATCCTTTGATGCTACTCCGAAAAATCCGCCCATAGTTTAACCTCTCTTTTTTTCGCCGAAAAATATAACTTTATTGCTGCATCTGCTGCATAAATTCCTTACCGAAGAAGTCAAAAAGTGTTGACATCTGAAGACCTCTGAGAGTAAGAACACCTGCAGGAATCTCAGGTAAAAACTCATCAACAACGGTTGTTGTTGAAACTGTTCCGTCTGCCGAGCCGAGATCTATCTGACGCAGTTCATCATTTGCAAAATAGAGCCAGAGTGCCATATCGCTGTTATAGAATTTATAGCACTCACCTTCTTCATTACCTATCATAACCTGAGTCTTTTCAAGCTCCTGGAAATTATACTGAGTCATATCCATACTCTCTGAAATGACATCAAGCTCACTCATATCAAAACCGAGATCTGCACCCATAAGTGATGTAAGAGTCTGCAGATCGATATATTTCTTTTCTTTTTTGTTGATGAAGTAAACACGGCTGTTAAGATACATAACGCCGAGATCCATGCCCTCAATTTCTGTTGTGGTATAGAAATTCTTACCTGACATTGCAAGGTCAATGGGTGTTGCAACACCGTCAGCCACAATTGTGCCACGCATATAATAATGACCTGATGTATAGGCTGTCATAATAGCTGCCTGTTTTTCGGAAAAACGAATATCCTGAGTATTCATAGCAGGTGAAGTTGTTACGGGATATGAAGTAACATCCTCCTGTGTAAGTGATTCAAAATTTCCGTTATATTCATTATTGCCGTTATAAACGGGTTCTTCATTATTACCCGGATTCTCATTTTCAGGATTACCGCCCAAAATCATAAGCATAGCAACGAGAACAATCATTATTCCCGCAAATATGCCGACAGATATCAGTATTTTTTTATTACTGCTCAATGAGTTCATAGTTTTCCACCAGTCAAGTTTCATTTTCTTACAGTATATTTTATTTTTTTTTCTTTGTCAACAAGATAAAGTAAAAATAACTTGTTTTATTTTTTAACGGGTGTATAATATAGATATCAGATTTTACGGAGAATAAAAATGACAGAAAATATAAGAACAAAAACATCATTTGTATGCTTTATAGCGGGTATCTGCTCTTTTCTCTGGGGAAGTGCATTCCCGTTTATAAAAATTGGCTATAATCTTTTTGAAATCCCTTCTGACGATACGGGCACACAGATTCTTTTTGCGGGAATACGTTTTACTATTGCAGGTATTCTTGCCGTTATCATAGGCAGTATTTCAAACAGAAAAATACTTATTCCCGAAAAAAAAGATATCGCTCCGGTATGTATTCTCAGCCTTTTTCAGACAATTCTGCAGTATTTCTTTTTTTACATCGGAATGGCAAACACATCAGGTGTAAAAGGCTCTGTTATAATCGGAGCAAATGTGTTTATTGTGATGCTTATTGCCGTTTTCGTTTTCAGAACGGAAAAACTGACATTCAAAGCCGTAATCGGCTGTATTACGGGCTTTGCGGGGATTATACTTATAAATCTGAACGGTCTTACGGAAGGCACAATGAAGCTTACGGGCGAAGGTTTTGTGCTTCTTTCAACTGTGGCTTATGCCTTTTCTTCGTGCATAATGAAAAACTATTCAAAAAAGCATAACACCGTTCTTCTGAGTGCTTATCAGTTCATTTTCGGCGGAATTGTTATGATAATCGGCGGTCTTCTTATGAACGGCAGAATAACCGTTGTAACAGGCAAAGGAATTGCTGTACTTATTTATCTTTCATTCATTTCAGCCGTTGCATATTCACTATGGAGCATGCTTTTAAAACACAATGATGTTTCAAAAGTCTCGGTTTTCGGTTTTATGAACCCGATGTTCGGTTTTATTCTGTCTGCACTTCTTCTCGATGAAAAATCCGAAGTCGGCGGATTCAGAGGTATTGTTGCAATTATTCTTGTGTGTCTCGGAATTTTTATAGTTAATAAAAATAAAACAGTTGCGAAAAAAACATAAATATGATATACTGAATTGATTAATCTTTTTAAAGGGGTGACAGATTTGAAAAAGCTGAGAATAACGGCATTGATTATGCTCATATGTATGTTTTTTTCATCGTGCTCGGCAACTGAGAAAATCACATCAACTCAGGTTATTTCATCCGAAGAATCTGACACCGTTTACAGAACTTTATCAAAAAGTTCCGAACAGATCACAAAAAATGATTTCCTTGAATTTTCGTTTGACAAAAAAACTTTCTCGGTAAATATAAAAGATATAACGGAAAATTACACATGGACTTCCCTTCAAGGCAATAACACACCGCTATCTTATGTTATTTCGCTGAATCTTTACACAAAAAACGGCATTTATAAGCTCAACACACAGGATAACTCCGTTGCCTTCGGCACGGTTGATTACAAAAAAGAAGACAACACAATTACGGTAAACTACATTCTTTCAGATAAAGCCGAAACTGCAAAAAAGGATTACGCTTCAATCACACCAGACGATGTTTATGTTGCATTTTCTGTCAGATACACTTTTTCAGAGCAGTCAATGCAGGTTGAAATTCTTCTTGAAAATGCTCTTATCACACCTGATGCATTTATAGGTGAATTGACTGTTCTCCCCTTACTCGGTGCATCCGAAAATGATACTGCAAATGATTATTTTCTCATTCCCGACGGTTCAGGAGCAGTAATGTACCTTGACAGAACATCTGTTGAAACAGATTTTATTGAAGTGTATGTTTACGGCAAAGATCCGTATTTAAACAGCAGTGAAAAATCTGCATCTGCAACAGTACCCGTTTTCGGTGTAAAAAGAAATAACAGCGCATTTGCATCAATCATCACTAAAGGTGATTCACTTGCAAGAATCAGAGCAAACAGAAAAAATGAAACAGGCTTTTCTTCAGTAAATGCAACATTCACGATAACACCCGTTACAGCATCGGGCAATTCTCTTTATAAAGGTGCAACATACAAAGACAACATCTCAATAACATATAAATTCTTATCGGGTCAGAATGCAGATTACTCATCAATGGCATCTGCATCAAGAGAAGAATTCATAAATAAATCATTTCTGAAATCATCAGGCAACATAAAAAATGATGATATCCCCTTCTGCCTGACGGTTGTGGGCAAAGCCGATTCGGATATTATGACAACTACAGAACAGACTCTTGATATCCTCGGTATTCTCAAAGGCAAGGGTATAAATAACATCTGGCTCAATTACAAGGGGCTTCTTTCGGGCGGCTTTGCACAGAAAGACCTTTATTCTTCTTCCGTAATCCCGTCACTCGGAGGCAGACAGGGTGTTGAAGAGCTTCACGAATACACCGTAACTCAGGGGTGTAAGCTCCTTATCAACACCGATATTCTTTCTTCATCATCGTCATATATAAAGAATTCTGCAAAAACGGCAGACGGAAAAAAAGCTTTTTTCAATCTGGTAAATGATATGGGTTATCACCCGAATACGGCAAATAACCTTGTTTCACGAATTGGTGAAAAGGCAGCTCAGCTCGGCAAAGAGAAAGAAACACCCGATGTTTATTCTCCCGTTGCGGACTACAGAATGAATCTGAGAAAAATTGAAAATATAAGTGATAAATTCTCAGCTTTTCTTGAAAGTGATATTCTGACTCTTTCAGATGGTTTATCATTTTCAGATGCAGGTTATGTTCTCTACTCAAGCCGAAAAACAGACAGAGAAACAGCAAAAAACATTATTTCGGCTCAGGCAAAAGCTGTTAATAACTACGGTACACTTGCTGTTGAAAACGGCAATATCTACACACTCTACGGTGCAGAACTTATATCCGGAATGAATTTTGAAACATTCTATACAGAATCAGCTGATTATGAACCCGTTCCGTTTGTACCCGCAATCCTTCACGGTCAGGTTCATTACACAGGAAAAGCAATTGATGCCGGTGACCCGCTTTACAGATATGATATGCTACGTCTGATTGAATACGGCGCATTACCGTTCTATGAATGGATTTATGCGAACAACAATATTTTCTGTTACAGCGGTTACCTTCTCAACGACAGAGCCGGTGAAATTGCAGATTTCTATAATGATGCAAAAGAGATTTTTGCGCCTCTTGCAAAAGAAACAATAACAGGACACAGAAAAATCGAAAAGAATTCCGAAGGCAAAGCAATAAGCGGTGTTTACTGCACAACTTATTCCGACGGAACGGAAATATACGTAAACTATACGGGAAGTATCATTCAGACTCCCGGAAACATCGCCATAGGTCCTTATGACTATGTGGCAGTAAAAAGATAAGGAGAGTTAAAATATGCCTATAAAGATTTCAAATGAACTGCCTGCAAGAACATTTCTTGAACAGGAAAATGTTTTCGTAATGACAGAAGAAAGAGCTGATTCACAGGATATCAGACCACTTAAAATTTTAATTCTCAATCTTATGCCCACAAAGATTGCAACAGAAACACAGATTTTAAGACTGCTGAGTAACACTCCCCTTCAGGTTGACATTGAGCTTATGCAGACAGTTACCCACGTTTCAAAAAACACATCTCAGGAGCATCTTACAAAGTTCTATAAATCATTCGACGAGGTAAAACACGAAAAATTTGACGGTATGATTGTAACGGGGGCACCCGTTGAACAGATGGAATTTGAAGAAGTTGACTACTGGGACGAGCTCTGCTCAATATTTGAATGGGCAAAGACAAACGTCTATTCAACATTCTACATCTGCTGGGGTGCACAGGCAGGTCTTTACTATCATTACGGGCTGAAAAAATATCCTCTCAAGGAAAAAATGTTCGGCATTTTTGAGCATCAGCCCCTTGACCTTTATCATCCTCTTATGAGAGGCATTGACGACAAATACTATGTCCCCCATTCAAGACATACCGAAATACGTATGGATGATATCGCAAAGATAAAAGACCTTCAGGTGCTTTCATACTCCCCTGTTTCGGGTGTTCATCTGCTTTCTGATATGGAATGCAGAAACTTCTTCTCGACAGGTCACTCCGAATACGATGCAGACACTCTTGCAACGGAATATTTCAGGGATAAGAACAAAGGACTCGATATTCAGCTTCCCTATAACTATTTCCCCGATAACGATACAACAAAAAAACCGCCGATAACATGGAGAAGTACAGGCGTTCTTCTTTTCACAAACTGGCTCAACTACTTCGTTTATCAGCGTACTCCCTATGATCTTGCTAATCTGTGAGGAATAATTTATGGATTTCAAACTTGATGCTTTTCCCGTTGACGAAACAAGCGGCGGACTCAGAAGCACGGAAAAAATCAGAATAATAATCTGCTATATCCTGATTAATTCAGAATCATCACTTTCAAGAGATGATGTTCTTTCATCGTTATATGACAACGGTATTGCAAATTATTTTGAAATAAGCCAGGCAATTGACAACCTGATTGACGTAGGTGCTGTCCATATTGAAGACGGTATTATAATCTGCGACGAAAAAGGCGTTAAAATTGCCAAAGAACTCGAAAACGAGCTTTCCGTTTACATTAAGAACAAAGCTGTAAGAGCAGCAAAGCTTACAGCTCTTTACGAAAAAAGAAAGAAAGAAAACGAAGTAAGTATTACAAGACTTTCAAACAAGAATTATCGTCTTGATATAACACTCAATTCAGGTCTTGATAATGACGGGGAAAAGGACAGACTTATGGATCTTTCACTCTATGTGACAGATTCGATTCAGGCTGAAAGCCTTAAAAATTCGTTCCTGAATAACCCTGTCAGAGTTTATGAAAAGGTTATTGAAGCACTTACCGAAGAATACGAATTTAAGGAATAAGAATGGATAACAGATATGCAGTTTTCCTTGACATTGACAACACTCTGATGTCAGGCGGAAAAATACCCGAAAAGAATATTGAAGCTATAAAAAAGGCCCGTGAACAGGGCAATTTTGTGTTTGTAAACACGGCACGTTCATATGCTTTTATACCTGAAATACTAAAAGACGATGAACTTCTTGACGGTTATGTTGCGGGAATCGGCACCGATTTAAGACTCAACGGAAAACAGATATTCAGCTGTCCCCTGACACGTGAAGAACTGAAATTCATCGGTTCACTTTTTATAAATGACACACGTGAAGTGGCATTTGAAGGCGAAGAAAAAATGATATGGATAAACCCCGAACCCAGACGGGGTCAGGTTGAATATTATCTCAATTCACCCGATGATTTTGACACTGTATATAAAGATTTCAGGATTTCAAAGCTCTATATCAACGGGCAGTTAACAGAAAAAGAAAAAGAAATTCTCTCTGAAGATTACATAGTCTATCAGCACGAAAACTATGCCGAATTTGTTAAAAAGGGTTACGGCAAAGCTGTGGGAATGAAGATGATGACAGAGAATCTCGGAATACCGAAAGAAAACTGTATTGCTATGGGTGACAGCGCAAATGACACCGATATGCTGCTTGAGGCTGGTATTTCGGTTGCTATGGGCAACGCAATACCCGAAATAAAAAAACTAAGCACCTACACATCCTGCGATGCTGCCGACGGCGGTGTTGCAGATGCACTTCAGAAATTTGTTCTAAAAGAAACAGTAACAGTATGATACAGAAAAGCAGTCCACATGGACTGCTTTTTTTGTTTGATAAATCAGAATTTGTCGAGGTGCCCTCGACAAATTAATGAGTAATTAGTAATGATTAATGAGTAATGATGGAAAGGGCTACGCCCTTTAACCCATTATTATAGAGCGAAGCGGAACATAAGTCGCTTGCGACTTCTGACATTGCTCATTGCTCACTACTCATTATTCTTATTTTTGTCGGCAACAGCCCGACAAATTATTGTTTACAGCAGTTTTCTCACGCTGTCATTACTCTCAAACAGCACCGGAGTGATACCGATTGTTTCAAGACCGTCGATATTGACTGCGTTATCATCTATCATATAAATTTCATCGAATTCACATTCAAAACGGGATACGCAATATTTGTAAATCTCTTTATCGGGTTTTGCCATACCGATATTACACGAAATAACCATTTCATCAAAAAGACGGGTAAGATTATACTTTTCAAACAATGACTCAACAAAGCCTTTTGATGCATTTGAAAGAAGAGCTACGGTGGCTGTTTCCCTGATTTTTTCAATCAGGGAAACAAGCTCCTCATTGAGTTTTACAAATGACTGCCAATCATCATAAACCGTCTGTGCGGTGACGTTGAAATACTCTGCGATGCTGGTTATCAGTTCATCATAAGTTATCTGACCGAGGTCTGCAGGAACAAAAAGTTTTTCTTTGATTGAGGCAACATCATCACCGTCTTTTGCATATTTTCTTACAATACGGGGGCCGATTTCTCCGAAGATAACACCGAAACAATCAAATATAACAAGTCTTTTTTTCATAAATCATTTACCATTTTCTCATTTTACTATCAGGACATTTCTTATTTTTAAAAGCTGCCCTGAATTCAACATAACAACCGCATTTAACACACGTTCCGCTTATAAGATTATCGCAGTTTTTGCATATTTCAAGCCTTTTTTTATACATTTCTTCATCGCATTTTTCTTCGGGTTTTATTTTGTTTATATAAGCGACAACCGTTTCGTGGTTGTTTTTATCTCCGCTTTCAAGAAGCAGACATCTTTTACATTCCCTTATTTCCATTATCTTTCAATAACGAATTTAACAACACTGCAGGCAGGAATTGTTGCAATAAATCCGTCAGAAGTAAGTTCAAAAGCGGTGAATTCTTCTGTTTTTACAACATCTTTGTTTTCAAATGTGTTATGGGCATCCATTCTGCCTGTAACGATTTCTGCTTTTATAGATTTAACTTCAGAATCAGCTATCTGACACTTGATTTCCTTTGCTTTGTCAAGGCAGACATTTACAACTGTTGAATAAATAACACCGTTTTCGTCCATAGATGCACTTTCTACGAGTTCAGGCATTTTAAGACCTTCTGCTTCAAGTGTTTCTGTTGTAATGAATGAGCCGAGAAGTGTATTTTTCTGATGATCCTTATACATCTTAAAAATATGATATGTAGGCGTCAGAAGCATATCTTCACCGTCTGTAAGGATAACTGATTGCAGAACATTGACTGTCTGGGCAATATTTGCCATTCTGATACGGTCTGAATGCTTATTGAAAATGTTCAGTGTAAGACCTGCAACAACAGCATCTCTCATTGTATTCTGCTGATAAAGGAATCCGGGATTTGTGCCCTCTTCAACATCAAACCAGGTGCCCCATTCGTCAACAATAAGGTCTGTTCTGTGTGCAGGGTCATGCTTATTCATAACTTCAATATGACGGGTGATAATTTCATCTATTTTATATGCTGTTGTAACTGTGACGTAATACATATCTTCATCGAATACAGTCGCAGCACCTCTGCCTCCCCATCCACGGGGAACAGTATAATAGTGAAGTGAAATACCCTGTATGTGATGTTTTGCTCTCCACATTACCTTATCTGTCCAATGATAATCTTCGGAATTAGGACCGCAACAGACTCTGTAAATTCTGTTGTTCTTGTCATAATCTCTTACATATGTATTATATCTGAGATATTCCTGAGCATAGTCTTCGGGAAGGAAATTGCCTCCGCAACCCCAGTTTTCGTTACCGACACCGAAATACTTAACAACCCACGGCTTCTCTCTTCCGTTGGCTTTTCTGAGCTCTGCCATAGGTGAAACACCGTCAAATGTCATATATTCAACCCATTCGCTCATTTCCTGAACAGTACCTGAACCGACATTACCGTTAATATACGGGTCGCAGCCGAGCTGTTCACACAGTTCAAAGAATTCGTGTGTGCCGAAGCTGTTGTCTTCAACAACACCGCCCCAATGGGTGTTAATCATCTTTTTTCTGTTTTCGGGAGCACCGATACCGTCTTTCCAATGATATTCGTCTGCAAAACATCCGCCGGGCCAACGGAGTACGGGGATTCCCATTTCTTTGAGAGCCTCTACAACGTCTGTTCTCATTCCGTTGACATTGGGAATGGAAGAATCCTTGCCGACAAAAAGACCACCGTAAATACATCTGCCCAGATGTTCTGAAAAATGGCCGTAGATATCCTTGCTGATTGTTGAAATTTTATGATTCGGATTGATAAGATATTTTTCCATAGCGATACCACCTTTTATGTTAATATAACATATTCAATTCTGTTTTTCAATTAATTTATTAATTTATGTTGCAATTATTTATTATATCTTGTATAATATACCAAAATAATTATTTATGGAGTGATTACTTTGGCAAAACTCGCAGACATTGACAACAAGGCTGCTGAAAAAGGTTCTCTTCTTGTAACCGTATGGCAGTTCGTAAAATTCATTGTGGTAAGTCTTCTTGCTATGATCGTTCAGTTCGCACTTCTGAACACTCTTCAGCTCATCCCCGCAATCAAAGACCTTTACACAGTTGATTTTGCATGGTGGGTATTTATTTATCCCGTAGCGGTAGGCGGTCTCGGCTACTTCATCGTAAGCAACGTTGCAAACATCATCGCTCAGATTGTTGCTTTCTTCGTAAACAAGGAAAAGACATTCAATTCAGGGGCAAATGTAGCTGTTGCTCTTCCCATCTACATCGTTTTCACAATCGGTCTTATCCTCTTCTCAGCATGGCTCAACCCCACACTCAAAGACCTTTTCCTCGGCTTTGAATGGTGCAACGAAACTGCAGCAAAGAACATTGCAACAATGATTTGCTCAGCTCTTCAGTTCTTCCTTTACTTCCCTGTTGACAAGATTCTCTTCCACAAGAAAAAGGAAGAAAAGACAGAAGAAGCAAAATAATTCATTTTTTGCGGAGGTATTACTATGAACAGAAAAATGTATGAGGCATACTGCAGAACATATCAGAATGTCATGAAAATGGCAACAGGTGTTCTTGACTGGACAGAGCCTCAGCTTATAAAGGGTGCAGGTGCAGTAACAAAACTGCCTAAGGTTATCAAAGAACTCGGCTACAACAATGTTCTTGTTGTTACAGATAAAGGTCTTATGGGGCTGCATCTTCTTGATTCAATGTTTGAAGAACTCAAGAATAATGACATCGCATACGTAGTTTATGACGGTGTTCAGCCCAATCCCACAATCGACAACATTGAAGATGCAAGAAATCTTTATCTCGGCAACGGCTGTCAGGCAATCATCGCATTCGGCGGCGGCTCACCTATGGACTGTGCAAAGGCTTGCGGTGCAAGAATTGCAAGACCCAACACAGAAATCCCCAAGATGCGCGGTGTCCTCAAAGTTATCAAGAAGATTCCCACTCTTTTCGCAGTTCCCACAACAGCAGGTACAGGCTCAGAAGCTACACTTGCAGCTGTTGTTTCAAACCCCAAAACACACGAAAAGAATGCTATCAATGACCCTGTACTCCGTCCGAAATATGCAGTTCTTGACCCCTCACTCACACTTGGTCTTCCCCCTCACATCACATCAACAACAGGTATGGATGCTCTTACTCATGCAGTTGAAGCTTACATAGGTAACAGCAACACAGCCGATACTGAAGAAAAAGCAAGAATGGCAACAAAGATGATTTTTGCCAACCTTGAAACAGCTTACAAGGACGGCAAGAATGTTGAAGCAAGAGAAAACATGCTTCTTGCATCATACTATGCAGGTGTTGCATTCACAAGAGCATATGTAGGTTATGTTCATGCAATCGCACACAACCTCGGCGGTATGTACGGTATTCCTCACGGCCTTGCAAATGCTGTTATTCTCCCCTATGTTCTTGATTACTATGGTGAATCAGCATACAAGCGTCTTGCTGAGCTTGCTGAAGTTGCAGGTCTTGACTGTGCAGGTAAATCAGACGAAGAAAAGGCAAAGATGTTTATTGCTGAAATCAGAAGAATGAACAAGGATATGAACATCCCCGAAAAGTTTGACCAGATCAAAGAGTCAGACATTTCACTCATCGCTGACAGAGCACTCAAGGAAGGTAATCCCCTTTATCCCGTTCCCAAGATTATGGACAAGGAAGAGTGCGTAGCTATTATCAGACAGCTTATGGCTTAAACCAAACATAAAAAAAGGACTGAGAAATCAGTCCTTTTAATTTTTTATTTTTTTATTCTGAGCTTACGCTGAGCTTTCTTATTCTCGGCATCGGCTTTTTGTTCTGCGGCAAGACGAAGTCTTTCCTCTTCTGCAGCAGCACGAGCAGCTGTGAGCTCCTCTACGGCATCATCATAGCCTGAAATGATTTTATCAAGCTCTTCATAGCCTTCGGCAAGATTCACGGTTCTGAGGGCTGTCAGATAAGGTCTTGCAACCTTTATATAAATATTCTGCTGCTTATTTGCCTTTTTCATTGCCTTACGGCGGATTTTCTGATTTTCGGGTGTATCATCAGGAAGATTATAAGCATCCTCAATAATTTGTCTGTCAAAGAAGATTTTTCCGTCAGGGTAATATCTGAATGCGCGTCGGGCACTTTTGCTGAGCTCTTTTGCATTACCGATTTCCTGTCTGCGCCATCTTTTTTCTTCTTTATTGGACGACTCAGGAAGAGCATATGCAAGCTTTATGATTTCATCTCTTACAGTATAAAAGCTTTCGCTGCCTGCATTGACAATCTTTCTTGCAATTTCAAGCTGTTTTTTACCGAAATCGGTTGAAAATCTGTTGATTTCAAAATTGACAAACTCTGCAATCTCGATTTCCTCGTTAAAATCCTCTGCTTCCCGTATCTGCTGACGGAGTTCACGTATTTTCGCGAGTCTTTCGTCTTTTTCCTCCTGTGTATTTTTAGGCATAAGCTTTGCGCGTTTAAGTTCTGCCTTCGGAGGCACAACCTTTTCTTTGCCTGCATATTCGTATGCCTTCATAACGGCTTCACAGCCCTCGATATAATTTTCACACTCTTTATTTTCAGCATCACGGTCCTCAACCATTGTTCTGAGTCTGATGACACGTATCATTGACTTCTGCCCTGTTTCGCTGACATCATAGAAGAGCCACGGAATAACGTCAAGTGCTGCACCGAGAACGGAAATTGTAATAAGAACATCAAGCATACTGTAAAGAACGCAGTTCGGATTCTTTGTCTGCTGATCATTCGGAAGATCAGGATTATAGTCAAGATAAACATCAAGAACCGAATAGTCACTGCCGTCATAACCGCATTTTTTATAGACCCATGGAAGGAAAAGACCCGTTGCCATACCAACGGCACCGTTTGCATAGGTTGAAACAAGACCGAATGAACCGTCAATACGTTCGCCTATCAGATACTGCTGAGTGTCACGCATATCAGATTCAATCGCTTTATCGATAACCTCAGCACAGTCAATAAATCTGTTTATGTAGTTTATTATAAACAGGAATACAATTGCAAATTTCGTTTTATATGTAAACCCTATTCCGGCTATCAGGAATACCTGCATAATATTTTTGAAAACCTTGATATTCTTCTTGCCAAATTTTTTTATCATTTGCGGAGCAAAAATCATAGCCCACAGCTGTGCATTATGGCAAAGTGTATTGAGAATACCGTATGTTGTACTCTTCATTACATGTGCACGGTAAACAAGCATATCCCATACATTACCCTTTGCACCTTCAAGGAAGTCATTCCACGCATCAAAGCATTTTATCCAGAAAATCCTGTTCTTTGTAACACTAACCAAAGAGTTCATAAAACTCATATTTTCCATTCTGCTCTTAGGAATAACAAGTCTTTCCTTCGTGCCGTAGAAAGCAAACAGGATAAGCGGGGCAAAAATTGCAAGAGGAGTAAATGTTCCCCTGTAATAAGTCATTGTAAACTTGTTTGCATTGATGGGAAGCACATCAACCATCAGAGGCATATACACATTAAGCAGTGTCGGCGCAAAACTGTAAATAACAGATGTGATTGACATTATCTTTGCACGTTCCTGAGTATTGGGTGTCATAACGTGCACCATATTTGTAACGCCTGTTATAAGCCAGCTTCTGACATACCCCTGAATCTGTGCAAAAACAAACAGCACGGCAATCATTGCATATCTTGAAACACCGTCACGGAGCTGTTCATAAGGGAACCACAGACAGATAATATTCAGGAACATAAGCGGTAATGCAAGTTTTATATAAACTCTGTATTTTCCGTGTTTACTTCTCAGATTATCAGTCAGCCACGCATTGACGGGTGCCTGAATGTATCCTATAATCTGACATATATAGCTGACAATAAGCGATTCAGTATGCTGCATACCGAGAGTCTGCCCTGTAAAAGCATCACCAACACCGAATCCTATTGTAAACTGAACAACAAAATACTGTGCAAGCCAGCCTATACTGAGCATAACAATTTCTCTGTAACAGACATACTCACCCGGCCTGGGATTGTTCCAGTAAAGCATTGCTTCCTGAAGCATCCCTTTTCCTTTTTCAACAAGCTCATTTACTTTTGACATATATAAAATCAATCCTTAATATTCATATACAGTAATTTTAACATTTAAATAATATCACTTCAATGCACACAACATACAAAAAAGATGTTTTCTTTTTGTTAACTATTTTATTTGTAAAATAGTGTTGTGCTGAGAAGAATTATGTTATATAATAAAATAATGAGGTGGCACGGATGCTTAAAATAATGATTGTTGATGACAATGAGAATACAAGAAAGCTTACAAGCACCGTACTTATGCAGAACGGCTATGACACCGTGTGTGCATGTGACGGTGAAGAAGGTCTTGCACTTATGGACAAGGTTCACATTGACCTTATCATTCTCGATGTAATGATGCCGAAAATGAACGGCTTTGAATTCACAAGAACTCTGCGTGAATGCGGTTGGGAAACACCTATACTTATGGTTACGGCAAAAGAATCGCATACCGACAAAAAGGAAGGTTTCCTTGCAGGAACGGATGACTATATGGTAAAGCCTGTTGACGAGGAAGAAATGCTTCTTCGTATTGCGGCTCTTCTCAGACGTTCAAAAATTGCAAGCGAAAGAAAAATAACAATCGGCTCAACAGTCCTCAATCACGATTCTTTATCAGTAACCACTCCCGAAGGTACTGTTGAACTGCCTCAGAAAGAATTTATGCTTCTTTTTCAGCTTCTTTCATACAAAGATAAAATATTCACACGACGTCAGCTTATGGATGAAATATGGGATATGGATTCAGATACAGATGAAAGAACTGTTGATGTTCATATCAACAGACTGCGTGACAAATTCAAGAATAATCCCGATTTCAGCATAGTCACAATCAGAGGCCTCGGTTATAAAGCCACATAAGGAGCATTTTTATGTTTAAAAACCTGTTCAGAAGAGACTGGGCATTCCACATTATCATTACTGTGGTTTTTTTCCTGATTCTTTTCACGTCAAGCGGTGCTACAATGCTTACAATTCTTCTTATAAGAAGATTGTTCCCTCAGCTTTTCATTCAGCTCGCTCCCGTTTCACTTACATTTATAGCGTTCATTTCAAGTACAATAATCGGTACCGGTGTTTCTCTTTTTGTAACAAGACACTTTTTCAAGCCTCTTGACGGCATTATAAAGTCGCAGAAGAAAGTTGCAAACGGTGATTTCTCGGTAAAAGTAACGCCACCCAAAAGCGACACAATCATAACAGACCTTGTAAAAGGCTTCAACTCAATGACAGAAGAACTGGGCAGTACAGAAATGTTCCGTAATGACTTCATAAACAACTTCTCTCACGAATTTAAAACACCTATTGTATCAATAAAAGGCTTTGCAAAACAGCTTCAGAATGACGATCTGAGCGAAGCACAGAAAAAAGAATATATAAACATTATTGTAAACGAATCAGACAGACTCGCATCAATGTCTTCAAACATTCTGCTTCTTACAAAATTTGAAAATCAGCAGATGGTTACAAATAAAACTCTTTTTGATCTTGATGAACAGATAAGAAACTGTATTCTTCTGCTTGAAAAGGACTGGAGCAGAAAAAATATTGAATTTGACCTTGAACTCGGAGATGTAAGCTACTTTTCAAATGAAGAAATGCTATCTCACGTATGGCAGAATATTCTCAGTAACGCCATAAAATTCACTCCGGAAAACGGAATAATAAAAATAAAGTGCTATGCCGACGATTCCTTTGTAACCGTAAAAATCACAGATAACGGCATAGGAATGGATGACAGAACACAGAAACATATTTTTGATAAATTCTTTCAGGGTGACCCTTCACATAAAATCAACGGCAACGGGCTGGGGCTTCCTCTTGCAAAAAGAGTTGTGACTCTCTGCGGAGGAAAAATAACCGTAAAAAGTCAGGTCGGTAAAGGCACAACTTTCGTTATAAGACTGCCAAAAGAAAAAGCATAACCTGCAGAATGCAGATTATGCCGTAAATTATATATTTTTATTTCCGAGAAGTCTTCCGAGTTCATCCATAAATGAATTGATATCACGGAACTGTCTGTAGACAGAAGCAAAACGGACATATGCAACTTCATCGATATTTTTAAGCTTATCCATCGCAAGTTCACCGATCTTGATTGAAGTGACTTCCCTGTCGATTGAATTCTGAAGCTGAGCTTCGATATCATCAACAGCGTGTTCAATAACTTCAAGAGGAACAGGACGCTTTTCACAGGCTCTCAGCATTCCGCCTATGAGCTTTGAACGGTCGAAAACCTGCCTTGACTTATCTTTCTTGACTACAACAATGGGCAATGTTTCAATGATTTCATATGTTGTGAATCTTTTCTGACACTGCAGACATTCACGACGGCGTCTTATTTTTTCGCCTTCATCTGTAGGACGCGAATCGATAACTTTACTTTCTTCATAACCGCAAAACGGACATTTCACATTAATCACCTGCTGTATTTTGTGTTGTAGCTTTATTCTAACACAAAATATCATATAATTCAAGTAAATTACCAAAAAAATAACACAGGAGCCAATCAATATGATAACAATACCAAACGATGTTGCAACAGTTATAAATATACTTTCGGAAAACGGACACAAGGCTTATGTTGTGGGCGGCTGTGTGCGTGATTCACTTATGGGCAGAGAGCCCGATGACTGGGATGTAACAACAGATGCATCACCGAAAGAAATCAAAGAGATTTTTGCATCATTCAGAACTGTTGATACAGGTATTGAACACGGTACTGTGCTTGTTGTATCGGGCAAAACACCCGTTGAAGTAACAACATTCAGAATTGACGGTGAATACACCGATAACAGACATCCTGATTCTGTTACATTCACAAGCAATATTGAAGATGACCTCTCAAGACGGGATTTCACTATAAATGCTATGGCTTATAACCATAAAGACGGCATAATTGACCCGTTCGGCGGAAGAAATGACCTTGAAAATAAAATAATCCGTTGTGTGGGAGAACCCGATAAAAGATTCACTGAAGACGGGCTGAGAATTATGAGAGCTGTCCGTTTTTCATCAGTTCTGGGCTTCTCAATTGAAGAAAAAACTGCAGAATCAATTATAAAAAATGAAAATCTGCTCGGTGCAATTGCCGCAGAAAGACTCACAAAAGAACTGATGAAACTTCTCTGCGGTGAGAATGTGTTTGAAGTTCTGAAAGAATTCAGAAGTGTTATCGGTGTTTTCATTCCCGAATTGAAACTTGAATTCGATTTTAAACAGTACGGCAAAAAACACGCCTATGACGTATGGATGCACACAGTACACACAGTAAACAATATTGAAGCAAACCCCGTTTTAAGACTAACAATGCTTCTTCACGATACAGGCAAAATTGCAACACACGCAATTGACGAAAACGGCAATTCAACTTTTAAAAACCACGCTGCAGTGGGGGGTGTTATTGCCGAAAACATTTTAAGAAGACTTAAATTCAGCAAAGAATATATAAACACAGTTTCATATCTTGTATCCATACACGATAAAGAAGTTCCCGAAACACGTATTCAGGTTAAAGAATACATCCGTGAGCTCGGTGAAAAGAACTTCATAAGACTTATGAAAATACGACGTGCTGACAAATCGGGACTTTCCAAAGGTTACAGAGATATTGCAGATAAGCTTGTTTTTGCTTATTCAACATTTGACAATATAATGAACAACGAAGAACCTTACTGTATAAAACAGCTTGCAGTTGACGGAAACGACCTGAAAAGACTTGTTCCCGCAAACGATATTGGAGATACACTCAATTTTCTTGTTGAAACAGTCATAAAACACCCTGAAAAGAATAACAGGGAAACTCTCATTGAGATTGTTAAGAAAAACAGATAAAATGAAAAACTCCCGACAAAAGTCGGGAGCAATTTTCATTTAAATTAAATATTTGCTAACAAATTAAGCAAGAACTGAGCTTTCTTCTGCTTCTACTGTAGCAGCAACGCTTTCATCTTCACCGTTTACGGGCTTATCTGTGCAACCTGCGAATGAGAAAACCATAGCAGCTGAAACAAGAAGAGCAGCAACTGTAAGAATAACCTTCTTCATTATATGTTAGCTCCTTTCATAATAATCAAAACTGTAATAAGTGATTGCTCACTACGTTGCATACTTTACACCAATTCCCCCTTAAAGTCAATGATTATAACAAACCTGTAATCAATTATTACAAAATTGTAATAATTTAATGCAGGATATTACAGTTGACTTATTTTTGTTGCTATTTTATAATGTATTCAGTTCCCGTTTTAAAGGAAGGAAAATAAAAAAAATGAAAAAAAGCATATATATTTTTCTGATAATGTGTTTTGTTGCATTACTTGCCGTTACGGCAAATGCAAATGAAGAATACACTATTAAATATGATTTTACTGTTGCAGATATTCTTTCGCATCAGATTATCAACAATAATCCTGACGGCTACATAAAAGGTGAAACAGTAATTCTCAGCAATCCCGAATGCAAGGGCTATGATTTCCAGGGATGGTTTACCGATTCACAGATGAATGATCAGATAACCGAAATCACTTCAGATAGCGAAGGTGATATAACTTTATATGCAAAATGGTATGAATCAGAATACGGTGTAAATTATATTCTTACAACTCCCGATGTTCTTACAGACACTTCTGATATAATAAACCCAAACCCGTCATCAAGAAAAACATCAGAAACTGTTTATCTTGACTCTCCTTCCCATACATCGGGCAATTACATTTTTGACGGATGGTTCCTCGACAAAGAATATAAAAAACCGGTTACAACTATTGATTCCTATACCTGCAAAGATGTTACCGTATATGCAAAATGGAAAAAAGCATCTTTTGACATTATATATTATATGGGGGAAGCAGAAAAAAGTTCATACAGCTTAACAAATCCCAACCCTTCTCATTATACTTTCGGTAATGAACTCATTCTCTCTGATGTTATCACAAAAGACCCTGCTTTCACTTTTGAAGGCTGGTTTACAGATTCTATGTTCACTCATCAGGTAACTTCAATCAGCAAGGAATCAAGCGGAAGCATTATTCTTTATGCAAAATGGACTGTTAAAACATATGACATAACATATGTACTTGCAGATTCAAGCGGAATTGATGCCTCAACAGTTTATGCAAACAACCCTGATTCGGCAAGTAGTATTGATGACCTTTTGCTCAGTGACGCTGTTTCGGCAGACAAGAGTTTCCGTTTTGAAGGCTGGTATTCTGACAAAGAGCTTACAAAAAAAGTTACGCTCATAAAAAAAGGTCAGCTTACCCCCATGACATTATATGCCAAATGGGAAACAGCCGTATATAATATTTCATATGACTATGCAATGATAAGACAGACTTATCTTAAAATTGACAATCCCAATCCCCAAAAATATAATTTTGGGGATAACACAGCTCTGCTTCCGATTGAAGCTGACGGTTTTATTTTCAACGGCTGGTGCCTTGACGAAAACAGGAAAATAAAAATTGATTCTATCCCCGAAGAATCATACGGTGATATAGTAATTTATGCAGATATAACTGAAAAAACTTATTCCGTATCATATGTGCTTGGAAACAGTGAAGTAAAAGAATCTCAGGTTGTAAATAAAAATAAAGTTTATTTAAGAACAACCACAGAACAGGTGTCACTTAATGACGCACAGACTATAAATAAAGATTACACTTTTGCAGGCTGGTATCTCGACAGTGAATACACACAGAAGATTGAATATATCAGAGCTTACACAACAGGCAACATAACCCTTTATGCAAAATGGGAAAAGGTTGAAAAGCCTGTTGACCCGGACATACCTCAGAGTCCTCTCGAATGGGGTGATGCAACACTTTCATCCGGTGTCACAGCTGCCGATGCACGTCTTATACTGAGATACTCGGCAAAGCTCGAATCAGAGTTTTCAGATAATCAGAAAAAGGTTTCGGACATAAATAACGATACCAAGGTCAATGCGGCAGATGCCAGAATTGTGCTCAGATTATCGGCAAAGCTCGAAAAAATTGAAGAGCTGAAAGAGAAATATAAATTAGAGGAACTTTGATAAACAATAATTTATCGGTGACATTAAATTTAAAAATCACAACGTAGGGGCGCCCATCGGGCGTCCGTTACAGCAAGTATTTCCATACGGACTGCCAATGGCAGCCCCTACGATTAGTTTGTTCAAACATCCCGACAAATTCTGATTTGTCAAACACACAAAAAAACGGACTGAAAACTCGCGTTTTCAGTCCTTGCTTTTTGTGTAAATAATTACTTAACGATTTCACCCATTGTTGCGGGAGTTGCAGAACAAGCATTTGCTTCGTCTGTATCGATATGCATTGCAAGACCGAAACTGTCGTTTACTCTTACAACAACATCACCGAATACAAGGCTTCTGCCTTCTGATTCAATCTTAACGTTAACAACGTCCTTGTCAGCAACTTCGAGTTCAGCTGCATCAGCAGTTGTCATATGAATGTGTCTCTTAGCAACGATAACGCCGTCCTTGAGCTCAACTTCACCCTTGGGGCCTACGAGCTTACAGCAGCCTGATTCAGCTGTGTCGCCTGATTCTCTGATGGGAGCGACAACACCGATTGCTCTTGCATCTGTAGCTGAGATTTCAACCTGAGTAGCAGGTCTTACGGGACCGAGGATTGAAACTGCGGGGAACTGGCTCTTGGGACCTACAACAGCAACTCTTTCGTTAGTTACATACTGACCGGGCTGTGAGAGTTCCTTTTTGATTGTGAGTTCATAGCCTTCACCGAAGAGGATATCAAGGTCTTCACGTGATACATGAACGTGTCTTGCAGATGTTTCAACAATAAACTTTTTCATTTTACACTTTCCTTTCAATAATCTACAGATTATTTTACAACTTCAAGCGGAAAAATGCAATAGTAAAAAGTAATTTTATGAATTAATTATCTGTGACAATAACAACAGCCTGAGAATTGTTGGCATCAAATGCAATCTGAGACTCTGTTTTTCCGAATTTACGGCATTCTCCTGTCATAGGGTCGTTGAAATAATATCCCGTTGCATCATACCCCACAAGAACCATACAGTGATTCGGACTTATCCATGTAAAACTGTCACTGCTGTTTTCAATACGGGGACTGATATTTATGTAAGGGTCTGCCATATCCATAGTGCACCACACAATAACGGGGATATTGTTTCTGATGTATTTCAGGCACAGACTTTCCAGTGTCTCTGAGCAGAAAAATACTGCATCTGCCGTAATTCCGTTTTCATCAAAGAAATAATTTATGCTTCTTGCAAGACCTTTTGCCCATATTCCCCACCCGTTTTTGCTTTCAGGCTTTCCGAGAAAGACCATATCAGGGTCACTGCTGTACCACACACCGTCAGTTATATAGGGCGCATTTCCCTTAAACAGATATTTGTCGGAAAATTCATCAACAGTTACATCAAAACCGTAATAATCAAGAACCATAACAGCCGATATCATTTCGCACCCCGTGGGATAATCGGGATTCTGAGACATGGTATCCACTTCAATCAGAGTTATATCCGATAAATACGCTATCAACCCGACAAAACAGATAACCATAAACAAAGAACTAACACGGACCTTTATGCTGTTTTTCTGTTTTTTATTAGATTCAGACATCACATCATTCTGCTATCACGACACCGTCGGTAACATCCCACATACTGCCGATAATAAACATAAGGTCTGAAAAATCAGCATCGTCGTCAATAACAAAGCCGTAAGTTACGGTTTTACTTTCGCCTGCCTCAAAGGGAATATGATAATAACCGCCTGTTCCTCCGTCCTGACCGCTTATATAAGATGCTTCAAAGTCGTTGAATCTGTTTGATTCGTGTGTGCCTTTTATACTGCATATACTTGCATCAATATAGAACTCATTTGATGTATTTTCATTATTTGTAACTTCAATATCAATCAGAATTATTTTTCTGCCGACAGTTTCTGTTGCCTTTATTGATGAAACAGAGTTTACACCGTCACCGTAATTATATATTTTTCGTTCATAAGTTTTAAAATTACCGTTTTCATCAACATAGTCTGATATATCCTTTGCAAGATTGAAACTCCTGTAATCAAGCCCGTTTACATTGTCACGGATATCAATATTCTTAACTGACAAAGTATATTTATTTCCGTCAACATAACCGTTATAGGCTATTATGTCAAAAGACTCACCTATCTGTCGTTCAACAGCATCTGCAGTATAAGAGTAAACAAGGTCTGAAGAGGGTTCAATTATTCCGCCGTTATCCGTTGTAGGAATATAGGTATCAACGATAAAAGCATTTTCTTTATCAGATTCAACAAGGCTGATATTTTCGGCAATTTTAATCATTTCATCTTCATCGATTCTTTCCGAAACGTAGCCGTGAAGAATATATCCGAATTCAGCGAAATTGATAAGAAATTCCTTATCATAGCTGTCACCATCGGATTCAATACCTGTATCAATTCTCATAACAGCACCCTGATTTTCACCGAACATACACTCTGTCATACTGCCCACGTAGAATATTTCAAGGTCTTTTGCTGTTTCGTTTTTAAACAAACGGAAAGTAATTCCTGATGGTGCAACATCACCCGATTCGGTCTTTACTCCGAAATTATACGGCGCATCAGATGTGTCAAGATAATCAGGCATATAACCGAAATTGAGTTTTACATATTCGGGAGATTCCGTTTTTACACTTGTTTCTTCATTCAAGTCAAGAGTTACTTTGTAATTCTCTTTTTTTACAAAATAATCATAAACCGTATCTGCCGCAAATCCTGATACTGAAAGCAGCATTACAACAGCCGCAACAAGAACTGCAATTTTTACGGGAGATTTTCTGCTGTGTTTTCTTTCACCGATATTTTCAACGGCATCAAGAACAACAGAATGAAAGCTTTCAGGCATTTCGGGATATTCATTTTTTAAATTTATACTCATTATTACTCCTCCAGTAAATCTTTTAATTTTTCTCTGCCTGCAGAAAGTCTGCTTTTTACCGTTCCTGACGGAATATGCAGAATTGATGCAATTTCGCTGACAGAATAGTCTTCAACGTAATAAAGCTGCACAACAATCCTGATTTTAGGCGGAAGCTTCATTATTTCAGTAAACACAAAAGAATAGTTATCTTCCCTTGCCTCGTTTGTCAGAGCATACTCGGCAAATGTCACTTCTCTGTATTTAAGTTTATTAAGTCTGTAACATTCATTGATAAGTATTCTTGTTATCCACGTTCTGAAATACTTCTCTTCTCGAAGAGAATCAAGCTTTTCATAAGCATTCAGAACTGCCTGCTGTACTGCATCTTCACAATCACTTTCGTAAAAACAGATTGATTTTGACACTCTGTATAGCATATCTTCTGCGGACAGAACATTACTCTGAAATGTTTGTTTATCCATAGTTTTATCCTTTCCATACAAACGGTACCGGTTTTGTATTTCAATAATTAGATAACAAAAACACCCTTACGGTTCACATTATATCACAAATTTTTGCAAAAAAATTTATTTTCCCTATTTATATTTTTAATTATATATGCTATACTTATAATGATTAATTATGTAAACATAAAAATACGAGGTATAAAGTATGTTTGTTGATAAAGCGAAAATAAAAATAAAGGCAGGTAACGGCGGTAACGGTGCCGTTGCGTTCCACAGAGAAAAATATGTCGCTTCAGGCGGTCCCGACGGCGGTGACGGCGGAAAAGGCGGCGATATCGTCTTTAAGATTGACACAAACCTGTCAACTCTTGCAGACTTCCGTTACAAAAGAAAATACACAGCCGAAAGCGGACAGAACGGTTCAGGTTCAAGAAAGAACGGAAAAAAAGGACAGGACCTCATAATCAAGGTTCCCCGTGGTACAATAATCCGTGAAGCTGAAAGCGGAGTTGTTATTGCCGATATGTCATCCGACGAGCCTTTTATTGCCGCAAAGGGCGGTAAAGGCGGTTGGGGTAACTCTCATTTTGCAACACCCACCCGTCAGACACCCCGTTTTGCAAAAGACGGTGTCCCCGGCGAAGAATGGGAAGTTATCCTTGAACTCAAACTTCTTGCTGACGTCGGTCTTATCGGTTTCCCAAATGTAGGCAAGTCAACTCTTGTTTCCGTTGTAAGTGAGGCAAAACCCATCATAGCTGACTACCATTTCACAACAATCACACCTGTTCTGGGTGTTGTAAGAATGGGTCCCGAAAGCTCATTCGTTATGGCTGATATCCCCGGTCTTATTGAGGGTGCAGGTGAAGGTGCAGGTCTCGGCCACGCATTCCTCCGTCACGTTGAAAGATGCCGTATGCTTATTCACGTTGTTGACGTTGCGGGCAGTGAAGGCAGAAACCCCATTGAAGATTTTGAAACAATCAACAAAGAGCTTGTTGTTTTCAATGAAGAGCTTTCAAAATGTCCGCAGATTGTTGCAGGCAACAAAATCGATATGGCAACTGACGAGCAGAGAGAAGAGTTCAGAAATTACATCGAAAGCAAAGGCTTACAGTATTTTGAAATCTGTGCTCCCATTCTTGAAGGCACTCAGGAAGTTGTAAATGCCGCAGCCGCAATGCTCGCAACACTCCCCCCCATCAAACAGTATGAAGCAGAGCCTATCCCGATGGAAATGCTTGAAAAGAAAAAGAACACGGGATTCAAGGTTTCTGTTATCGACGACACATATTATGTTGAAGCAGAATGGCTTCTTAAAATACTCAACAAAACAGATATGGACGACTATGAGTCACTCCAGTATTTCCAGACAGTACTCGCTACAAGCGGTATTCTTGATGCTCTCCGCAACAGAGGTATTCAGGAAGGTGACACAGTAAATATTTACGACCTGGAGTTTGAGTATGTGCCCTGATGCTACACTTAATTTCGATAAATTAAAATCAGAAAACACTTCATCAGACGGCTATCCCGTCTCTGCCCTTGCATTCTTAGGCGACGGTGTATGGGGCATTATGGTGCGTGAATATCTGACTGTTTCTGCAAAATGCAAAGCAGACAAGCTTCACGAAAGAAATATTGAAATGGTAAATGCCACATATCAGGCAAATGCGATAAAGATGCTTCTGCCGATTCTCACCGAGGAAGAAAACACAATGTTCATAAGAGGCAGAAACACCCACACGGCTCACACTCCCAGAAACAAATCAAAGAGTGACTACCACGCCGCAACAGGACTTGAAGTGCTTTTCGGCTGGCTTTACATAAACGGCAACACAGACAGACTCAAAGAGTTGTTCCGCTTGGTAACAGAGGTGTATAATGGCTAAAAACAAAATAAATTACAAAGAAATTATTCTTGATATGCTCATCTGCACGGCAGGCGCTTTCATATATGCCGTGGGAGTCAACTGCTTTGTATCTCCTAATGAGCTTTCATCGGGCGGTGCAACAGGTCTTGCAATTATTGCGAACTATCTGTGGGACTTCCCCATAGGTACTTCAATGTTTGTAATAAACATACCTCTTTTCATTATTGCATTTTTCGTATTCGGATGGAATTTTATTGTAAAAACGCTGTTTTCCACGTTTATGACATCCGTCTGCATTGACCTTGGCGCAATGTTTCTTCCGCAGTATGAGGGTGACAAGCTTCTTGCAGCACTTTTCGGCGGTGCAATAATGGGAATAGGACTCGGAATTGTTTTCACAAGAGGTTCAACAAGCGGCGGTACGGATATTATGGGCAGACTGCTGAAAAAAGCACTTCCCCATATTTCAATGGGACGGCTTGTTATGATATGTGACCTTTTTGTTGTGCTTCTTGCAGGTGTCGTTTATAAAAATATTGAAAGCATACTCTATGCAACAATCGTTTTCATCGTTTCGAGTAAATCCATTGACCTTGTACTTTACGGCTCGGACAGCGGTAAAATGATGCTGATAATTTCAGACAATGCCGATGAAATCGCAAAAGCAATCACTACGGAAACTCCTCGTGGTGTTTCAATATTGCCATGTCAGGGGGCTTACACGGGAAAGGCAAAGCATATGCTTCTGTCAGTCGTAAGACCTCACGAAGTGGCTAAAATGCGTAAGATTGTAAGACGTTTTGATGAACACCCGTTTATAATTATTTCAGATGCCGCCGAAATTCTCGGTCTGGGCTTCAAACCGACAGATAATGACCTTTGATACAGGAGAAAATATATGACAGAAAAGAAAAAACACATAAGAAATTTCTCAATCATCGCACATATTGACCACGGCAAATCAACTCTTGCCGACCGTCTGCTTGAAGTGACTAACACAGTTGCAAAACGTGATATGCAGCAGCAGATTCTTGACGATATGGACCTTGAAAGAGAAAGAGGAATCACAATCAAGGCTCACGCCGTTACTCTCGGCTACAATGAAGACGGTGAAGAATATGAGCTCAACCTTATCGACACTCCGGGCCACGTTGACTTCAACTACGAGGTTTCACGTTCACTTGCAGCCTGCGAAGGCGCTGTTCTTATCGTTGACGCTACTCAGGGTATTGAGGCACAGACACTTGCCAATACATACTTAGCGCTTGACCACGACCTTGAGCTTGTTCCCGTTATCAACAAAATTGACCTTCCCGCTGCGGACCCCGAAAGAGTTGCCGCAGACATTGAAGAAGTAATCGGACTTGACAGCGAAGAAGCTCCGAGAGTTTCTGCAAAGACTGGCGAAAACGTTGAAGATGTATTAAAACAGATTGTAAAGCTCGTACCCTGTCCCGAAGGTGACGACAATGCACCCCTCAAAGCCCTTGTTTTCGACTCAATCTATGACAATTATAAAGGTGTTATTGTCTATGTAAGAATCATGGACGGTACAATAAGACCCGGTGACACAATGCGTATGATGGCAACGGGTGCTCAGTTTACCGTTGTTGAAGTAGGTAAAATGGCGGCAACTTCACTCTCACCCAGAGATAAGCTCTCTGCAGGTGAGGTTGGCTACATCACAGCTTCAATCAAAACTGTCCGTGATGCACGTGTGGGTGATACAATTACTCTTGCAAGCAATCCCGCAACAGAACCTCTTGCAGGTTACAAAAAGGTTAATCCTATGGTTTTCTGCGGTATTTATCCCGCTGACGGTGCTGACTATGAAGCTCTCAAGGAAGCTCTTGAAAAATTACAGCTCAACGATGCCGCACTCTCCTTTGAACCTGAAACTTCAGGTGCTTTAGGTTTCGGTTTCCGTTGCGGGTTCTTAGGTCTTCTTCACCTTGAAATTATTCAGGAAAGACTTGAAAGAGAATATAACCTCGACCTTGTTTCAACAGTACCCAGCGTTATTTACAAGATTCATATGCGTGGCGGTGAGGTGCTCGAAATCGACAACCCCACAAAGTATCCCGACCCTGCTGAAATTGATTTCAGTGAAGAGCCTATGACTGATGCCCATATCTACTCTCCCCCTGAATTTGTAGGTACAATCATGGACCTTTGTCAGGAAAGAAGAGGCTTCTATAAAGATATGAAGTATCTCTCAGCTGACCGTGTTGAACTCAGTTATGACCTGCCTCTTAACGAAATCATTTATGACTTCTTCGATGCTCTCAAATCAAGAACAAGAGGCTATGCATCATTTGACTATGAACTCGCAGGCTATGCAAGAAGTAACCTTGTAAAACTCGATGTTCTTCTCAACGGTGACACTATTGATGCACTTTCATTCATTATCCATTCAGATAAAGCTTACGGCAGAGCAAGAAAAATTGCCGAAAAGCTCAAGGATAACATTCCGAAGCATCAGTTTGAAATTCCTGTTCAGATTGCAATAGGCGGTAAGGTTATCGCAAGAGAAACTGTCAAGGCTATGAGAAAAGACGTTCTTGCAAAGTGCTACGGCGGTGACATCACACGTAAGAAAAAGCTTCTTGAAAAACAGAAAGAGGGTAAAAAGAGAATGCGTTCATTCGGTACTGTTGAAGTACCTCAGGAAGCATTTATGGCTATCCTCAAGCTTGATGAACAGTGATGAAAGGTTTATATATTCACATTCCTTTCTGCCGCAGCAAGTGTCCCTACTGCGACTTTTATTCCTGCCTTTCAAAAAATGCCGACATAGAAACCTATGTCGGTTCTGTTATTGACGAAATAAAAACGGGCAGAAGAACAAAGGAATTTACACAGAACTCAGAATTATGTTTTGACACAATATATTTTGGCGGAGGCACTCCCTCTGTTATCGGTGCAGACAATATAGGAAAAATCATAAACTGTGCAAAAGAACATTACAACATAACCGATGATGCCGAAATCACTGTGGAATGCAACCCCTCAACAGTTGATGATGATTTTTTCAGAAAACTCTCCTTTTATGGCGTAAACAGAATTTCTCTCGGAATGCAGTCGGCTGTTGACAACGAAAGAAAGAAACTCGGCAGATTTTCTGACAGAAATCAGGTTTTGTCAGTAATTGAGAGTGCAAGAAAACAGGGCATTACAAATATTTCGCTTGATGTTATGCTCGGTATTCCCGAACAGACGATGACAAGCCTTGACGAAACGATTGATTTTCTGATTGCAACTGATGTTCCTCATATAAGTGCATATATGCTCTCAATTGAAGAAGGAACGATTTTTCACAAACGGGCTGACAGTCTTAATTTACCCGATGAAGACACCGTATGCGATATGTATATGCATCTTTCGGAAAAACTCAGAAATTCAGGATTCATTCATTACGAAATATCCAACTTTGCAAAAAAGGGATATGAAAGCCGTCACAATACAAAATACTGGAACTGTGAAGAATATCTCGGAATAGGTCCCTCATCACATTCGTTTGTTGACGGCAAAAGGTTCTTTTCCGAAAGAGATACAAATGCTTTCATCAACGGAGAAAAAGCCGTATACGACACCTCAGGCGGTGACAGAGATGAATATATAATGCTTCGTCTTCGTCTTTCCGAAGGAATCATTTTTGAAGAATTCAAAAACCGTTTTGGCATAGACTTCCCTGCTGAAATAATAAAAAAAGCCCTTGATTTTGAAAAACAAGGACTTATGACAGTTTCAGTAACAGGTATTGCTTTGACAACTGACGGATTTTTAATTTCAAATTATATCATAAGTGAATTAATAAATTAAGGAGACGGAAAATACCGCCTCCTTTTTTTGTTTAATCTTCAATCTTTGCTTTCTGCATATTACATTCACGGATTTTCTTTCGTGCTTCCTGAGAGAATTTATGCTCTCTTGCATAAGTCACAAGTCCGTTCTGCTCCTGCTCAACGTCTGTCAGCTGAGTATAGCACATGCCCATACAATCACTCTGCATAATGGCTGTTGTATCTGAAATATAATGTGCAACAAAATCGTCTTCATTGCTTTCATTTACATAGCCCCACGCATTTTCACCGATATTGAATGAAATTCCGCCGTATTCAGAGCAGAAAATCGGAAGTCCTTCCATTTCTTCCGGAGTGAGAAGTTTTGCATTATCTTCCCTGTTTTTCTTACAAACAACTTCATACTCATAAGTGCCGTTCTTGTGGTTATGAACATGGGAAATAATCTCTTCTGCCGTGTGCGAATAGTCGTGATAGTCATCAATGTCCGTAAAATAGAGATAGCCGCCGCTGGCACCTATTACGGGACGGGTGGAATCGTATTCCTTAGTTGCATCATAAATGGCTTTCTGGGACACCACATCGCAGAAATGCTTGCCTTCCCACGTTTCATTGAGAGGACACCAACCGATAATTGACGGGTGATTGTAATCCCTTACAAGTTCCTCTTTCCATTCGGGAAGGAAATTCAAAAGGCCTTCGGGATTTGCCTTACTGTCAAGAAGACAACCCCAGTTGGGATATTCACCCCATACAAGATAGCCTTTCACATCGGCATAGTAAAAATAATATTCTTCAAAAATCTTTTCGTGAGGACGTGCACCATTGAAACCGAGGTCAATTGCAATATCAATGTCCTTTTCAATATCCTCAATTGTGGGGAATGTGTAAATTCCGTCAGGATGGAAGCCCTGATCAAGAATCTGACGCAGGAAAACTGATTTTCCGTTAAGAAGGAATTTGCCATCTTTGAGTTCAATACTTCTGAAACCTGTGTATGTCTTTACAGAGTCAGACACTTCCCCGTTATTCTTTACTGTGAGAACAATGTCATAAATTTCGGGGGCAAGAACATCCCACAGTTTTATTTCACCATCAATAACGGCTGTCATATTGAAATTTCCGTCTGCAGAAGTTTTGCACTCTGCAACTTTTTCGTTTTTATAATAAAGTTCAGCAATAACTTCACAAGCTTCTGCATTATTGAGTTTACCCTCAAAAACAACTGATTTTATCTCGGGGATAGCTGTGATTTTTCTTTCAGTAATGTAAGTTTTACCCGTAAATTCAAGCCACACGGTCTGCCATATACCCGTCGTTCTTGTGTAACTGCAACCGTAACTTTCAAATCTGTCGGATTGTTTACCCATAGGAATTGAAGGATGCTTTGTGTCGTCTTTTACAGCAACGATAAGTTCATTTCTTCCCTCTGAGAGATATTCTGTTATATCAAAAGAGAATGAAATATAACCTCCCTTATGGTAACCTGCCTTTTTTCCGTTGACAAAGAGTGTGCATTCATAGTCAACTGCACCGAAATTGATGATAATGCTACCCTCAAGCTGTGGGGCTGTTATATCAACATATTTTCTGTACTGCAGGTCATACATAAAGTCTTTGTAACCGATGCCTGACAGCTCACTTTCGGGACAGAAAGGAACTTCGATAACTTTATCAAATTTATTTTCACTACCTATTTCAAAATCCCATTTACCATTGAGATTGAGCCAGTTTTCACGCACAAATGAAGGACGGGGATATTCACTTCTGTACATATTATCACTCCTGAATCAAGTTTAAAATATTGTAGCATAATTATTCCGATTATGCAATACAACAAATCCCCCGTTAATCGGGGGATTCTGATTTTATCTGAGTATTTTCAATGCACCTGTGGGACAAAGGTCTGCACACATATTGCAGTCCTTACAGCCTGCAACTGTTTCAGGATTATCAAATTCAGGCTTAATGACAGTTCTGAAGCCTCTGCCTACAAGTCCTAAAATTCCCTTACCTGCATTTTCCTTACAGGTACGCACACAAAGGTTACAGAGAATACATTTGCCCTGATCTCTTTCGATTGTGACAAGTTTCTGTTCCTTGAAGCATTCGTGCTTTGCGCCTGCGAGTCTTTCGGGAAAAACGGGAGCATCATTCACGTAACGGATAAGCTTACAATCCTTGAAATCGTGACATCCGCACTCAAGACAACGCTTTGCCTCTTCCCTCGCCTGCTCTTCAGAGAAACCGTTTATAACGGACTCAAAATTATTCTTTCTGTATTCGGGAGCTTTAACGGGCATAACAGCTCTTGCCTTTTTCTCACGGTCAGCGAGCATTTCTGCAGTTACATTTCTCTTTGAATAGTAAGGCTCGGGGAAATCCATAGGCATACCCAGAAGATATGCATTGATTGCCTTTGCCGCTGTGTTTGCTTCAGCGATTGCATCGATTGCGATTGAAGCACCTCTGTTTGTGGCATCACCTGCAGCAAAAACACCGTCAATGTTTGTCATACAGGTAACCTTATCAGCAAGGATTGTTCCTCTGTCTGTCGTTCCGATTGCTTCAAAACCTGCGGGAGCATACTTCTGACCGATTGCCGAAATAACTGTATCAACAGCAATTGTCCTGAATTCGCCTTCAACGGGGACGGGCTTTCTTCTGCCTGATGCATCAGGTTCACCGAGTTCCATAATCTGAAGTCTGACTTCCTTTACCTTGCCGTTTTCACCGACAATTTCATCGGGATTTGTAAGGAACAGGAACTGTACGCCTTCTTCAATTGCTTCTTCAATTTCTATATCTTCAGCAGGTGCTTCAGCACGTGTTCTTCTGTAAATTACATAAACATTCTCTGCACCGCATCTGACAGCTGTTCTGCAGGCATCCATCGCAGTATTACCGCCGCCTACGACAGCAACATTCTTGCCTATGTCGGGGATGTTTCCCATATTCACTTCACGGAGGAAATCAATACCGCTGACAACACCCTCAAGGTCTTCACCCTTGCAACCGACACTGCTTCCCTTCCACGCACCGACGGTCACAAGTACCGCATCGGCACCGTTTCTGATTTCATCAAATGAAATATCTTTGCCGATTTTTGTGTTATTTATCATTTTAACACCCAGGTCGGCAATCGCTTTTACTTCCTTACGGAGAACATTCTTTGGAAGTCTGTATTCGGGAATACCGTAACGGAGCATACCGCCCATTTCGGGCATTGCATCGTAAATTGTAACATCGTGACCTGAAAGTCTAAGATAATATGCCGCATTAAGACCTGCGGGGCCGCCACCGATTACGGCAACCTTTTTACCTGTTGATTCTTCGCAGTCAGCCTTAAAAGGATTGTCCGATTCAAGGTCTCTGTCAGCCGCAAAAGCTTTAAGGAACGCAATTGAAAGAGGCTCTTCGACAAGTCTTCTTCTGCAGTTTGATTCGCACGGATGCGGACAGATTCTGCCGACTGATGCAGGGATTGAGATTTTTTCTTTGATGATTTTTACCGCTTCGCTGTCATTTCCGAGAGCAATCTGTTTGAGATAACCCTGAATATCGGTATGAGCGGGACAGTTGAGTGAGCAAGGAGCAACACAGTCACCCTCGTGGTCACTCATAATAAGTTCAAGGGCAATTTTTCTTGCCTTTTTAACTCTGGGAGTTTCTGTTGAAAGCACCATTCCGTCATTTGCAACGGCTGAGCAGGCACGCATAAGTTTCGGCATACCCTCTGCCTCAATAAGACAAAGACCACAGGCACCGTACAGCTTAAGATTGGGACTGTAACAGAGATTGGGGATTTCAACACCGTTTTTTGCGGCAATATTAAGGATTGTTTCGCCTTTGTTACCTGTCATTTCAATTCCGTTGACAGTAATTTTAATCTGTTCCATTTATGCCGCCCCCTTATTCCACATTTATCGCACCGAAACGGCAGCTGTTTACACACTGACCGCAACGGATACATATATCACTATCAATAATATGTGCTTTCTTTACTTCACCGCTGATTGCCTTTGCGGGACACTTCTTTGCACAAAGAGTACATCCCTTACACTTTTCGGCAACAATTGAATATGTGAGCAGGTCAACACATTCCTTTGCAGGACATTTTTTATCCTTTATATGAGCTTCGTATTCATTTCTGAAATAACGGATTGTTGTAAGTACGGGGTTGGGAGCAGTCTGACCGAGACCGCAGAGTGCACCGTCCTTGACAGCTTCGCAAAGCTCTTCAAGAAGCTCGATATCGCCTTCTTTACCCTCGCCTTTTACAATTCGTGTAAGAATTTCCTGCATTCTTCTTGTACCTATACGGCAATGAACACATTTTCCGCATGATTCGAGGGCTGTGAAGTCGAGGAAGAATTTTGCCATACCGACCATACAGGTGCTTTCGTCCATAACAACCATACCGCCTGAACCCATAATGGCACCCGTTGCACCGAGAGCCTTGTAGTCAATGACAGTATCAAGCAATTCCTTGGGAATACATCCGCCTGAGGGACCACCCATCTGGACTGCTTTGAATTCTTTGTCGTCACGGATTCCTCCGCCGATACCGTAAATGACATCACGGAGAGTCTTGCCCATAGGGATTTCAACAAGACCGCCTTTACGTATTTTACCCGTAAGAGCAAAAACCTTTGTACCCTTGCTGTTTTCGGTACCCATAGCGGCAAAAGCTGCACCACCGTTGTTCATTATCCAAGCAACGTTTGCGAAAGTTTCAACGTTATTTATGTTTGAAGGTTCATCCATATAGCCTTTCTGTGCAGGGAAAGGAGGCTTCAGACGGGGCATACCCCTCTTGCCCTCAAGTGATTCGATAAGTGCTGTTTCTTCACCGCATACGAATGCACCGGCACCGGCTTTGATTCTCATATCACAGGAGAATGAAGTGCCGAGGATATTTTCACCGAGAAGATTTGCTTTTTTAGCCTGTTCAATGGCTATTTCAAGGTTTGTGATTGCAAGAGGATATTCGGCTCTTACATAAACAATCATTTCTCTGGCACCGATGGCATAAGCACCTATAAGCATACCTTCAATAAGTGTGTGCGGGTCAGATTCGATAACGGCTCTGTCCATAAATGCACCGGGGTCACCCTCGTCTGCATTACAGATGAGGTATTTTACGTCGCTGACACTCTGTCTTGCTGCATTCCATTTGAACCACGTGGGGAAACCTGCACCGCCACGGCCTGCAAGACCCGAAATCTTTATTTCTTCAATAACTTCTTCGGGAGTCATTGTTTTAAGCACTTTTTCAAGAGCTTCATAGCCGTCTGATTCTCTGTAATCATCAAGAGAAACGGGATCGATAAGACCGCAATGACGAAGAGCAATTCTTGTCTGTCTTGAAAGGAATTCTTCATCATCGGCAGAAATTGTTATGCTGTCAACAAGTGAAAGGTCACCTGTTTTAGCGGCATTCACAATATTTTCAGCGTCATCAGCCTTTACTTTTACAAGACGGCGGAGAAGTGTTTCACCGTCATAAAGGTCTACGATAGGCTCAAGGAAACACATTCCTATACAACCTGTTGTTCCGAGAGTAAATGATTCGTTTTCTGTCATAAGGCTTTCGATTGCCTTATGCACTTTACCTGCACCTGCGGCAATACCACAGGAGCCTTCACCGATAACTATACGCATTATTTACCCTCCTCTTTCTGAATATTCTTAATAACTTCAACTGCTGAGTCGGGTGTGAGATTGCCGTATGCCTCACCGTTAATCATAATAACGGGAGCAAGTGAACAACATCCGAGACAAGCCACTTCTTCAAGTGTAAAAAGACCGTCTTGGGTTGTTTCACCGTTGCCGATTCCGAGATATTCCGAAATTGCATTCAGAACTCTTTCACTGCCGTTTACATGACAAGCAGTCCCCTGACATGACATGATGAGATATTTACCTATAGGAGAAAGTCTGAACTGAGAATAAAAAGTTGAAACACCCATTACTTCTGCAGGTGTTACACCGACATTTTCTGCAATATGATACATGACATCTTTGGGAAGATAACCATAGATGCTCTGAGCTTTCTGAAGTATTGTTATAAGATTTGAAGAAACTCCGCCGTACTCTTTGAGTACGCTTCCGAGCGGAGAAAGGTCACTTTTCGGACCCGTGCAGTTACACTGGCACATACAAATCCTCCTCATTGTTAATTAATTATTAATTATAGCACACTGTTCTCAGGATTTCAAGAAAAAAGAGACCGTTTTTTACATAAAACGATCTCTGAATATTTACCAATTGTAATTATTGTTATTACCGCCACGTCTTCCGCCGCCACCGCTTCTGCGTGACTCTGCAGGCTTCTTCATTCCTGCCTGACGCTCATCACTTGTCTGTTTGAATTTAGCCATCATATCTTCAAAAGACTGAGGCTTATCTTCCTGACGGTTACCCTGCCATACGGGAGGGTTATTTCCTCTTCTGGGTTTGTTGCCTGCGGGACGCTTATCAGCACCTTTGTCAAAAGATCTGAATTCTTTCTTTTCACGGGGTTCAGCAGGCTTTGGTTCTGCCTGCTTGATGGACATACTGATTTTTCCGGCTTCGTTAATTGAAAGAACTTTCACCTTAACGTCCTGACCTTCAGCAAGATGCTCTTTGATATCCTTTACATAAGAAGATGCAACTTCTGAAATATGTACCATTCCGACTTCACCGCTTGTAACCTTTACAAATGCGCCGAAATTAGTAAGCCCTGTTACTTTGCCTTCAACAATGTCACCAACATTTAACTGCATTAAGAATAATCCTCCGGATAATTTTTAGCTTCCCTGTATATAAACACGTTCATCAGGATATACATAACCTGCTTTACGTGCATACTCTTCCATAAGAGCTGTTTCGTTTTCTTCATCAACAAGCGCATCAAGTGCTGCATTTTCTTCCTGCCAGCCGGCAAGTTCATCCTGTTTCTGAGAAAGTTCTTTATTGAGCTTTACATTTTTACCCACAAGAGTGCCTATCCATATGCCCATTACAAGAACAAACACGGCTGCAGCAGAAACGATTGCAAGACGCATTGTTTTTTTGTTCATTTTCATTTTATTTACACCCCTGAAATATCAAAAAGCATAAAATCTCATTCTATTGTTATTATTTACAGTATTATACTACAACTCGGGGGAATCTTTCAAGGGGTTTTCTGAATTTATTTTACTTTTTTTCAAGTTTTTTTCAAGCCTTTTCGACACTTTGTAAACAAGTGTATATATTCTTTTTATCGGCACAGAAAAAACGGAAAAAATCTTTTTACACAATGCATTTATAATCATTGAAAATTTATGAGCAACGGCACAGACAAGCTGTCCTGCCGTAAAACGGTAAATACAGGCAGCAATGACTTCAAAAAGAATTAGATACCCTCTTATCCTTCCTGAATTAACGGCAACAAAAAGCATAAATGAACACAATGTGCAAACTACAACAAAAATCATATCTGTAATAAAAAAAGCGGTTTTTCGGTTAAAAAAAATCTGCCTTATGAATTTAAAAACATCATAAACAAAACCCAGAATGAATCCCAGACCTACAGCCGGCATAATGTTTTCAAACTGGACTGATAAATCAACACCGTACATACCTATTTAAAAAGTCTTGAAAAGAAACCTTCATCACGCTGTTTCATTTCACTGTAATTTATGCTGTTGATTGTGCCTTCTGCAACAAGCTCCCCCATTTCAACGCTCATTCTTATTATATGAAGTCCTTCACCTTTTACGGTTACTTCTCCGAACTGAGTAAATGCGACAATTGTCTGCTCATCATAACCGCCGATATCCGTAACACCTGTTATTGATATATTGTGTCTTTCATCCACCGAGATATTATGAGGAAAAGATAATGTCTTTTCTTCTGCCATATTCCCACTCCTTAATTTATTATGATAATTAATATTCTTTTATAAATCAGAATATTACAAAAATGGCTGTAATGCGTGGTGCAACATATTGTTGACATATATTTTTCTTCAGATATATTGAAAAATGCAGAAATTTATGCTTAGATATAAGCGGAGGTGATTCCGCATGAATAAAGTTTCAAAGAACATCAAAAAACTCAGAACGGAAAAAAATCTTACTCAGGAAGACATTGCAAAAGAACTGTTTGTGACAAGGCAGACTGTTTCAAGCTGGGAATCGGGAAGAACACAGCCCGATATTGAAACACTTGTAAAACTCTCTGAGATTTTCTCCGTTTCAACAGAAGAACTCATTTACGGAAAAACAAAGTTAATGTCTTCACAGGAAAAAGAAAACGCATCAAGACAAAAACTTATAATAATTTTTTCAGCAATCGGTTCTGTATTAACGGCTGTGGGTCTTGTTCTGATTTTTGTAAACTACTGGGATAAAATGCCGCTTTTCGTGAAATCCGTTTTTGCATTCATCCCGATGATGGCAGGTCAGGCGGCAGCTGTATATACATTTAATAAGAAACGTGAATCAGTTCCGTGGTGCGAAGGTGCATCTGTTCTGTGGTGTGCAGGGGTTACGGCAACAATAGCTCTTATGGACAGCATTCACATGTTTATGACAGACTTTTCAGACTGTCTTTTCATTGATATTCTGCTGACATTACCTGTAATATTCATTCTTGATGCAGTAACACCTCTTCTGTTTATTCATTTCGGAATTAATTATCTTCTGATAGAAAACATTTACGGAACAAATCCGCTGTTACTTACAGACCTTATTATACTTGCACTTTTTACAGTTGCATTGGTTTATGTAATTATAAACAGAGAGAAAAAAGACGATGCAAGGCACATTTTCTCACATTGGATAAGCTTCATATCATTTTCTGTTATAACAATTACTAACATTCTGGTCAGTGAAGCTGAAGAACCTGCATTATGGATAATGCTTACAACTTATTTTGCGGCAGTTTACTTTGCATTCTATTCAACACCTTACAAACTCCCCTATTCTCCGCTCGGTCTTCTCGGCACACTCGGAATGTCTGTTGCAAGCGTATTTTTCTATCATCCGGACATGATGAGTTCTCCTTACTTCGGTTATGAAATCAATGAAAAAATAAAAATGATTATTTTTGCTGTTCTGTGCATCATTATAATCATACTTACCGGCATATTGAAACGAAAAGCAATTTCAAAAAACAAAATCGGAATTATATTTTTCTCTTCAACCGTACTTCTGATTTTATCTCAGGCTCTGTGTTGCATCGTCGCACCGGAAAACAATCATATGCTTTTCTATTTCCTTACTCTTATTGCATCTTATACAATGGCTTTCACGGTAACGGCTGACGGTGTGCTGTCAAACAATTTTATCATTATGAATCTCGGACTTATTGCTATAACAATAAATCTTACATTTATGATTATAAATATTATTGATATCAGTATGCTCGGTGCGGGAATATTGCTTCTCCTTTTCGGTATTGCACTTTTTACGGTAAATTTCCTTCTTGCAAGAAAGATAAAAAAGACAAAGGAGGAAAACAACAATGCGTAAAAAAATACTTTCTATCCTCCTTATTGTAACAATTATCATTCAGCTCACAATTCCGCTGGGAATGTTCGTTTATAAAACTGTTGAAATAAGTCAGATATTATCAAAAGGTGAAATGTATACTTTCACAGGCTACAGACCGTATTATTCCAACGGCAGACTCTATGTCAATATAAGCATTTTCGGACCTAACAGGCAATATGCTGTTCTTGTAAACGACCCTACAGGCGAATACTTTGAACACACCGATGAAAAGCCCGACACACCTTATTATATCGACAGATACGGCGGATACTATGCTACAAATGATTTCGGTGTACATTATCCCGAAGTTCATCTTGTTACCGGACACTATGACAACATCAGTTCAATAGATTTCATTAAAAAGCTTTCGATCAATTCATATCCCGAAACACCGCCTCATAATGTTGTTTACTATGATGAAGTAACAATAGATGCATATATTTATAAAGGAAAACTATATGTAACTGAAATCTATATTGACGGTGTTGACTCGCAAACATTTCTTGAAGGGTATAATAACAGATAAATAATGACCGCAAGTCCTTTCACGGATTTGCGGTCTTAATCTTATAAGTCATTATAATTGATTTTTCTGTCTTTGAAATAATACTCTTTGTCGTGGTCGTTGATTTCACGCATGACTCTGCAGGGGTTACCGACTGCAACAACATTTGCGGGGATATCCTTTGTAACAACACTTCCCGCACCGATAACGGTATTGTCACCGATTGTGACACCCGGCATAATCAGAGCACCTGCACCTATCCAGCAATTTCTTCCGATGTGAACGGGCATATTGTACTGATAAGCCTTTTCACGAAGCTCCGGGAGAATGGGATGACCTGCCGTTGCAATAACAACATTGGGTGCAATCATTGTGCAGTCACCCACATAGATATGCGTATCATCAACGAGGGTCAGATTGAAATTTGCATAAACACTCTTGCCGAAGTGACAATGCTTTCCGCCCCAGTTTGCGTGAAGAGGAGGCTCTATGTAACAATCCTCTCCGATTTCGGCAAACATCTCTTTGAGAAGCTCTGCCCTTTTGTCAAGCTGAGTGGGACGTGTCTGATTGAAGTCATAAAGCCTGTCAAGACACATAAGCTGTTCATTCATTATTTCATCACCCGAGGGATAATAAATATCACCTGAGTGCATTTTTTCTTTATCTGTCATAAAATCACCGAAAGAATTTTATTTACCGAGCAATCTCAGAATCTCCCTCTTACACTCCATACCGTCACGGTAGCCGTTATCATAAAGGGCATTGATGGTGTCGATATCCTTTGCAAGTGTGAAAGCACCGGGGATATCTTCGGGAGAAAGCAGAAGCGCTCTGCCTTTTAATTCATATTCTCTGATACAGCGTATCATATAGTTATAAACAGATGCTCTGTCTTCAACAACATTATTTATTGACGGATATTCTTTTAAAACTGTAGTTCCTAAAAGGTTGACACCGGGAATATTTTCTCTTCTTTCATCTGCAGGAGCAGAGAGAACAACAACAATATTATCGCATCCGTCATCAAAAGCTCTTCTGAAGGGAATGGGCTCTGCGAGTCCGCCGTCAAAATATTCAACGTCATCAATAACAATAGGTTTACTTGCAACGGGAATACAACACGATGCACTGAGAATATCGATTATTGTATTTCTGTCACGCATATCGGTTCTGTCAAAATATATCGTTGTACCGTCATAAGCTCTTGTAGCTGCTACAACAAAGGGCTTATCAGAATTGTAAAAAGCATTGAAATTGAAAGGGTCCTGTCCGTTTTCGGAATAAAAATCATCTGCAACCTTTTCATAGTTCATATATGTTCCGTTCTGAACAAGACTTGAAAGGCTGAGATATTCACTTCCTTCTGCGGCAAGGCGGTACATCCTGATGTTTCTGCCCTTCTCACCGGAAATATATGAGAGAAGATTCATACTTCCTGCCGAAACACCGAGATAGTAGTCAAACTCAATGCCGTTATCCATAAAATAATCGTACAGACCTGCGGAATAGGAACATTTCATTCCTCCGCCGACATCAATAAGGCCTGTCATACCGTAAAACTCCTTTCAGTATCAGACGAAATCCCTGCCTCTTAAGTACATCCACGCTGCAACGTATTTGATTGCAGATCTCTTTACATCGTGACAGCTTACATCAAAGTAATACTCATCGTTTACGAGAATAAGAGAATCCTTGGCTGCAATCCATACTCTGTTCATAGAAAGAACGGGCATTTCAACTTTTTCACCGTCATCCTTGATGATAACGAATTTATCTTTATAAAGCTGTAATGTTGCGTGATCTGCAACGGGAATTTTTGCATCTTCTTTGATTGTTCTGATTTTCTGATCTTTATCTTCGAAAATCAGTTCACCGTCCTGTGCAGAAAGAACCTTTTCTTTCCATTCTGTTCTCTGCCATTTATCCCAGTCAAGAACATTATCAAAAATGACTTCATTATCTTCACTGTGGAAGAAAGCATCTGTGCCGTATTCAACATTGTATCCGCATGTGTGACACTTAAAAAAGTCACCCTTACTGTGAAGGTCACCGATTGTTTTACATTTGGGACAAACATAGAGAATTCTTTCAAGATATTCTGCCATATTGTCACCTGTGTAAACTCTGGGGGTCTTTCTCTGCTCCTCAAATGCGTTTACATATGTGTCACGTCTGATGATTTCGTTTACTTCATCAACTGTCATCTTTGCGAGTTCTTCAGCTGAATATTCATTCACGACTTCACCGATAACGGGACCGACTTTATTTGTGTTTGCCCAACGGGGACTTCTGAGATAACCGCCGATGAATCTGTGTGTGATAAGAGCTTTTCCTGATTCTTTTACAAGCTTACCTGTGTTGGCTGAAATAAAGCCTGTTTCACCGTTAAGACTTGTGCTGCCTTCTGCAAAAAGACCTACAGGGATATCAGCCTTGAGTGTGTCAAGAATATCATTCCAGAGAACTTCAGGGGGATTGCTTCTTCTCTTGACAATAACACCACCGAGATATTTGATAACAAAACCTAAAAGACCGCCTCTTGTAACGTGGTCACTTGCAACAAAACGGATATACTTATTGAATTCAACCATAAGGAAACCCGGATCAAGTGCATCAGTATGGTTTGATATCATAAGGAATGTCTTGTTCTTGGGTCTGTAAGGCTTCATTTCTGCATGAAGTATGGGGAATGCAAAAGGTTTTACTATTTTTAAAACCAACATTACAAGGAATCGGTTACGGTTATAGCCTTTTCTCATTTCTTTTCTGCTTCTGCTCATTTATTTTTTTCCTCCTCTGCTGCTTCATCTTCAAGCACTCTGTAAGCAACTTTACCTACAAGTGTTCTGGGAAGCTCTTTACGGAATACTATTTCTCTGGGTCTTTCAATGACATCGAGATATTTTTTACAGTATTCAAGAATTTTTGTTTTTTCTTCATCTGTTTCGGGAACACCGTCTTTAAGAACGATATAAGCCCTTACTTTATGCATTTTGTATGCATCCTTTACGCCGATTGCACAGCAGTAATCGATATCGGGATGCTTATTGAGAACTTTTTCAATCTGTGCGGGATAAACATTATATCCGCTTGAAATAATCATTCTCTTGATTCTCTGTTTGAAATAGACGAAACCTTCTTCGTCAACACAGCCGAGGTCACCTGTGAAGAGCCACTTTGTGCCGTCCTCATCGTGACGGAGAGTTTTTTCATTCTCCTCCTCATTTTTCAGGTAACCGAGCATAATTGTGGGACCGGAAATAATAATTTCACCGAGCTCACCTGTGGGAAGCTCATTGAATGTGCCGGGTTCAACAATTTTAAAATTCATATCACGCAGAGGGAGACCGATGCTTCCCTCTTTATATCTGTCAATGGGAGTAAGACAGGTTGCGTTAACACTTTCAGTCAGACCGTAGCCCTCACGTATCTGAATATCAGCATTATGTTCTCTGAAGAATGCATCGCAACGTTTTTTCAGTTCAACTGACATTGAATCACCGCCGCAGAAAACACCCTTGAGGAATGAAAGGTCAGCATTCTTGAGTGCATCAACACCGAGTAATGCTTCGTAAAGAGTGGGTACACCTGCAATAAGGTGAGGCTGTTTCTTTATAACTGTCTGTGCATATGTGTCTTTTGTAAACTGAGGAATAAGAATACACATAGCTCCGTTTTCAAGCATTGTGTGAATGCCGATACCAAGCCCGAAGCCGTGGAAAATGGGCATAACAGAAAGGAATTTTACACCGTAAGTAACGTTAATTCCTGATTCTTCAACAAGCTGCATACCAAGAGCATTGAAGCCGAAATCTGAAAGACGGATGCCTTTGGGTGTTCCGCTTGTACCGCCGCTATAAAGAATAATCGCTGTTTTTTCTTTCTCATAAGTTACGGGAGGAATTGTGACACGTCTTGCATATTTAACAAAGTTGGTCCATTCCATACCGTGGCCTTTGTCGGGGAATTTGAGGTATTTTTTTCCTGATTTTAAAATATAACCTGCGGCAAGAACGGGATTCAGTTCATCCTGAATTCTTGCAACAAGGATACGGGTGTCTCTTTTTGCTTCGGCAACCGCATCACGGACTTTTTCATAGAAATTGTCAAGAGTAAGAATCATCTTACTGTCTGTATAATCAAGATAATATGTTATATTTTTCTGAGAAGAAAGAGGATGAACGACACTGGCAATTGCACCGATTCTGTTAAGAGCGTAAATTGCAACAATAGCCTGAGGAATATTTGGTGTACAGATTGTGACAACATCATTTTTTCTGATACCTGCAGCATAAAATGCAACAGCCGCCTGCTCAATCTTTTTTATAAGCTGGGTATATGTTGTATAACTTCCCATAAACTCAAGTGCGGGAGCTTTGGGGAAACGGTTTGCCGCATCAAGAACAGCACCGAACATTGTGGTTTCGGGATAAGGCAGAACAACTCTTTTCTTTTCTACAGGGGGTAATTTCATTTAAACATCCTCCTCATTTCGTTGTGTAACAGATGCACTAAATGCACATAAAAACTCATTGTAAGATTAATCTTAATAATTATAAACTATTTTACTTCATTTTGCAACAATAATCTTGCTTTTAATTTAAGATATAAAAAAAATTACTTTAATTTATATTGAAAAAATATAGTCATTATGCTATTATAAGTGCGTCTGAAAAGGAAACAGGTGCAAATCCTGTACGAGCCCGTCGCCGTGAGGCACGAAAATTCTTTTTTCTATCTGTTTACCGCAAAACAGAGAAACAGCCATTGGAGAAATCTGAGAAGGCGGAAAAAGAGTGCCGAGTCGAAATATTTTTCAGGCAATTGCTTCTTTTTTATTGCGAGTGCCTTTTAAGAAGAAGACGAACTATATTTTTTCAAAGGAGAAAAAACACAATGAAAATGACAAACACAAAAAAACGTTTGTCGTTCATCCTTTGTATTGTGCTTATTGCGGTTATGGCACTTTTTACAACAGGTTGCAGCGACAACAGAGAAACACCTGAAACACCCGATGAAAATTCTTCTGAAATTTCATCACAGGCAATTGAGGATTCCGTTACTGAAGAATCCGAATCTGCCATTGAAGTCGGAGAAGGTAACACAAAGTTTACTTTCACCGTAACTCACAATGACGGTACAAAGAAGACTTTTATTGTCAGCACAGACAAGACAAAGGTCGGCGAAGCACTCATTGACAACAGCATAATCGCAGGTGAAGACGGTCAGTACGGTCTTTATGTAAAGACTGTTGACGGTGAAACTCTTGATTATGACAAGGACGGCAAATACTGGGCTTTCTACGTTGACGGTGCTTACGGTGCAACAGGCGTTGATATGACTGACATCACAGCAGGCAGTTCATACGAATTCAGAGCTGAATAATGAAACTGAAAGTCAGAGATATTGCAATTTTCGGTATGCTCGGAGCATTGATGTACGCTTCGAAAGTGTTAATGGATGCTTTGCCGAATATTCATCTTATCGGAACATTTATAGTTTCGATGACGGTAGTTTACAGAAAAAAAGCACTTTATCCGCTCTACATTTTTGTGCTGCTTACGGGACTGCTGAACGGATTCGGCACGTGGTGGCTCCCCTATCTGTATATATGGACAGTTCTCTGGGGAATGACAATGCTTATCCCGAAAAAAATCCCCGAAAAAGCCAAACCTATAGTTTATTCGGTCGTATGCGCGCTTCACGGATTTCTTTACGGTGTGCTTTATGCACCTGCACAGGCTCTTATTTTCGGGCTTGATTTTGAAGCGACGCTTACCTGGATTGCAACGGGACTTCCCTTTGACATAACCCACGGAATCAGCAATTTTATATGCGGATTGCTTATATGCCCCATCATTTCAATCCTAAACAAAGCTGAAAAATACGCAAAATAATATCCGGGAGTTATCGTGACAGATAACTCCCTTTTTTATATTGAAATCAGAAAAGATTCAATGTATAATATAAAAAAAATCAACAGAGGTAAAGTTATGAAATTCAGACATTCGTGGTGTACCGACAACAACGGTGCTCCCCTTATAAATGATGAAATAAAAAGATATATCGCTGTACGTCCCTCTGCAAGACAACTTGCTTTCAACGAAATGAAGTACTACAATTTCATTCATTTCGGTGTCAACACCTTTATGGGCAGAGAATGGGGTGACGGCACAGAAGACCCGAAGATTTTTAAGCCCTCACAGCTTGACACAGACCAATGGTGCAGAATACTTAAGAATACAGGCTCAAAAGGCATTATTTTCACAGCAAAGCATCACGACGGTTTCTGCCTTTTTGACACAAAATACACCGACCACAACGTAATGAACAGCCCCTACGGTAAGGACGTTATGAAAGAACTTTCAAAAAGCTGTAAAAAATACGGTCTTAAACTCGGAATTTATCTTTCCCCGTGGGACAGACACGAAAAGACATACGGCTCAGATGCATACAACGATTATTTTGTTAATCAGCTGACTGAACTCGGTACAAATTACGGTGATATTTTTTGTTTCTGGTTTGACGGTGCGTGCGGTGAAGGTCTGGGCGGCAAAAAACAGAAATATGACTGGGACAGGTATTATGAAACAATCAGAAAATATCAGCCCGATGCAATAATTGCAAACTGCGGTCCCGATGTCAGATGGATAGGCAACGAGGCGGGCAGAACAAGAAAAGCCGAGTGGAGCGTTATCCCCTGGACAGATGACACACTTGATGCAATTGCAGAAAAATCACAGAAAAACGAAGCATTCGGAATTGACTGCTTTGACAGAACAGATGAAGATATTGCAAGCCGTGAAAAACTCCTCGGCAAGGCAAACCTTGTATGGTGTCCTGCAGAGGCTGATGTTTCAATTAACTACGGATGGTTCTGGCAGAGTGATTCTTATTACAAAGAAAGAGATAAAGCACCCTGCAGAACTGCAAAGGAACTCGCAGACATTTATTTTGCAACCATCGGCGGAAATGCATCACTTCTTCTTAATGTCCCTACAGATAAAACAGGGCTTATCAATGCACGTGAAATAAAAGTTCTTAAGGAATTCACAAAAATAATTGAAGACACATTCAAAGAGAATATGCCTTATGATTTATCACTTGTATCCCCCGACGGTGAAGAATGTGTTCCCGGTACGGATTCATTTATGATGCAGGAAAATGAAGCAGCAATCAGACTTCGTCCCAACGGTAAATTCAGAACACTTGTGATTGAAGAAGATATCAGATATTCACAGAGAGTCGAGGCATTCTCTGTTTTTGCAGACGGAAAACACGTAAAAGACTCAACCTGCATAGGTGCCTGCAGAATACTCAGATTCCCCAAAGGCCTTGACGCAGACGAAATTGATATCGTAATTACTCAGTCAAGATCAAACCCCATTATCAAAAGCATCAGAATCTACAAATAAAAAAAAGCAGTTCCGCGGAACTGCTTTTTTTATTTCAATCCGTATTTTTTCAATGTCTTTTTGCAGAAATAATTCATAAAACAGAATCTTGCAAAAGGTAAAAATGTTTTTATTATTGATTCATATAAGTGGCTTATACCTACAGTTTTGACCTGTTTGATAAATATTTTTATATGCTTTATAAACATTTCGAATTTATGAGGTGCGCCTGTGATATTTTTTGTTGAAAGCTGCTTCCACATAAAATATGATTGCACAACTTTTTTGTCTTTTTCAGGTAAATCTGAAAAGTCCGGCAAGCTGTTTGTATAAAAATCATTTTTGTTATAATCTTTTAGTTTTTTAGGCATATATTCTTTGTATTCAGCATACAATTCTCTTCCCATAGGTGATGAATAATTAAAGCAATAGAAACCAAAAGTTATTGTAGAAGCACTAATGCTTTTTGCAAGATTCACACTCTGTTTCAGGTCTTCAACAGTTTCTCCCGGAAAGCCGAGAATAAAGTTTGCCATAGAAAAAATTCCGATTTCAGAACACCAGTCAAAAGTCGGTACAATCATGTCATAACGAATGTTTTTATTTATCTTTGCAAGCATATCAGGGCTACCGCTTTCAATTCCGAAGTCCATCCATCGGCAACCGCTCTTATACATATATTCGAGATCATCTTTATTAAGAACTCCAATTCTTGTCTGACTGCCCCATCTGAGCTCATACCCGGTATTATTCAGCGCATCACAGAATTGATACAAATCGGATTTTACGGGAAATGCAAGCTCATCCGACAGATAAAATCCGTCAAGGCCATAATTTTCAACAAGTTCTTTCAGTTCGGTCATAAAGATATCCAAAGACTTTTTTCTGTAACAAGACCGATGAAAATCATGATTATAACAGAATGAACATTTAGACGTACATCCCTTTGAATAATAAAGATACAGAAGTTTTTTGCAACCGAAAAGATACTGAAAATATTTATTTACATCAACAAGCGACCAATCAACGGGCAGAATCTTTTCAAGATCAATAAATTCTCTCTCAGACGTTTTTATAATACCGTCTGCTGAACGGAATGCAATCGCCTTAATCTCTGCAAGATTGATTTTCCCGGCAGCATAATCTGCAAGCTCAAGCCAGGTTATCTCCCCTTCACCATAGCTGATGATATCAATATACGAATTATCCAGGAGAATATCCACCGGAACATTATTACTGAAAGGCCCTCCCCATACAACAGGCAGACCTGAATTATATTTCTTTATTTTCTTTGAAATATCTATGGCAAATCTTACTGATTTAGGTGAGCGCACAGAAACACCGCAGATGTCAGGTCTGAACAATTCAAGTTCTTTTTTAAGATTAAATCTGCTGATTGCAAAATCAAGAATTTTAACATTATGACCTGCATTTTTAAGGTATGTACCGATAGACAACAACCCCATCGGTACGGAAACAGCGCTGACAATATCATTATTTGCCGGAGAAAACAACAATATATTCATTTCAGACTCCCATTTTTATATTCTATATTAGAATATCATAAAAGAATTCTTTTTTCTACAAAAAACAGGTCTGAAAATTTTTTTTACATTTTAGAATTAAAATATTCACATTTTATTAATATTACAAAAAAACAGGGCATTCCGAAACGGAATGCCCAATAAAAGTATTATTCAGGAAGTTTGCAGACATTTATCCATTCAACAAAGTTTGTTGAATATTTTTCGAGTTCATCAGGTGTGAGTTCAATTGCACTGTTTGAACTGCCTACAGCGGGATAAACCGTTTCAAAACGTCTGAGTGATTCATCCAGGTAAACTTCAACATTATCATTGACTGCAAACGGACATACACCGCCTACTGCGTGACCGATAAGGCTTTCAGCTTCGTCATAAGAGAGCATTTTTGCCTTTACATGGAAATATCCTTTATATTTTGAGTTATCAATTTTTGCATCACCGGCAGCAACTATAAGAACAACCTTGCCGTCAACATGAAAAGAAAGTGTTTTTGCAATTCTCTTACCTTCACAACCGAGTGCCTGTGCAGCAAGTTCAACCGTTGCACTTGAAACATCAAATTCAAGCATTCTGTCTTCAATTCCGAAGCCTTTGAAATACTCTCTTACTCTTTCAATTGACATTTTTATTACTCCTTCAATTTACAGGTCATATACATTTGAATAATTTGTTCTGGGCTGAGCAGGTGCGTATTCATCAAGAACAAGCACAACATCCGACAGCGTACCGTTTCTGTTTATTTTCAGAGTTATTGCATTTCCGCTTCTGAAATCAGAAAGAACGGTTCTGAGCTGTGAAACTGTTTTTATTGTTTTATCGTCTGCCGCAACAATAATGTCACCGACCTGAAGCCCTGCTCTTGAAGCTGCAGAATTATCACCGATTGCTGCAATTTTTGCACCATTGATACTTCTCTGACTCTGCAGGAAGCCGAAGCTCATTATTTCCTTATCATAAACCGAAACACCCATCAGAGGTTTTCCCGAAACATAACCCTTATTGATTATTTCGTCTATCATACTTCTTACATCGTCAATGGGCACACAGAAGCTCAGGCCTTCAATTGACGCTGACGCATATTTTGCACTCGCAATCCCCACAACAAATCCGTGTTTATCAAAAACAGGTCCGCCCGAATTACCGCTGTTGATGGCGGCATCTGTCTGAAACATATTGATATTAAAGCCTGTACCCGTATCGATAAGTCTGTTCAGCGCACTTACAACACCTGTAGTGAGTGTGAATGTAAGGTCACCGAGAGGGTTACCTATAACATAGACATCATCACCGACTTTAAGATCTGATGACTTACCGTATACAAGGCTTTCAATCTTTCCCTGAGGCTCGATTTTTATAACTGCAAGGTCGTTTGATTCTTCATATCCGATAAGCTTTGCTGTATAAACACTTTCATCATAAAGTGTTACCTTGATGGTTGAAGCACCTTCAACAACGTGATAGTTTGTAACGATATAACCTTCCTCGCTGATAATGAATCCTGTACCGTAACCTGTGAGATAAGAGTTTTTAACTTCGATACTTACAACAGAATCAACGTTATATTCATATATTTCGGAAGCATTGAAAATGAATTCAAGTGAAGGTTTATCGTCACTTGAAGTAAATATACCCGACTGAATCACATAGTTTTCTTTCTTTTTTGTTGTGGTTTCGGAAACAACATTATTTACTGTCTGGTTTTCTGTGGTTTCGGGCTGTTTTTCTGTCTGAGGGGTAACAGCAAGCTGTCCTTCCTGAACACTCTGTGTTGTTTCATCTTTATTATCATTTTTCATAACAACAGAAGAAACAATACCACCCGTTATTCCGCCGACGAGAGCGCAGATAAGACACGCAATAACTGCAAAAACAAGATATTGCTTTTTATCGGGCTCTTTTTTCTTTCTTACAACATCAACATTCACAACATCGGGAGAAAGAACAATTTTCTGCTCTGCAATTACAGGCTCATTCCTGTTTTCAGCAGGATTATTCACATCATTCTTTTCGGAATCAATGTCATTATTCTGTTCGTTTTCCCTATTTTCGTTTTCAAACATAAATTCACCTTATCTGTGATGCAGACTGTATTTTTCAGCTGTGTTGTGAGCAATTTCTTTAAGCTTTGCCGTAATATCACTTTCAACAAACGGAAGACGATAAGTGTTTTTTCTGATATCGTTACCCGTAAGTATTTCATACCACAGAGCAGCTGCAAGAAATTCACCGCATCTTGAAGCGTGACAACCGTCATCACCTGTCAGGGAGCAGAAATTCTCTTTTCTTGCATCACTCCACGCTTCACCAACGGGAAAAACAATTTTTATATCAGCAACATCTGCGGCATTGATACAGGCTGTTCTTATACTTTCAGCCATAGTCTGCGTATTATTACCGTATTTTTCAAAAAGGTGTTCCCGGCAGTTATTTTCATAAGCCCACGGCTCATTGATTACAATTTCTGCACGGGGACACTTCTGTCGTATCATATCTGCAATTTCACGGATAAACGGAACATAACTTTCAGCATCACCTGCCATACCGGAACTCTGCTGAACGGTTACGTAATCCCATTCATACCAGTCAAAAATCTCTGAGGCGGGAACTTTTTCCGTTTCATTTGTTCTGACACTTCCCTCTTCGTTATACTCAAAACGGTAAACCGGAGCATCTTCTTCCATCATTTTCATATGATTTTCAAGAGATGCATTTTCAAGTGTCATAAATCCTGTGACAATTTTCACATCATCACTTTTTGCTGTTTTTGCAAGATATCGCCCTGATGAGAGTGCATACTCATCACCAAGGGACAGAATTCTTAACATCATTAATTATCACCCTGTTAAGTCAACAGCTGATACATCAAAGAGGCATTCTCCTTTGTAGCGTGTTCATTAACAGCAAGAACCTTTGCCTTTGTGACATTTGAACCGACACGTATTTCAATTACGTCACCGATTTTAACATCATAGGATGCTCTTGCAGTTTTGCCGTTGACATCGATATGTTTTGCGTCGCAAAGCTCGTTTGCAACCGTTCTGCGTTTCACAAGACGTGAAACTTTAAGGTATTTATCAAGACGCATAATTTTACCTCGTTATAAATTCTATACTTTCTTTCTTTAAATAATCTTAAATTCACATACCGTATTCTTCGACCATAAAGTTATAAACTCTTTCACACGTTTTTCCATCCGTGTAGTCATAGAAACGTTCTTTTGCTTTCAGGCGTTCTTCCCTGAACTCATCGTTATCTGTTACAACGTCTTTTATAAATTTTTTAAGGTCATCAACAGTGTAAATATAAGGACATTTATAGTTTGCCTTGAAATCATCAAACATCATAGGCCATTTTGCGCTGAATTCCCTGAGGTCTTCAACTGCAAGTGCTATGGGTCTGTCAGTCATAAGATAATCATAATAAACGGATGAATAGTCTGTGATAAGGGCATCGGTTTCTGTAAGGAAATCGTAAATCTGTGTACCCCCCAGATAGTTGTTGTCTGCAATAGTGATGTTGCTCATTTCATCAATCTTCATAACGCTGACATCCTGAGCAGGATGAGGTCTGAGATAAAGAACAGCATTGTTTTCCTTAAGAAATCCGTTGATTTCAGCCATTTCTTCAGTTGACTTGATAACGGGAAGTCCAAGCGGGAAATTATTTTCAATTCTTAAGCTGTCGGCCCTTGTGTGCTGACGGTAAGTGGGCATCCAGACAATATAAGTCTTATCCCTGTTCTGTCTTATTCCCGCATTTTCATAAAGAACATCAGTACGGCAATAGCCGTAATTTCTCATATTTTCATCCTTATCACCGATATCATAGAAATGTCTGTTAAGGTTATAAGTTGTAATCATATTCATATCAACTTCACCCTTGAGCAAATCATAATCCTTAACTATTTTAAGGGGCATACCGTGACCTAAGAAGACCCGCTTCTGCCTGGGATGTTTCTTGTAAACATAGTCATTACAATCAACAATGAACTTTGCAAAATTCCAGTAATACCCGAGTTCAATCTTCTGTTTTGCTGTTTTTGCATTTTTTACAATACATTTTATTCTATGTCCGCAGAGTTCATCCCTTACATCTTCAGGCATTCTGACACGCCAGACAAGTTTATACTTCTTTGCAACATCAGTATTTTCAACAAGGTATTTGAAAAACCAGTAAGTGTTATCTGCAAATGAGGGCATAGATTCAAAAATAATTATATTCTGTCGGGGTAAAACAGCTGCAAGCTTTACAAGAAGCTTGGGCAATTCTACAGTTGCAAATTTATGAAGTTTACCCACAAGTTTTTTATATTTCTTGAATAATCCCACTGCAGACATACCGAAAGAAGCAACCTTTGCCTCCTTACGGATATGCATATGTGCATTATTATCGGATGCCACTGCAGGGGCATATTTATTTATATTTTTTCTGATAATATCAAGTTTATCCTTCTGACCGCCTACAGAGGCAATTTTAAAATATGCATCGATATTCTTTTCAACGATATAATATGATGCCGCAGAAATGTTTTCGGGACATTTTTCGGAAACAATACGCATCATTTCATCACCCGTTGTCACAAGGTCAAAAACCTTATCGGGGTTAACGGAATGCATTACGCTTTCATCATTCTGCAGATAGTAATAATGAGGCTCGTTTGACATAACAACTTTATCTGCCTGCATAAAATAATCAACACTTGCAAGCATATCTTCACCTATTGCATATGTCGGAAAATGAAGATTGATTTTTGAAGCTCTGTAAAGTTTGCAATTACTTGAAGGAGCATATATTTTTGAATAAAGCATTTTACCGAGAGCTGCTCTGCCTGTGTCGGTAAAAATGTGGTTATCGGGATATTCACCGTTTCTTGTGCGTTTTTTTCTGCCGTCTTCCCACGTAAAAATATATGAACACATAGCAATATCGGCATTATGCTCCGTAATTATTGTGTACATATTGAGAATGTAGTTGGGATTTACCGTATCATCGGAATCAACAAAGCAGAAAAACTCACCTTTTTTCTCTTTTATTCCCGCATTTCTTGCCGTTGCAACACCGCCGTTTTTATTGTGAATGACTCTTACACGGCTGTCTTCACAAGCAAATCTGTCACAGATTGCACCGCTGTCGTCTGTTGAGCCGTCATCAACAAGAATCAGTTCAATATTTGTATATGACTGAGCAAGAATTGATTTTATACACTTTTCAAGATATTTTTCTACATTGTAAACGGGAACAATAACAGATATTAACTCATTCATAAAAATTCTCCTGAATTGAATTATGCTTTCTTTTTACCGATAATTTCAAGTGCCGTGTCAAGAAGATATCTGAAAGTTTCAACTTTAAATACAACTGAAAGAACAAGATAAACAACACCGCCTGTTGCAACCTGAACGATAATCATCGGAAGAGGTGAAAGAGGAAGGAACATTCCTTCTGCAAATACAATACCTGCCATAACAGTCGAAACAAGTATTCCGGGTGCCATATCGGCAATAAGCTCCTTAAAAGAATAACCTATAAGCTTCTTATTGGGTGTTGTGTTTACGATAATTGCAATAAATGTGTTAAGCAGAAGGCTGTAAGCAATAGCATCAATACTCTGAAACATAACGGCAAAAAGAATTACGGTATATGAAAGTTTTTTGATAATTTCGAGTTTAAGGAAAATGTCACTTCTGCCCACAGCCTTTATTGCCTGAAGGTTTGCAGTCTGTATAGGTTCAAAACAGTATGCAATACAGTAAATTCTCAGATAAGGCACACAAGGAAGCCATTTATCGGTAAGAAGAAGTGATATAAGAGGCTCTGCAACAACAGCAAGTCCGAACATCATCGGGCACATAATATATGAGCTTGTTCTGATTGATCGGCGCATAATTGCCTTTACATCGGCAATATTATTCTGTGCATTTGAAATTGCAGGGAAAAGAACATTTGAAATGGATGTGTTGATATTTGTTACAATGATATTGGGAATCTGCATACCTCTGTCGAAATAAGCAAGATCGGCACTTGTATAGAATTTTCCGATTACGATTTTTCTCATTTCGTTGTAAAGCTCGGCGATAATACCTGCCGCAAGAAGCTTCCACCCGTAAGCAAACATCTCCCTGAGCCTTGTCCATGAAAACTTAAGTTCAGGTCTCCATTTAATTGTAAAACCGAGAATTATTGTGCTGACTGTTGTACTTGTGAGATACTGCCCGACAAGAGCCCAAACCCCGTAGCCCTCATATGCCATCCAGATACCGACAACGGCAGAAATAACGGTACCGCCGATTGTTGAAAGGAAGAATTTTCTGAAAATCATTTTTTTGCTGACATAGGCCTGCTGAACGGTATTGATAGCAGTAAGAGGGATTCTTATGCCGAGCACACGAAGAACGGGAACAAGAAGGTCATAGCCTTCTCCGAAAAACTTTGCAATAAGAGGTGCGCACACAAAAAGAAGTCCGTAAAGCACCATTGAAAATGCAAACTGGAAATAGAGAACTGTTGAAAAATCGAGATTATCCGAATCTTTTTTCTGAATAAGCGAACTGCCGAAACCGTTTGTAACTATACAGTTTGCAAACGTAATAAAAATGGTTACAACGGTAATAAGTCCGTAGTCCTCGGGCATAAGGAGTCTGCCGAGGATGATTGACACAACAAATGTGACAACCTGCGCTGATATTCTTTCAGCAAATTTCCAGATAAGCCCTGAAAGGACTTTTGATTTTGAAGTTTCCATTCGCATTATCTCCTGATTCTATATCTTATTAATTATACTCTATATACCATATAAAGTCAATATTTCACATTATGCAAAAAAAAGACTTGTATGAAAACCATACAAGTCCTGAAATATTCATTTCATTGATACAAGCAGAGTATTGATATATGCGGAATCATAAAGGATATAATACTCACCATAGAATTCAGCCACAATCACATTAATCATACCGTAATCCTGAGTCTCGGTGCAATCCTCGTCTTCTGCCGTTACATAATATTCACATCTGTAAATATCTGTCAGCTGAGAAGGGTCAAAATAATCATACACATTGAGTCCTGCTGCCTTGAAATCTTCGGAAAGAATATCAATATAATTCTGACGTTCGGATGCTGTAACAAGATACCTGCCCCTGAGCTCCGAATAGAAAAAGAACGGAGTGAAATCATCGGTAAATTTACTGTTTATAACATCAAATGCGTTACGCAGAGGCTCCTCGGCAAAATTAAAAAATTCATCATCCGTAATTTCAGTAACTCCGGTTTCACTTTCAGTCTTAATGTTTGCAAGATCTTTGAAAACAAGATCCCAATCAATAAGCGAATGTGTACGGAAAAGCTCAGAATCCTGCATACAATCGGAATCCATAATATTGTTTACATATTCATCGGCAACAAACTCTGCAGAATCGATATTAAATTCGGGAACAAGTTCAAAGGCATCCTCAAATTCAATATCGGAAAAATCGAATTCATCAATAATATTCAAAGCAAATGACAAACCGACAAACAAAAAAATAACAACAAAAATAATTATCGCAGGTGCTTTCAGATTGATTTTTGCACTTTTTCTGTTTCTGTTATAATCAGGATTAAAGACAGCAGGTCTGCCAGTTTCTTCATCATATTCGGGAGTATAAGCCTTATTTTTCTGAATTTCCTGCTGAAGCTGAGGTGAATACCGTGAATAATCGAGAACATTATACTTAATGTCATTCACAAGAGCTCCGCATTCGGGACAATATTTGACTTTTGAAGAAATGTTTTCTTTACATTCTTTGCATTTCATAACTTACACCTCCGGAAATAATCAATAAATTCACCCGTTTGGTTCTTCCTCTGCATCAGCCTCTACAGATACTTCCGATCTGTTTCTTTTTGCAACAAATTCTTTAAGAAGAACATAAACTACCGAGCATACGGGAACCCCGAAAAGCATACCGGGAATTCCGAATGCTCCGCCGCCTATTGTAACGGCTACAAGCACCCATATTCCGGGAAGACCTACCGATTTACCCACAACTTTCGGATAAATGAAGTTACCCTCAATCTGCTGAAGAACAATGATGAAAATAACAAACCATAATGCCTTCACAGGTTCAACAAGCAGAATAAGGAATGCACCTACAGCAGTACCGATAAATGCACCGAAAACGGGAATGAGCGCAGTAAAACCAACAAGCACGGAAACAACACCTGCATAAGGCATTCTGAAAATAAGCATACCGATAAAACAGAGAAGTCCGATTATCACAGCCTCAAGTAACTGCCCTGCGACAAATCTTGAAAAACTCAGATTTGAAAGTGATGCAACATCAAGAACTTTTGTGACTTTATCATCACGGAAAAAAGCATAAAGCACTTTTTTTACCTGTTTTCCGATTGTTTCTTTCTGTGCTAAAAGATAAACCGAAAATACGATTGCAAGAACAAGATTGACAACAAAAGTTACAATAGTTGTAGTGATATGGAATGTTGTATTGATGAACTTTTCACCGTAATTTGAAATAAAGGTATTTACAGTATCAAGAACCTTATTTGTATCAAAATCAAGACCGGGAAGAACAATATTATAATGTTCAAGATAAGCTCTGAGTTGAATCCACCAGACTTCAAGCTTCTTTGCAACATCGGGAAGCATTTTCACAAGGCTTGAAAACGTATTTATAAGCTCGGGAATGAGCATAAATATAATTGCAAAAACCACACCTACAACAACAAGTGTGCTCAGGATAAGACACACGGGGCGTTTAAGTTTTTCTTTTACTTTTATGCCTTTTTTTGAAGGAATTTTCTCCCATAATTTCTCAAGGGGAACAAGTATTGTATTGATAACAAAAGCAAGACAGAGCCCTACAAGAAACGGAGAAAACAATGTTATTGCTTTTTCAATTGCACCGAAGGCTTTATCGCCGTTTGTGGCTATCCAGAAAAGAACAAAAGTAAATGTAATAACCAGTAAAACATATCTGAGCAGTTTTTTATTGACGGGTATTACAACATACTGTTCCTTATCTTTTTTTTCTGCACCGTCATCGGGTTCTTTGTTGAATTTAAGCAATTCAATCACCTCTGCAAATATTATATCAATCGGTTTGTATTTCGTCAAGAGAGTAATATCATTAAACAACAATTTGTTGAATAAAAAAGTTATTTTTTTAAATAAGTAATTTACAAATCAAAAAATATATGTTATTATAGTTGAAAATGTATTTTGTGAGGGAATAAAATGGCATATAATAACGAAAATCAGGATTTTAATCTTACAGATTCGGTATCAGAACTTCAGGAAGTTATTTCTGAAAAATCAGGTCCGCAGAAAAAAAGAAAAGTAAAAAAACCTGCAAAACGCAATGCTGCAGACAGAAGAACAATGAGTCTTCTTTTCGGTATCCTTGCAGTAGGTATCTGTCTTTTATGTGTATCAATTATGGGTATGGTCGGCGTTGTAGGTGATATGCAGAAAGCTCCTGTTGAACAGACCACAGCCACCCCCGTTCAGGGACAGGTTATGACAACAGTTCCCGAAACCACAACTCAGGCTCAGCAGATTCAGAATGAGGTTACAACTGTTCCTCAGCAGGAAACTCCCGGAACACCCGTTGCCAATGCACCTCAGACAGACGAACAGTGGCTCACATTCTTCAATGATGCAGTAAACAAACTCAAGTCAGAAGCGCCCGCTATGACAAAGTCAAAACAGACCAAGACAGCTGACATTCAGCTTTCAAATCCTCTCGGTGATGCTTATGTCAGCGCTGCCAAGGACAAGTATCTCTCTGATGAAGTTGTTAAAACACCTATCGCAAAGGGTGACAAAGCAGCTGCTCAGGCAAATATTTCTCCCGACGGTGCTTCATTTGTTTCAATGCTCACACTTGCAGACATCAAGTCAATTTCAGGCTCAACAGATGCAAACGGCAACTATCTTATCAAAATTGAAATGAATGACGTTTCAAACCCTGACAAACAGAGTTCTTACGGCAAGATTTTCCAGTTTATGCTTGTTGACGATGTTATGAATACATATGCTCCCGATATGGGTGCAACTGTTGACAGAAGCAACGTTGAGCTCAAATACAGCAAGTGTTCTGCAACAGCTACAATCTCTCCTGACGGCAAGGTTATTTCATATGAAACAACAGTTAACGCAAATATGATTCTCCGTAATGCAAAAGTAAAAATCATCAACACAGACCTTGATGCAACTCTTTACAGTATCACAAAATATTACGATATCAACTGGTAAAACATACATCAGGCACATTCCGTTTTTTTACACGGGATGTGCTTTTTTTGTTGACATAAAAATTTATCAAGAGTATAATATTCATAATTAAAGTCTTCAATAATATTTAATATATACGGAGGAAACGATATGATAAAACGTCTTGCGAAATGCGTACGTGAATACAAAAAAGATGCAATATTGACCCCTGTTTTTGTTATAGGCGAAGTTGTTATGGAAGTTATTATCCCCCTTCTTATGGCAAGCCTTATCGATAACGGCATCAATGCAGGAAGTATGGATTTTGTGCTTAAAATGGGTGTAATCCTTCTTGTGTGCGCAATTATTTCAATGTTCTTCGGCGGTATTGCAGGCAGAACATGTGCCGTTGCGAGTGCAGGATTTGCAAAGAATTTAAGACACGATATGTTCTACAACATTCAGAATTATGCATTCTCAAATATCGATAAATTCTCAACAGCAAGTCTTGTAACAAGACTCACAACAGACGTAAACAACGTTCAGCAGTCATTTATGATGATTATAAGAATGGCTGTAAGAAGCCCGATGATGTTCTTCTTCTCATTCATTTTTGCTTTCGGAATCAATGCAAAACTTGCTTCAATTTTCCTTTGTGTTGTTCCCTTCCTGCTTCTGGGAATGTTCCTTATCATCAGAAAAGCGCATCCCCTTTTCAAGAGAGTTTTTAAAACTTATGACAAACTCAATTCAATCGTTGAAGAGAATGTAAGAGGCATCCGTGTTGTAAAATCATTCAACAGACAGAACTTTGAAATCAATAAGTTTCAGGATATTTCGGGAAGCATCTACAACGACTTCGTAAAAGCAGAAAAGACAATCGCATTCAATGCCCCCCTTATGCAGATGAGTGTTTACATATGCACAATTCTCATTTCTTGGTTCGGTGCTAAGCTTGTTGTAAACTCAGGCGGAACCGAGCTTTCGACAGGCGAACTGATGAGTCTTTTCACTTACACGGCTCAACTGCTCAACAGCCTTATGTTCGTTTCAATGATTTTCGTTATGATGACAATGTCAAAGGCAAGTGCCGAAAGAATTGTTGAAGTACTTGACGAAAAAAGTGACATAGCTGAAAAAGAAAATGCAGAAACTCTTGTAAAAGACGGCTCAATCATTTTTGACAACGTTGATTTTTCATATTCAAAGAATGCCGACAAACTCTGCCTTGACAATATCAATATTTCAATCTCTTCGGGTGAAACAATCGGTATCATAGGCGGTACAGGTTCATCAAAATCAACTCTCGTTCAGCTTATACCCAGACTTTATGATGTAAAAAACGGTTGTGTTAAAGTAGGCGGAAAAGATGTCCGTGAATACTCAATTGAAGCTCTCAGAAACGAAGTTGCAATGGTGCTTCAGAAGAATGTTCTTTTCTCGGGCACAATCAAAGATAATCTTCGTTGGGGCAAGGAAGATGCAACTGATGAAGAAATCATCAAAGCTTGCAGTCTTGCCTGTGCTGATGAATTCATAGAAAAATTTCCCGACAAATACGATACATATATCGAGCAGGGCGGTGCGAATGTTTCGGGTGGTCAGAAACAAAGACTGTGTATTGCCCGTGCACTTCTCAAAAAACCGAAAATTCTTATTCTTGATGACTCAACAAGTGCTGTTGATACGGCAACTGATGCAAAAATCAGAAAGGCTTTCAGGGAAGAAATCCCCGAAACCACAAAAATCATTATTGCCCAGAGAATTTCATCCGTTCTGGATGCAGACAGAATCATAGTCCTTGATGACGGTAAGATTTCAGCTGTGGGCAATCACAATTATCTGCTTGAAACAAGCTGTATCTACAAAGAAGTATATGAATCACAGATGAAGGGAGGCGATGACAATGGCTGATGAAAAAACACGTCAGATGCCCCCGATGGGAGGCCCCGGAAGACGAGGCGGAATGGTTGCAAAACCTGATGTAAAAATAAACAAAGATACCGTAAAACGTCTTTTCCGTTATTTCAGCGAATACAAATTCCATCTTGTTTTCGTTATGATTTTCATCATTCTCAGTGCCGTTGCAAGTGTTGCCTCATCACTTTTCCTTGAAACACTTATTGATGATTACATAACACCGATGCTTTTCCCCAATTCATCGGTTACATTTACAGACCTTTTCGTTGCTCTTTGCAAAATCGGCATCCTTTATGTCTGTGGTGCTCTTGCAGGTCTTCTTTACAACCGTATTATGTCAAATGTTTCACAGGGAATACTGAAGAAAATCCGTGACAGAATGTTTGCTCATATGCAGACACTTCCCATAAAGTATTTTGACGCACACAATTTCGGCGACACAATGAGCTTCTACACAAATGATACAGATGCTATAAGACAGATGATATCACAGTCTGTCCCTCAGGCTATGTCATCACTTGTAACGATTGTTTCTATCTTTTTCTCAATGCTTCGTCAGAGCGTGTGGCTGACACTTTTTGTTGTTGTTTTTCTTTTTGCCATAACAAGAATTATCGGCTTCATCGGCAAAAAAAGCGGAACTTACTTTATGAAACAGCAGCGTTCGGTTGCATCTGTAAACAGCTTTATAGAAGAAATGATAAACGGTCAGAGAGTTGTAAAGGTTTTCTGCCACGAAGATGAAAACAAGACAGAATTTGACAAACGCAACGATGAGCTCTGCCACAATATGACAACTGCTAACACCTACGGCAACATTGTTGGTCCCATTATGAACAATATGGGTTACATCCTCTACCTTGCACTTGCAGTTCTCGGTGGTGTTCTTGCGATAAAGGGTGTTACAAATCTCACGCTCTTTGGCTTTGACGATAAAGCGATAACACTCGGCACCATTGCATCATTCCTCACAATGTCAAGAAACTTCGTTATGCCCATTTCTCACATTTCACAGCAGATAAACGCCATTTCAATGGCTCTTGCAGGTGCAGAAAGAATCTTCACACTCATTGATGAAGAATCCGAAGCTGACGAAGGCTATGTAACACTTGTGAATGCAAAAACAGACAAGGATGGCAACATAACGGAAAGTGAAGAAAGAACAGGTGAATGGGCTTGGAAACATCCTCACGGTGACGGTACAGTCACTTATACTCCCCTCAAGGGTGATATTGTTCTTGACGATGTTGACTTTGCATACGTTGAAGACAAAACCGTTCTTCACAATGTTTCACTTTATGCCCAGCCCGGTCAGAAAGTTGCTTTTGTTGGTGCTACGGGTGCAGGTAAAACAACAATCACAAATCTTATCAACAGATTCTATGACATCGCAGACGGAAAAATCCGTTACGACGGCATAAACATAAACAAAATCAGAAAAGCAGACCTCAGACGTTCAATGGGTATTGTTCTTCAGGATGTTAACCTCTTCACGGGTACAGTTATGGATAATATCCGTTACGGCAAGCTTGATGCAACCGACGAAGAATGTATTGCAGCGGCAAAGCTTGCAAATGCAGACGGTTTTATAAGAATGCTCCCCAACGGCTATAATACGGTGCTTGAAGGTGACGGCAGCGGACTTTCTCAGGGACAGCGACAGCTCATTTCAATTGCCCGTGCAGCAGTCGCAGACCCCCCTGTTATGATTCTTGATGAAGCTACATCTTCAATTGACACAAGAACGGAAGCTATCGTACAGAGAGGTATGGATGCCCTTATGCACGGCAGAACGGTTTTCGTTATTGCTCACAGACTTTCAACTGTCAAGAATTCTGATGTGATTATGGTTCTTGAACGGGGCAGAATCATTGAAAGAGGTAACCACGAAAAGCTGATTTCCGAAAAGGGTAAATATTATCAGCTTTATACAGGTGCGTTTGAGCTCGATTAACAATATATAAATAATTATATACTTGAATAAATTAATGCAATATGTTATAATTACTATAATTATGGCATATTGCTTTTTATTTTATTTACGGAAGTGAAAATATGATAAGAATCTTCAAAATGCTCAGGCCTTACAGAAAAACATTGATTCTTTCAATGCTCTGTTCAGCCTTGTATGCAATTCTCGAAATATCCCTTCCCTTTTTCACAAAACAGATTATGAGTAAGGGTATTCTCGGTGAAAGTATGGAAAACATACTTTTTTACGGCGGACTGATGCTTGTGATGTCACTTGTTTGCGGTGCTATGTCACTTCTCAACACATATTTTTCAACAAAGACATCAGTAAACTACGCTAACGGCATCAGAAACAATGTTTTTGAAAAGGTTTCGCATCTTTCACAGTGTGATGTTGATAAAATCGGTGTTTCATCACTTATGACAAGAACAACAAACGACGTGCGTCAGGTGCACGATGTTATTCTTTCAACACTCAAATCAATTCTGCCCGTTCCGATTATGCTCATTGGCGGCTTTGTTATGGCATACCAGACAAACAAAGAACTTCTGAAACTCATTTTTGTTGTTCTTCCCGTACTGCTTGTAATTGTTGTTCTTCTTCTCATTTTTATTCTTCCGATGTTCAACAAGGTGCAGAAGCTTCTTGATAAGCTCAATTTTATCTTAAGAGGTAAAATCGGAGGTATCAGAGTTATAAGAGCATTCAACAAGTCTGAATATGAAGACTACCGTTTTGATGAAAGCAACGAAAAGCTCACAAAATTAAGCCTCAAGGCAAACAGAATCCTTTCAAGCCTTCTGCCTGTGCTTACAGTTGCACTCTATTCGCTCATCTGTTACATACTTTATTCAAGTGTTATGGCTGTTATGGAGCCGGGAATGACAAAAACACAGATTATTGAAACAATTCCGAATATGTATATGTTCATTACATATTTCACACTTATAATCGGTGCTATCATTTCAATTGTCGGCATTGTTGTTTCAATCCCCAGAGCTTCCGTATCTGCTAAACGTATCAATGAAATCCTTGAAACTGTTCCCGAAATCGCAGAGCCCGAAACTCCCGTAATTCCTGACGGTACTGCAGACGGATGTGTTGAATTCAGAAACGTTTCTTTTAAATATAAACCTGCTCCCGAAGAAAAGAAGAAGAATCTTCTTTCAAGACTTCTTGAAAAGAGCAAGGAAAAAGAGAAAAAGAAAAAAGAAAAGAAGGAAGCTGAACAGAAAAAGGAAGAAAACACAGTTCCCCTTCCCGAAAATACAGCTCCGGAAACAGAAGAAGAGAAAAAAGTTATTGACCGTGATGCAATTCACAACATTAACTTTTCTTCACGTCCCGGTGAAGTGACTGCTATCATCGGTGTTACAGGCTGTGGAAAATCAACGCTCGTAAATCTTATCCCACGTCTTTATGATGTAACGGAAGGTGAGATTCTTGTAAACGGCGTTGATGTAAGAAACCTGTCACTTGAATCACTTCATTCTTCAATCGCTTATGTACCTCAGCAGAGTTTCCTTTTCTCAGGTACAATCAGGGATAACATAAAATTCGGTAATCCTGATGCAACAGACGATGAAATCTGGAGAGCGATTGAAATTGCTCAGGCAAAGACATTTGTAAGCAGTATGACAGACGGGCTTGACAGTTTTGTTTCTCAGGCAGGTAAAAACTATTCGGGCGGTCAGAAACAGCGTCTTGCAATTGCCCGTGCAATTGCAAAGAATGCCTCGGTTTATATCTTTGATGACAGTTTCTCAGCTCTTGACCTTGCAACTGACGCAAGACTCAGAGCATCATTAAGAGAAAATCTTCCCGATGCGAATATTATTATCGTAGCTCAGCGTGTGGGTACAGTTATCAATGCCGACAGAATCATAGTTATGGATGAAGGCGAAGCTGTGGGAATCGGCACACATGAAGAGCTTATGAAAAACTGCGATGTTTACAGAAGCATTGTTGCTTCTCAGCTTTCAGAAGAGGAGGCGGCAGTATGAGTAAAAAAGCAGTAAAAACAGTAACAGACGAAGATATTTCATATTTTGAAAAGAAGTATTCTTCATATAACGACAAAAGTGACGACAAGAAAAAGGTAAAGAACGCAAAAGGTACGGCTTTAAGATTTTTCAGTCTATTGAAACCTTACCGGGTGAGTGTTTCAATAGTCTGCCTTGCATCAATTGCCAGCACGCTTGCAAATGTTGTTTCCCCCGATTACCTCGGTAACATCATAAACAACGTTCAGGCTTCAATTGAAGCATTTGCAAACAACGGAACACCGATTGAATTCGGCAGTCTGACAGACAGATCTTCAATACTTTATCAGATTGTCTCCCTCGGTCTTGTTTATTTCATTCTCGGCTTTATGACATTTGTTCAGCAGTTTGTGGGTGCAGGTGTAACACAGAAACTTGTTTTCAATTTAAGACAGCAGGTAAATACAAAGCTTTCAAATCTTCCCCTCAGGTATTTTGATAAGAATACAAAAGGTGAAATCATAAGCAAAGTTGTAAACGATATTGAAAATGTTTCACAGAATCTTCAGAACAGTTTTCTTACAATACTCACAGGTGCAATTCAGGTTGTGGGTGCCCTCATAATGATGCTGAGAACAGGAAACATTCTTATGACTCTGGCGGCAGTTTTCCTTGTTCCTTTCAGCGGTACAATTGCTTTTAAACTTGCAAAAATATCAAAAAAATGGTTCTCGAAATTCTGGAGTTCAATGGGTGCTATGAACGGCCACGTTGAAGAAATGTATACAGGTCACACACTTGTAAAACTCTTCAATCACGAAAAGCAGTCAGTTGATGAATTCAAGGTTATCAATGACAACTTAAGAAAGAACAGCTTTTCTGCAAATATGATTGCAGGTATTCTCAACCCCATTCTCACTCTTTTCAAGAATATCAATTATGTTTCAGTATGTATCATCGGTGGCTGCTTCTATATGGGCAGATGGTTCAATACAGGTGTTCTGATTCAGAACACAATGAAAATCGGTGACATTGAAAAGTTCCTTTCATTCTCATCACTTTTCTCACAGCCTATCACAAGCATTTCACAGATGATAAACGGTATTCAGTCTGCCCTTGCTTCTGCAGAAAGAGTTTTTGAACTCCTTGATGAAGAAGAACAGTCAGCCGACAACACCGAAAATGAGCCCGAAGGGCTGTCAAATGGTAATGTTGAATTCAGAAATGTTTCATTCAGATATAAAGAAGACACTCCCCTTATCGAAGACTTCAATCTCTCAGCTTCACCCGGTCACATTGTTGCAATTGTAGGCCCCACAGGTGCAGGTAAAACCACAATCGTAAATCTTCTTATGAGATTCTATGACATTCAATCAGGTCAGATTCTTCTTGACGGTACAGACATTATGACAATGTCAAGAAACGCTCTGAGAGAGAATTTCGGTATGGTTCTTCAGGACACATGGCTTTTCAAGGGTACAATAAAAGAAAATATAAAATACGGTGTTGATGATGTCTCAGACGAAGAAATTATTGCGGCTGCAAAATCGGCAAACATCCACGATTATATAATGTCACAACCGAATGGTTATGACATGGAGCTGACAGAAGACGGTGCAAACATTTCTCAGGGACAGAGGCAGCTCATTACAATCGCACGAGCACTTCTCAAAAACCCGAAAGTTCTTATTCTTGATGAAGCAACATCTTCAGTTGACACAAAGACAGAACTTCTCATTCAGGAAGCTATGGCAGAGCTTATGAAGGGCAGAACAAGTTTTGTTATTGCTCACAGACTTTCAACAATCAAGAATGCCGACAACATCATTGTTATGAGAAGAGGCAGTATTGTTGAACAGGGAACACACCACGAGCTTATTGAAAAAGACGGTTTCTATGCAAACCTTTATAACAGCCAGTTTACAGGTGGTATTCCTGAGGATATTGAATAAAATATTTATTTACAGAAAAGAACCATCGGTTGTGATAACCGATGGTTCTTGCTTTTTATTATTTCATTGCTGTAGAGTTCATTGCAAATTTCAGAACATTCTTTGCACTTCGCTGAATTTCACCGAGAGTTATACCGCCTTTATCGAGCTTATGAAGTAATGTGCCGTCGGGCTTTCTTCTGCCGCTTCTGTCACCACCGGGCATAAGAACATCAACCTGAGCCCTTACACGGTAAGCCTGGTCACGGACATCCTTAAAATCGGGACTTCTGCCCTTTTTTGTCCACCAGTCTGTCATAACATTACCTTCATATTTCCACTCATTACGGAGAATTGAAGTGCACATATCGTAATTGAAATAGCTCCATACTCCGTTTACCTTGTTATATGAAGTCATTATATTACGGGGCTTTGCCTCTTTTACGCAGATTTCAAAACCTCTGAGATATATTTCACGCAGAGCTCTTTCCGAAACTCTTGAATCGTTTGTTGTTCTTTTGTATTCCTGACTGTTACAAGCAAAATGCTTGGGACAGGCTGAACCACCCAATGACTGAATTCCGTTTACAGCTGCAGCACCGATTTTACCTGTAAGATACGGATCTTCGGAATAATATTCAAAGTTTCTGCCGCAAAGAGGGCTTCTCTGGATATTCATGCCGGGAGCTAAAAGAACATCACTTCCCTTTTCTTTCATTTCGAGTGAAACGAGAGAATAAACTTCTTTTACCGCATCTGTATCAAATGTTGATGCAAGAAGTGTGCCTATGGGGATGAGTGAACAGGATGCTCTCAGTCTTATACCCGAAGGGCCGTCAGAAGTTGAAACTGCGGGAACACCTTTATCTCTGAGAGACTCAAGAACACCGCAGAATACAGCAGCATTACCGGGGGTACCGAGTTTACTGCCCATAGTGTAATCGCCTCTTGTAAGGGCTTCAAGCTCATTTTTATTGAGCTGTGCTACAAACTCATCCATTGTAACCTTACCGGACTTCACATCAGAGAGTTTATATCCCATATCACCCGTAAATGGTATTGCGTCGGGAAGTGAAGAAAGTATTCTTTCTTTAAGATTTCTTGTCATACCGTTGCAATTTAGAGTAACGGGAACAATTCTTCCAGCTTTTTCTTTTGCTGTAAGTACACCAAAAGGCACTTCGGGAGGTACACATTCAGAAAGCTCTTCATAAACAGAAGTTTCTTCGTGATAATAAGAGAAAACTTTTTCTGCATTTCTTACATCGGTGCCGAGATAAAGCTCATATTCGCCTTTTTCAATAACGTAAGCTGATTTATAGCCTGTTTTACCGCAGTCATCATATGAAGCAAGTTGACTCAGACAAACATCTGCCTTTATTTCTTCACTTTCATCGGGAGAAAGATTTTTTGTTTTGCCGAACGCAACAAGACATCTCAGAGGATTACCGAGTTCACCCAAAGGCTTTCTGAGGTAAAGCTGATAATTGCCTTTGGCTTCTCTTTTACCCGTATTTTTAATTGTTAAATCAAAAGAAAAACCTGAATCTGATGAAGAAACATTATTACATTTTACATTGAAATCAGAATATGTAAGTCCGTATCCGAAAGGATAACGCACCTTTTCTTTGCAGAATGTTTCAAAGTAACGATATCCTACATAAATATCTTCATAATAATAGTTATATTCTTTACCACCGAATGAATTTGCACAGGGGTAATCGCTGTAAGAATAAGCTATAGTTGAAGTAAGCTTGCCTGAGGGGCTGACATTGCCGCAAAGAAGGTCAGCGACAGCATTTCCGCTTTCCATACCTCCCTGCCACACAATCATAACGGCGCTGAGTTTATCATTATATCTGTCAAGCCATGACAAATCGATGATACTTCCTATATTGAGAAGGACAATTATCTTTTCAAATGATTTAGTTATGCTGTCAAGGAGTTTCTTTTCATCGTCTGTTATGTAGTAACTCCCCTTTTCGAGAACATTTTCTCTGTCTTCACCTGATGAACGTCCGATAACAACAACGGCGCAATCTGATTCTTTTGCCGCAGATACAACCGTAATATCATCAACGGGCATTTCAGGGTAAAAACGGGGCCACATTCCCCATACTGAGTCATTTATGATGTTTTCTGAGCACCATTTTTCATATTTTTCTGCAAGTGTTTCATTGAGAATGAGCTTATCGCAATTTCTGATTCCTTCAATAAGATTGACAGCATAAGGTCTGTTTACATCACCGCCCGAGCCGTAACCTGTATAGAACCAGTTATGCTGAACTCTACCGAAAAGGGCAACTTTTGTGCCTTCGGCAAGAGGGAGAACACCGTTATTTTCAAGAAGTACGGCACCTTCAGCGGCAACACGTCTGAGAGTTGCCTGCATTTCTTTTGTGTATGTTTTTTCTGCTGCTGATCTCTCTGTTTTTTCCTGAGCAACACTGCCGAAAGATGAATACACCTTACCTGCAAGGTCAGTAATTTTCTGTTTGATTGAAGACATAATAATTCACCTTTTAATCAATAATGCCGTATTCTCTGAGATTTGAAAGGAACTCACTCACATCAGCTGAAACTGTTTCTCTGTCAACTTCATATTCACTTAATAATTTTTCAATGATATAATCCTGCGAATCTGCTTCGGGAAGAAGATTCCATATAAATGCGCCCGTTTCTGATATAGGAAACAGACCTTTGAATTCATTTCCTGTTTTACCTACAGGAACAAGAACAAAATCTCCTGCAATTTCACGAAGAACAAATTCTTTTTTTATCTGCATAATTCACAACCGCCTTTTTAATTTAAAAATTCACAGGCAACAGCCTTTATAACATTATCGGGTGTAAGTATATTTTTACCTGCAAGAAGCCACAGTTTAATATAAATTGCAGGGAAGGTACACCTCGGGAGCACTGTAATACCAAGTTCATCAAACTCTTTTGAGGATGAATAAGTTATTCCTGTCGGCACATTGACCACAAACATCGGAATATTGAATTTTTTTGCATTTTCACAGAAAGCTTTGAGCTTTTCTGACGATGTATTAAGAGTTCCGCTGTGATACGGACGAAAAACAACTGCTTTAAACTGCAACAGATTATAATTATAAGCTTCACCGGGAAGCACATTAACTACAAGAACATCTGAATTATCGCTGAAAAATGCATCTTTTACTGGTTCGGAATACTCTGACGGACGATAACTTTCATTAAGTGTAATTTTATCGTCATAATACGCATAAGGCTCACAATCAATGCTGAAAACTTCGTCATCTGCCTCTTTATGACATATTGTTCTTGTTGCCGTGTGAATCTGCGTTGATTTATTTTTATTTTTATAGCTTATAAAAACACCTTTGCCTTTTTGTGATTTTATAAACTCAACTGCGGCAATAAAATTGGGGATTCCGTTAGCTCTTTCGTCATCAAGAGGGAAATTGCTTGAAACAAGCACAACAGGATTGCTTTTACATCCGATTGTGTAAGCCAAAGCTGATGCAGAATACTGCAATGTGTCACTTCCGTGAGTTACAATAATCCCGTCATACTTCCCTGCGTTTTCCTTTACACATTTTATCAGCGAATTGATATTTTCAGCCGAAAGATTCTCGCTCAGAATAGTGTAAGGATTAAGAGTGTCAAAAGGAGTGTCATCCCCCGTAATTTCACGGTATTTTTCAATAAGAAGATATTTCATTGAATCATCAGGAGAAATCCATCCGTCTGAAACACAACTTCCGATTGTACCGCCCGTAAAAACAACAAGAATTTTCATTAAATCACCTGTTTATGATATGCAAAATTTCGGGCAGTCCGAAAACTACCCGAAATTATTATTACATTTTAACTACGATATTAACGAGTTTACCCTTGACATAGAACTCTTTTACAACCTGTTTGCCGTCAATAATTTCTTTGACTGCGTCAACTTCCTTTGCAGCTGCAATAGCATCTTCATTGGAAATTTCGGTTGCAACATTGATTCTTGCCTTGATTTTGCCGTTAACCTGAACAGCAATTTCAACAGTAGCATCAACGCACTTTGCTTCGTCATATTCGGGCCAGCTCTGGTCTGTGACAGCACCGCCGAAGCTCATCTTTTCCCACATTTCTTCTGTAACGTGAGGAGCAAAGGGATTGACGAGAAGAAGAAGTGACTTGAGTTCAGCTTTATTGATTGAACCGACTGAATAAATCTGGTTGAGAAGTGTCATAAGAGCAGCAATTGCTGTGTTGAACTTCATAGCTTCAATATCTTCTGAAACTTTCTTTATTGTCTTGTGCATTGAGCTTGAAAGTTCAGCTGAATATTCGTCACCGTCTTTTACGATGTCAAGAAGATTCCAGATTCTGTCAACGAATCTCTTACAGCCCTTAACGCTGTCTTCGCTCCAGGGAGCTGCCTGTTCGTAGTCACCCATAAAGAGAACGTAAGTACGGAGAACATCGGCACCCATTGAATCAACAACCTCATTGGGGTCAATAACGTTGCCTCTTGACTTACTCATCTTTACACCGTCGGGTCCGAGGATAAGGCCCTGAGCAGTTCTCTTTGCATAAGGTTCAGCATAAGGAACTTCACCGAGGTCATAGAGGAATTTATACCAGAATCTTGAATAGATAAGATGTCTTGTAACGTGTTCCATACCACCGTTGTACCAGTCAACGGGCATCCAGTACTTAAGCTTATCGCTGTCAGCAAAAACATTTTCGTTTTTGGGGTCGATATATCTGAGGAAATACCATGATGAACCTGCCCACTGAGGCATTGTATCTGTTTCACGCTTTGCAGCACCGCCACACTTGGGACATGTGCAGTTTACGTAACTGTCAATCTTTGCAAGGGGGCTTTCACCGTCTGAACCGGGTTCAAAGTTCTGAACTTCGGGAAGACGAAGAGGAAGTTCTTCATAAGGAACTGCAACCATACCGCACTTATCACAATGAACGATGGGAATGGGTTCGCCCCAGTATCTCTGACGATTGAATGCCCAGTCCTTCATCTTGTACTGAACACCGCCTTCGCCGATACCCTTCTCCTGAAGGAAGTCGATCATCTTTGCGATTGAATCTTTCTTATTTGTAAAGCCGTTGAGGAATTCTGAGTTGACCATTTCACCGTCGCCTGCATAAGCTTCAACTGAAATGTCACCACCCTTGATGACTTCAATTATATCAATACCGAATTTCTTTGCGAAATCGTAGTCACGGCTGTCGTGTGCGGGAACAGCCATAATAGCACCCGTACCGTAACCCATCATTACATAGTCTGATATGTAAACGGGGATTTCCTTGCCGTTAACGGGGTTGATTGCTGTAAGACCGTCAATGCATACACCTGTCTTATCCTTGACAAGCTGTGTTCTTTCAAATTCAGTCTTCTTACTGCATTCTTCACGGTATGCTTTGATAGCATCCATATTGCCGATTTTATCAGCATACTTATCGATAATGGGATGCTCGGGAGCAATAACCATAAATGTTACGCCGAAAAGAGTATCGGGGCGTGTTGTGTAAATCTTAAGCTGTTCATCAATACCCTTGATTGAGAAGTTAACGAATGCACCTCTTGACTTACCTATCCAGTTGACCTGCTGAAGCTTGATGTTGGGAAGATAATCAACTTCTTCAAGACCTTCAAGAAGCTTGTCTGCATATTCTGTAATACGAAGGTACCATACGTCCTTTGACTTCTGCACAACATCGCTGTGACAGATGTCACACTTACCGCCCTGAGAGTCTTCATTTGAAAGAACAACCTTACATGAAGGACAGTAGTTTACGAGAGTCTTGTCACGGAATGCAAGACCCTTCTCAAACATCTTGAGGAAAATCCACTGTGTCCACTTGTAGTAGCCTTCTTCTGTAGTGTCGATGACCTTTGTCCAGTCAAATGAAAAACCGACCTTCTTGAGCTGTGAAGTGAACTTTTCGATATTTGTATCAGTAACCTGACGGGGATGGATACCTGTCTTGATAGCATAGTTTTCTGTGGGCAGACCGTAAGCATCGAAGCCTATGGGGAAAAGCACATTGTAACCCTGAAGTCTTCTTTTTCTTGAAATAACTTCAAGACCGCTGTAAGCTTTGATATGACCTACGTGCATACCTGCACCGCTGGGATAAGGGAATTCTACAAGACCGTAGAATTTAGGTTTTGAGTAGTCATCAGATGCATTGAAAACACCTGATTCTTCCCATCTTTTCTGCCATTTGGCTTCGGCAGATTTAAAATCATAATTCATTATAAAAAATCTCCTTTGAGAAATTATTCACTTATTAATGAAGAAATATCCATTTCTTCGCCGTCCTGCCAGAGTCTTTCAAGATTGTAGTATTCTCTGTCACGGGGTGTGAAGACATGAACGACAACATCGCTGTAGTCAAGAAGAATCCAGCCTGTTGATCTGCCTTCGATATTTCTGGGTTCAACACCTGCATCTGAAAGCTCTGCTTCAACTTCTTCCGCAAGAGCTCTGACGTGTGTGTTTGAATTACCGTTTGCTATTATAAAGTAATCAGCAAGAACTGTCAATTCCGAAATCTTAATTACTTTGATTTCTTCTGCTTTTTTATTATCAAGCACTTTTACGATTTTTTCAACCGTCATATTTGTTTCCATATTTTCACTCCTGTAATTTAATATCATTATAAGCATCAACCGTGTCGGGATGAACAGGTCTGCCGTGTTCAATAAGGTCTGCTATTGTGAAAGATAGTCCCATATCCATAGCACATTCAAGGCTCTTTTCTGCTCTTTCACGCATTTCATCAGCCCCGTTATAATCCCTGTCGGCTGAAATAAAATCTGCAATAAACAGTATTTTTTCGCTGAGTGTCATATCTTTTCTGCCTGTGGTGTGATACCTTACGGCAGTTATAATGTCTTCATCGTCAATGTGAAGTTCATTTTTAATATACTCAGCACCCGTGATTGCGTGCCACAGTTTGGGAGTAACCTTTTCAAGCTCCGTAAGAGGAATTGAATACTTGTTTACATAATAAAATGTTTCATCCCTGTCTGCCTCTTTCAGCACATCGTGAAGAAGCCCTGCGACATACATTTTTTCACTGTCACCGCCGTATTTTTCAGCAAGGTATACTGCTGACTTTGCAACCTCGACCGAATGATTGAAACGGTAGGGAGAAAGTTTTGATTTTATAAGTTCAATATATGACTGATACTTACTGTCCATACAGTTTATTTTCCTTTATATAATCTGCCGTTTTTTCGCTGATTAAACCTTCACAGCTTCTGCCGTTTTTGAGGGCTTCTCTGATTTCGGATGAACTCACTTCAACGGGCTCAATATCAAAAACAAGAACATTTCCCTCAGAAAGCATTTCATCTGCATACTTTCTTAATTCTTCTGCACCGTCTTCATCATCACGGGCAATTGCACACAATGTGCACATTGAAAGAATATCCTTATATCTGTACCACGTGTGGAATGAAAGAAGCATATCCGAGCCCATAAAAAGGAATAATTCATCATCGGGATACTGTTCTTTTAAGAATGTAAGAGTATCAACAGTATAACTTCTGCCTCCCCTTGAAATTTCACAGTCGGAAACTTCAAAAAGAGAAGAAATGAACACATCCTTACACATATTTATACGGTGTATAGGGTCGATATTGCCGTTATTGCTTTTCTGTGGAGAAATGTTTGAGGGGATAATAATTATTTTATCAAGCCCTGCAAGTTTTCCGACTTCATTTGCCAGATGAAGATGTCCGTTATGCGGCGGATTGAAGCTTCCGCCGTACATACCTATTTTCATTTTGCAGCCTTTCTTGCGGCGTGAGCTTTACGCTGCTGAGCCATTTTGACAGCCTTTTTGCTCGGTGCCTTGGGCTTTTCGTTTTCAAAGCCTTTGTATCTTCTGGGCTTAACCTTAACCTTGGGCTTTTTCTTCTTTTCGTCCTCGTGAAGTTTGGGGTTATATCTGTAAAGAACGATAACACCGCCGATAACCTGAATAACCTCAGCACCTGTCTGAGCAGCTACTTCGTCAGCAGCTTCACGGGGAGTCATAGGTGATGTTTCAAGAAGGACCTTGAATTTTATCAATTCTCTTGTATTGAGTGCACCGTTAACAGCGTCAATGAATGCATCTGAAATTCCGCCTTTTCCAAGCTGAAAAAGGGGTTCAAGATGATTCGCTTTTGCACGCCATTCGGCTCTTTCTTTTCCTGTCATATTTATATTATCCTTTCAGAAATTCGGGTAATTTTTCACAGAGAAGTCTTAATGAATTACCTCTGTGGCTGACTGCATCTTTTTCAGCGGGAGTGAAAGTTGCAAAACTTCTGTCACCTACGAAGAAAACGGGGTCAAAACCGAAACCGCCGTCACCTTCGGGTGCAAAACCGATCCAGCCTTCACAAGTTCCTTCAACAGTAAGCTCTCTTCCGTCGGGGAAAATACAGCATACTGAACTTACGAAACGTGCAGTTCTTTTTTCACGGGGTACGTCTTTCATTTCGTCAAGAAGTACCGCCATTTTGTGTGAATAAGGTGTATCGTGACCGCCTGCATATCTTGCAGAGTAAACACCGGGTCTGCCGTCAAGAGCATCAATACAGAGTCCCGAATCGTCGGCAATACACGGAAGTCCTGTTTCACGGCAACCGCTTTCTGCCTTGATCCTTGCATTTTCGGCAAATGTTGTGCCTGTTTCCTCGGCATCGGTGATTTCCATACCGATATCTGATGCGATTACGGCATCAATACCGAGAGGCTTTAAGATACGGCTTAATTCATCACGTTTTTTTATATTATGTGTAGCTATGAGAAATTTCATAATATGTCGCCTTTTCCAATAAGATTAGAGATAGAATTTATCGATCGAACCGTAGAGTGAATCAAAGTCGGAGTCTTCTCCACTATCGGACGAAACGACAGTCTGTGTGACTTCTTCTGTTTCGAAGGAGGTGTTTTCCTGTCCCTGTTCACATTCTTCGCTGCCTGAGAGAACTGCTGTGCTATCTCCTTCGGAACATTCTCCCTCGGAAGAATCTTCATATCCGTCAGCCCCGTCTGATACATCAGAGTATCCGTCGCCTTCGCTATCTTCCATGAGGTTTTCAAAAAATTCTTTAACGGCTTCTTCTGCTTCACTTGTGTCTGTAAGTTCGACATTTTCAAACGGTTGCTCATATACGGGTAACACCTCGTTTTCCTTTTCTTTATAACTTTCGGGAAGCTCGTTGAAGAGGCTTTCCGCAAACATCTGAGGATTAAAGGGCTGAAGGTCATCTATACCTTCACCTACGCCGATAAATTTGACGGGGATTTTAAGCTCATTCTTGATTGCAAGAACGACACCGCCTCTTGCAGTTCCGTCAAGCTTTGTAAGAACAATACCTGTGATTTCGGCAACATTCATAAACTCTCTTGCCTGACTTACGGCATTCTGACCTGTTGTGGCATCAAGAACAAGAAGCACTTCACGGTCAGAGTAAGGAAGCTCACGGTCAATGACTCTGTAAATCTTGCCAAGCTCATCCATAAGGTTTTTCTTATTGTGAAGACGTCCTGCAGTGTCACAGATAAGAATGTCTGCCATTCTTGATTTACCTGCCTGAATAGTGTCAAAGATAACAGCCGCAGGATCTGCACCTTCTTTATGTTTAATGATTTCAACATCAGCTCTTTCAGCCCATACGTCAAGCTGATCAATAGCGGCAGCTCTGAATGTATCAGCAGCACCGAGAATAACTTTCTTTCCCTGAGCCTTATACATTGAAGCCATTTTACCGATTGTAGTTGTTTTACCCACACCGTTTACGCCGATAACAAGGATAATTGAGGGCTGTGTGATAAGTCCCATATCCTCGCCGCCGTAAAGCTTGTCGGCAACGATATTCTTGATTTCATCCTTGACCTGTTTTGTTGATTTGAGTTTCTGCTTGTTGACTCTGTCACGGAGTTCTTCGGTGATTTCAACAGCTGTCTGCACACCGACGTCGCTCATAACAAGAATTTCTTCAAGTTCAACAAAGAGATCATCTTCAAAAGTGTCAAATGAATCGAGCATTTCGTCGATTGCATGTGACATCTTATCTCTTGATTTTTTCAGTCCGAAACTGAACTTCTTAAATAAACCTGCCATAATATTTTCTCCTTATTCAAGACCGAGGTCGTGAGCCATCTGTGCAGTTTTGAGCTGAAGAAGTTTTGAAACACCCTGCTCCTGCATTGTTACACCGTAAAGCATATCGGCTTCTTCCATTGTGCCTCGTCTGTGGGTTATAAGTATAAACTGAGTGTTATCAGTCATATTTTTAAGATATTTTGCATATCTCAATACGTTTACATCGTCAAGTGCGGCTTCAACTTCGTCGAAAATACAGAAAGGTGACGGTGTAACTTTAAGAATTGAGAAGAGAAGTGCAATTGCACAAAGTCCCTTTTCACCGCCCGAGAGAAGAGTCATGCTCTTGACATTTTTTCCGGGAGGCTGAGCCTTGATTTCGATTCCGCATTCAAGGATGTCGTTTTCATCTTCAAGAATAAGTTCAGCCTTACCCCCGCCGAAAAGCTGTGCGAAGGTTTCGCTGAAATTACGGTTGATGATGTCAAATCTTTCACGGAACTGAACAGCCATTTTGTCTGTAAGACCGTAAATGAGTTTATTGAGCTCTGCCTTTGACTTTTCAACGTCTTCAAGCTGTGTTTTCATAAATTCATAGCGTTCAGAAACTTCTCTGTATTCCTCAATAGCAGCAACGTTTACACTGCCGAGAGCTTTAATCTTACCCTTGATTTCGGCAAGATTTCTTTTTGCGTCTGTTATAGATTCAAGCTTTATATCAAGCTCCATTGCTTCACGTCTTGAGAGTTTATATTCATCATAGAGCTTTGTTTCGGTTTCTTCCTGCTCTCTGATGAGTGCATTTTTCTTTTCTTCAAGACGGACAATCTCACCTGAAAGCTTTTCCTTGTCTTCAGTTTTCTGTCTTTCCTGAGTTCTGAACTCATTTGCCTGTTTTTCGCTGAATTCACGCTTGATTGTAAGGTCTGTAATATCCTGCTTTGTTTTCTCAATTTCCTTTTCGAATGTTGTCTGCTGAACAGTCAGCTCTTCAATACGGGCTTCGAGTTTCTTGTTCTTTTCATGCGCTTCTGCGATTTCATTATCAAGTCTGCCGATTCTGTCTGCCTGACCGGTTTTTCTTTCTTCAAGGTCTTTGATGTGTGCATTGAAATTCTCAATATCACGCATAAGAGCTACAATACGGAGATTTATTTCAGAAATCTGCTCGTTTATGCCTTCCCTTTCCTTTGAAAGTGTTTCACGGTCACCTGTAAGCGCCTGAGCTTTTTCACGGTAGGTTGCCATTTCTTTTTCGACAGCATCTGCAGCAGCTTTTGCTTCTGTCATAACAAGTGAAAAATGCTTGAGTCTTTCTGCTGCTGTAAGTGTTTCATCTGAAAGAGTTTTAAGTGCATTTTCTGCAATAGAAAGCTTACTTTCTGCAAGATTGAGAGTGTTGTCTGCCTTGAGCTTGTCTTCCTGCGCTCTCATAAGGTCACCCTTAATGCCTTCGAGTGACGCATTACTTGCATTATAATCTTCTTTTATTTTTTTGAGTTCATTCTCAGCTTCTTCGAGAGCTTTTGTATCATCTTCGATTTCATTATTAAGTCTTTCAATTTCATTTGCTCTTGAAAGGAAGCCTGAATGATTGATTTTTGAACCACCCGTCATTGAGCCGCCTGCGTTTATGACCTGACCGTCAAGAGTAACGATTTTGAAACGGTGAGAATATTCTCTGCCGATTTCAATTGCAGAGTCAATATCTTCAACAATAACAGTTTTTCCGAGAAGTGATTCAACAATATCTGAATACTGTTTATCGAATTTGACAATTCTTGATGCCACATTGATATAGCCTTCGCAATCAAAAAGACCTTCTTCGTGAAGCTCCTTGCCCTTGATTGTATTCATAGGAAGGAATGTGGCTCTGCCGAGATTGTTGTTTTTAAGGTGATACATCGCCTTTTTGGCATTGTTTTCATTATCTGTTACGATGTGCTGAATAGCATTTCCCAGAGCAGTTTCAATAGCAAGGGAATATGTATCGGGAACTGAAATGAGTTGTGAAAGAGGTCCGTGAAGTCCCTTCAGGGTACCGTGTGATGCTGCTTTCATAACAGCCTTAACGCTTCCCTGATAGCCTTCCATATTCTTTTCCATTTCTTCAAGAATATGTACTCTGTTTTTCTTCTGTTCAAGGTCAAGCTGAGCTTTGTTTGTTTCGAATGTGAATGATTCAAGCTTCTGAGCCTTTGACTTGACTTTTATCATATAGCCTGAAACCGAGTTTGTGAAAGAGAAGATTTTTTCACGCATTTCCTCAACGATTTTAAGTGCATCAGCAACTTCATCCTTAAGTGTTGAGATTTCGGCTCTTTTTGCGGCAATTTCCTCTTCAACGGTTGATTTTCTTGATTCAATTTCTTCAAGAGAAGACTTTGCCGAGGTGTATTTTATGTTTTCTTCACTCAGCTTATTTGTAAGTGAAGCAATCATATCCGAGATTTTTACGTATTCATCTGAAACATTCACATCTCTTGCACGAAGACCTTCAAGCTGAGAAGTAAAAACGGATGTTTCTTCTTTAGCCGCATCAATTTTCTTTTCTGTTTCAAGAATTGACTGCCTTGTAGCTTCAATCTGTTCATCAATCTGCATTGTTGAAAGATTTTCCTGACTTTTTTCTCTTTCAATTCTTTCAACTGTTGCTTTATTGTGTTCAATTGAGTTTTTATTGACGGCTATAAGAGATTCAACTGATGAAGCCTGCTCCTGAGTTTCTCTTGTTTTTCTCTGGAGTTCATCAATGAAAACATTGATTTTTCTGATGGTTTCGGTTATCTCTTCACTTGAAGCAATTATTGTTTCAAGCTCTTTTTCCGTCTGTTTATAGTGCATTTCCGCAACTGTGTATTTATTGCTCTGTTCTCTTATAAGATCAGCTGACTTTTCAAGAATATCAAGCCATATGCCGATTTCAAGATTTTTTCTTTCTGAGGCAAGAACCAAGAATTTCTGAGCCTTTTCACTCTGTTTTTCAAGAGGTCCCACACGTTCTTCAAGGGAAGTGAGAATATCTCTGAGTCGGAGAAGATTTTCTTCAGCCTGCCCCAGTCTTTTGAGAGCATCTGCACGACGGTATCTGTAATGGGAAATACCTGCAGCTTCCTCAAACATTTCACGTCTGTCTTCACTCTTTGCAGAAACCATATCTTCAATTCTGCCCTGACTGACCATTGAATAGCCGTCACGACCCAGACCTGTATCCATAAACAGCTCGTGAATATCACGCAGTCTTACGGTTTCGTCATTTATTCTGTATTCACTTTCGCCCGAACGGTAGAATCGTCTTGTTACGGCAACCTCATCGCTGTCTTTATTGAGCTGTCTGTCTGAGTTATCAAGACGCAGAGTAACCTGCGCAAAGCCCTGAGCTCTGCGGGTTCTTGTGCCTGAGAAGACAACATCTTCCATCTTTGAGCCTCGGAGTGACTTTGTTGACTGTTCACCGAGAACCCATTTGACAGCATCGGCAATATTACTTTTACCCGACCCGTTGGGACCGACAACGGCTGTCATTCCTTTTCCGAATTCAAGTTTTGTCTTTTCGGGAAAGGACTTGAAGCCCTGCATTTCAAGTGATTTTAAATACATACTAATCCTCTCTGACGACACGGGGTTCATATTTACCGAGTCTGCCGTCACCTCTGACTCCCGCCTGAACACCCATCTGTTCAAGAAGAAGTATATTTGATTTTTTCTGCCCCGTCATTTTTGAAATTTCCGAAGGACAGACGTATATTGTAATTTTTCCTGTAATTTTTTCTTTATCAATAATTTTCTTTAATTTATCGAAGTATATTCTGCTTTCGCAAAGCTCCCTGAAAGCGGGATGAAAAGCACCTGCAACAAAGCCTTCTTCAACATTTCCGCCCGAATGAAGACCGAGCCTTATAACCTTTATCCCTGCATTATTGAACATATCAAGGATTACTGAGCAATTCTCAACTGCTTCTTCGGTTGTTTCGGGAGTGTAATCCCCAGAACGGTAAAGAGTTGCGAGTCTTGTGTTTTCCAGGACTACGGTAGGATAAATCCTGACAGTTTCGGGCTTCAATGAAATAAGCCTTTCTGCCGTTTCAATGTCCTTTTCAGGAGTACTTCCGTAAAGTCCCGTCATCATCTGAAGACCGAGTTCAAAACCGTGTTTTTTTATAAGCTGAGAAGCCTTTACAACATCTTCTGCGGTGTGACCTCTGTCATTCATAGAAAGAACTTCGTCATCCATACTCTGTGCACCGAGTTCAATAGCAGTAACACCGTAATTTTTAAGGATTTCAAGCATTTCTTCATCAATCGCATCAGGTCTTGTGGAGCATCTGATTCCCTTGAAAAGCCCGCTGTCGACATACTTATATGCACATTCAAGAAGCTGTATCATATACTTTCTGTCAATCGCAGTGAAGCTTCCTCCGAAGAATGCTATTTCGCTGTTTTCTTTATCATATTCCTTTGATGTCGCAATTCTGACAGCTTCATCAATATCGGATTGAGTCAGCTCTGAGGATGTGCCCGAAATTGTCTTCTGATTACAGAATGAACACATATGAGGACACCCTTTATGAGGCACAAACAGTGCTACATTTATGTGCTTCATACTTTTATTCCCATAAGACGGAGGGTTGCTTTTGCCGCCATCTGCTCTGCCTGCTTCTTGCTTCTGCCCTCACCCGTACCAATTACATTGTTATTGAGATGAACTTCAACAATGAATGTTTTACAATGATCGGGACCCGATTCACCCACCATAAAATATTCAAGGTATTCACCGGGATTTTTCTGCACAATTTCCTGCAGAGCCGTCTTATAGTCTGTAATAACTGTTTCTTCAATATCTGCGTTGGAAATAAAGCCGAGAACGAATTTTTTTGCTTCTTCAAAGCCTGCATCAAGGTAAATTGCGGCAATAAGTGATTCAAAAGCATCTGCAAGGATTGACGGTCTTTCTCTGCCGCCCGTATTGATTTCACCTTTACCCAGATACATAAATTCACCGAGTTTTATGGACTGCGCAAACTTGTGAAGTGACTTTTCACAGACCATTGATGCTCTTGTCTTTGTGAGCTTTCCTTCAGGCATTTCGGGATGATGTATAAACAGGAATTCTGCCGTTATCATACCTAAGACAGAGTCACCGAGGAATTCAAGACGCTCGTTATAATCAACCTTACCGTTCATTTCATTTGCATATGATGAATGTGTAAGGGCTGTTTTAAGCAAAGACTTGTCTTTGAATTTATATCCGATTATCTCTTCAAATACTTTCACTTTATTTTCCTTCAATCAAATAGTTTTAACTGTCTCAGCAAGTGAACTGAGACTTCTTTCAGCGAGCTTGCCGTATCGCTCTTTTTTGTCCCTGATTTTTTCGGGAAGTGCGGGAAGAAGACCGAATGATGCGCCCATAGGCTGGAAATTCTGAACAAACTCATCACTTATGTATCGTGTGAGTGCACCAATCATATTTTCGGGAGGAAGAATAACGGGTTCCTCACCGAGAATTCTCTTTGCCGCATTTATACCTGCCATAATACCTGCCGCTGCTGATTCCATATAACCTTCGACACCTGTTATCTGACCTGCGAAGAAGATTTCGGGATGTTCTTTCATTGAAAAATCAGCATTCAGAAGACGAGGTGAATCAATGAATGTGTTTCTGTGCATTACGCCGTATCTTACAAACTCCGCATCGTGCAGAGCGGGAATCATTGAGAATACCCTCTTCTGTTCAGGGAATTTAAGATTTGTCTGAAAACCGACAAGATTGTACATAGTACCCTCTTTGTTTTCTTTTCTCAGCTGTAAAACCGCCCAGGGTCTGTGACCTGTTTTCGGGTCACGTAAGCCTACGGGCTTGAGAGGTCCGAAACGGATTGTGTCGGCACCTCTTTTTGCCATTATCTCAACAGGCATACATCCTTCGTAAACCTGCTTTTTATCAAATCCGTGAAGCTCTGCTATTTCGGCACCTACAAGTGCTTCATAGAAAGCTTCGTATTCCTCTTTATTCATCGGACAGTTGATGTAATCATCCTCACCACCTCTGTCGTATCTTGACTGACAGAAAGCGCTGTCCATATCAATGCTGTCAGCTTCAACAACGGGAGCTGCCGCATCGAAGAAGCTCAGGAATGAACTTCCCGTAAGCTCCTTGATTTTTTCTGCAAGTGCATCTGAAACAAGAGGACCTGCCGCAATAATAACGGCATCGTATCCTGTGGGGATTTCTGTAATCTCCTTACGGATGACATTAATTTTTTCGTTTTCTTCAATTGTCTTTGTAACAATAGAAGCAAATATATCTCTGTCGACTGCAAGTGCACCGCCTGCGGGGACTGCAGATTTTTCTGCACATTCAACACAGACACTACCGAGCATTTTCATTTCGGCTTTAAGAAGTCCCGAAGCTGATTCCGTTCTCATCGCTTTGAATGAGTTTGAACATACAAGCTCACAGAGTTTATCTGTTTTATGTGCGGGAGAAAACCTGACAGGCTTCATCTCGAAAAGATCAACTTCAATGCCTCTCTTTGCAAGCTGTGATGCACATTCAACACCTGCAAAACCGCCGCCGATAACTGCTGCCTTACTCATCGTCATTCTCCGCATTCTTACGGCTTCTTGAAACCTTCTGTTCGTATCCGCAGCCCTCTGCGTGACACTTTATAACGCCGCCTCTTGCTTTGAAGAGTGTCTTTCCGCACTGAGGACAACTGTCGTTTGTGGGAGCATCCCATGTCATAAAGTTGCAGTCGGGATAATTTCCGCAACCGTAAAAGGTGTAACCTCTCTTTGACTTCTTGCCGATAACTTCACCGCCACAGACGGGACATTTACCTTCTGTCTTTTCAACATAAGGCATTGTTGTCTTACAGTCAGGATAACCGGGACAGGCAAGGAATTTGCCGAATCTGCCCACTTTGATTATCATATTTCTTCCGCACTTTTCGCAGGGAATATCTGTTTTGTCTTCTTCAAGCTGAATCTTGACACCTGCCATAGATTCCTTGGCTTTTGAAAGTGTGTTTTCAAATTCATCATAGAACTCGTGAAGCATTGCGATATAGTCAAGGTCACCTGCTTCAACATCGTCAAGGTTAAGTTCCATACCTGCAGTAAACTTTGTGTTTACGATTTTGGGGAACTGTTCTTTAAGAAGTTTTGTTGTTGCAACACCGAGTTCGGTGGGCTTGAGCTGTTTACGGTCTCTTACAACATAGTTCTTTGATGTGATTGTTGAAATGATTGTAGCATAGGTACTGGGTCTGCCGACGCCTGTTTCTTCGAGGACCTTGATAAGTGATGCTTCTGTATATCTTGCGGGAGGCTGAGTAAAATGCTGTTCGGGAAGAATCTCTCTGAACTTGAGAACATCACCTTCGTGAAGTTCGGGCATATTGCTCTCATTCTCTTCTTCTTCGTCTGTTATTGTCTGATAAAGAACGGTGAAGCCGTCGAATTTGACTGAATAACCGCTTGCTGAAAATACACAGTAACCGTCTGTACCCTCTTTTTTCGCATTGATTTCAACCTTTGTTGTATCCTGAAGGCAGTTTGCCATAAGACTTGCCATAAATCTCTTCCAGATAAGGCTGTAGAGCTTATACTGTTCGCTTGTGAGAGCTCCCTTTGCTTCTTCGGGAGTAAGAGCAGGAACTGTGGGTCTTATAGCTTCGTGACCGTCCTGAGCTCTGCCCTTTGTTTTGAAATATCTGGGCTTTTCGGGAAGATACTTGTCACCGTAAACGTTTCTGATATATTCATTACCGGCAGCTCTTGACTCTTCCGAAATACGGAGTGAGTCAGTTCTCATATATGTGATAAGACCGATTGAACCGTAACCGGGGACATCGATACCTTCATAAAGCTCCTGAGCAATTTTCATTGTTCTCTTTGATGTGAAGCCGAGTCTGTGTGATGCATCCTGCTGAAGTGTTGATGTGATGAAAGGAGGCATAGGCTGTTTCTTTCTGACACCTTTTTTAACACTCTGAACTGTGTAATCAGCACCGTCAATACGAGCGAGATATGCATCTGACTGTTCTTTATTTTCAATCTTCACTTTTCCGTTTTCATCACCTGTGAATGCGGCTTTGAAAACTTTTCTTGAGTGAGGAGGTGAAAGTTTTGCATTGATTGTCCAGTATTCTTCGGGAACGAATGAGTTGATTTCTTCTTCTCTGTCAACTATAAGACGGACAGCAACACTCTGAACACGACCTGCAGAAAGTCCTCTTCTGATTTTCTGTGAAATAAAGGGGCTGAGTCTGTAACCTACAAGTCTGTCAAGAATTCTTCTTGCCTGCTGGGCATTTACAAGGTCCATATCGATTTTTGAAGGGTTAGCCATACCGTTCTGAACGCTTGTCTTGTTGATTTCGTTGAATTTTACACGCTTTGTTTTATCAAGATCAAGACCGAGAATTGTTGCAAGATGCCATGAAATTGCTTCTCCTTCACGGTCCGGGTCAGTTGCGAGATACACTTCGTCACTTTTTTCAGCAAGAGCTGTAAGCTCCTTGACGAGTTTCTCCTTTCCCTTGATAATCACATATTTAGGTGCAAAATCATTTGCAACATCAACGCTGAGTTTTGATGCATAAAGATCTCTGACGTGACCCATTGAAGCCTTTACTTCAAAACCCTTGCCGAGATATTTTTTTATTGTTCCTGCTTTTGTGGGTGACTCCACAATAACTAATTTTGACATATCATCAATCCTGTATATAAATTTTAAATAATTTTCAAAGTATAGCGTTTTCCGCTGTGCATTTCAATAACGGAAAACATTTCAAGCTCTGTCAATGCCGGAAGAACATCACTTATAGGCATTTCAGAGTCTTCAGAAAGTTTATCGGATGTTTTCGGTTCATCGGTGATAAACTCTGCAAGTTTTTTTGCGTTATCTGAGAGAAAATCAGGAATTTCAGGTAAAACACCTTTTTTCTGTTCAATTGGTTTATCTTCTTTTTTCTCTTTTACAACAGGTTTTTCACTGACCTGTTTTTCAGGCATTTTTTCTGCCTGATTCAACTGTTCTCCGGTTGCATTCAGATTTATATATCTGCTGAATCTTTCAGCATATACCTCGAGAATATCATTTGCAGAAAAAACTGATTTTGCACCGTCACGGATGAGATTGTTTGTTCCGTTGTATCCGTTGCAAAAAATACTTCCCGCAACTGCGAAGATATCTCTTCCCTGCTCGGCGGCATAACCTGCAGTTATGAGTGAACCGCTTTTTTCACCTGCTTCAACAACAAGGAGCCCACGGCTGATACCTGATATGAGCCTGTTTCTTACAGGGAATGTAGTTCTTGACGGATCTGTGAACGGCAACAATTCTGTTATAACAGCACCGTTCTGAGCAATTGTATCACGAAGAGCTTCATTCTGACGCAGATAAGTGCTTCCGAGTCCGTTACCGAGCACCGCAATTGTCTTTCCGCCTGCCTTTATTGCTCCTTCGTGAGCAAAGCTGTCAATTCCGAGAGCACCGCCGCTGACAATAACTGAACCTGCCTTTGCAAGATTATAGGAAAGGTTCATCGCTGCCTGTCTGCCATATTCGGATGCGTTTCTTGTACCTACAATGCCTATGGCAAACTCAGTTTTAAGAACTTCCTTATCACCGTAAACATACAGCACAAGAGGATAATTCTTTATCTGACGAAGTAAAGACGGATAATACTCGTCTTCATAGGTCACTATATGCCAACCGTTATCCTGACAGGCTTTTAATGTATGATATGTTTCGGAAGGACTTGAAGAAATAAGTTTTCCAAGTGTTTTCTCCGAAAACAGACCTGATTCAAGCCACGCTTTCTTTCCCGATTCATACAACTTTGCGGGATTGCCGAAATATTGCAATATTTCATCACAGGAATTTCCGGCACCTAAAGTTTTCTGAAGCCATATCCAGTATTCGGGACCACATTTCATCTGACCATCTCCCACATAATCATACATGCGGCGGCAGAAGCGTTGAGTGACTCTGCTCTGCCTTTCATGGGAATGGTAATTTTACATCTGCAGGAAGAAATCGTTTTTTCGGTAAGACCGTTACCTTCATTACCTACAGCACATATTATTCCCTTTGACTTATCAATTTCAGTCACGGGTAAAGCACTGCTGTCAGGTACTGCGGCATAGGTATTCATTCCCGATTTATTGCAATCATCAAGGAATGAAGGAAGATCGGGAACAGAAAAAACATCAAGACGTAACAAAGACCCCATCGCCGCACGAAGCGCTTTAGGGTTATAGATGTCACATCCGCCGCTGACAATCATACCGTCAAGTCCGAGTGCTTCTGCAGTTCTTGCAACGGCACCGAGATTGTCGGGTGTCTGAATGTTCTCCACCGCAATATATATACCATTATTATTTATTTTATCTATATTAGAGAATTTGTCAAGTGTTTTACACACACAAAATACGCCCTGAGAGTTTTTTGTGTCAGAAATTTTATCTGAAATTTCGTCTGTGATGATGAAATTTTCCTTTCCTGCAGATAAAAGAACATTGAGTTCATCACCGTATTTCTCCATTGCGGTTTCGGTTACAAAAACACTTTCGGGCATTATTCCGTTTTCAGCAGCATCGCAACACAGACGCACTCCCTCAAGAAAGAACATTCCTGTCTTTCTTCTGTATGAGCTGTCGGTGCCGAGTTTTGCCGCATTTTTGATTTTTTCGTTGTTTCTGCTTGTTATTTTTAACATAATACACCTCAGAAATTCTCTCTGTAAAAAACGGAAAAAGGGAATGCACTCGGCATTCCCGTTATAATTCAAGCTTATTTAAGTGCTGCCTTAGCCTGTTCTGTAAGAGCTGTGAAAGCAGCGGGATCAGCGATAGCAATTTCTGAGAGCATCTTTCTGTTAAGAGTGATGCCAGCCTTGCTGAGACCGTTCATAAATGATGAATAGTTCATTCCGTTGAGTTTGCAAGCAGCTGAGATTCTTGTAATCCAGAGACGACGGAAGTTTCTCTTCTTCTGCTTTCTGCCGACATATGCATAGTTGCCGGACTTCATAACTGCCTGCTTAGCAGTCTTGAAAAGTCTTGATTTTGAGCCATAATAACCCTTAGCAAGCTTTAAAACTTTATTTCTTCTCTTACGAGTCATTGTAGCGCCTTTAATACGTGCCATTTTTCGTTTCCTCCTGATTTAAAAATTATTTGTAGGGAATAAGCTTCTTGATCTGCTTAACGTTTGTCTTATCAGCAACAGTTGTCTGACGAAGATTTCTTTTTCTCTTTGTTGTCTTCTTGTTGAGGATGTGTGACTTATAAGCGTGAGCACGGATAACTTTACCGTTCTTTGAAAGCTTGAAACGCTTCTTGGCACCGCTGTTTGATTTGATTTTGGGCATAATTATTTCCTCCTGTTTTTTAATACGAATTAAAATTATTTTGTCGGCTTTGCAGCAAGGAACATAAGCATCGTTCTGCCGTCAAGTTTTGCAGGCTTTTCGATGTTACCGTTTTCCGAGCACATTTCGGCAAATCTGGCCATAATTTCAAGTCCTCTTTCGGGATGAGCCATTTCTCTTCCTCTGAAACGGATTGCAACCTTAACTTTGTTGCCCTGCTTCAGGAACTTGTTTGCATTTTTGGCCTTTGTTTCAAGGTCATGCGTATCGATATTGAGTGAAAGCTGAACTTCCTTGATATCGATCTGATGCTGATTCTTCTTTGCTTCCTTTTCTCTCTTCTGCTGCTCGAATCTGTACTTACCGTAGTCCATAATCTTACATACGGGGGGCTTAGCCATAGGAGCAATTTTAACGAGGTCAAGGTTTTTCTGAGCTGCAATCTTGAGTGCATCCGAAGCTGACATAATGCCGAGCTGTTCACCGTCATCCGTTACAACACGGATTTCTTTATCACGGATTTCCTCATTCAGCTGCACGTCCTTAGTATCTTTAGTACCGATGTTCAAACACCTCCAAAAATAATAAACAAAGCGCAGACGTAAAACACCTGCACTCATACAATAACACCCGAAAATGAAGCTCCGGGAAAGATATTGACCTTACGAGAATGAAGTCTGCAAGGTGAGCACACAATGTGTCTACTTTGTTTTGCTCAGTTATTATATAACACCTTTTCCCGTTTGTCAATAGCTGATTTAAAATTTTTTCTTAATCTTCAAATTTTGTTTTTTTATTGCATAAAACGCAAATTAATGTTATTATACAATATAAATTACTCTTTGGCAAGGTGGAAGAAATGACAGGATTAGGAACAATTATAAACACCGCCGCAATTATTATAGGCGGTCTGGGCGGTATGCTTTTCGGAAAGAAAATCACACCCCGTTTTCAGGATACACTCACAAAGGCAAACGGTGTATGCGTTATCTTCATTGGTATTGCAGGCTGTCTGCAGGAAATGTTCACTGTATCGCCTGAAGGAAAACTTCAGAGTTCAGGCACTATGATGATGATAGGATGCATTATTATCGGTTCAATTATCGGAGAACTTCTTAATATCGAGCATCATCTTGAGCGTTTCGGTGAGTGGCTGAAAAAGAAAACAAAAAGTGACAAAGACACAGGCTTCGTTGACGGCTTTGTTACTGCATCGCTTACAGTCTGTATCGGTGCAATGGCAGTTGTCGGCGCCGTTCAGGACGGCATAAACGGAGATTATTCCATTCTTGCGGCAAAATCCGTTCTCGACCTTATCATTATAATGATTATGACTGCAGCTATGGGTAAAGGCTGTATCTTCTCAGCAATCCCCATTGCAATCTTTCAGGGTTCAATCACAATCCTTGCAACATTCATTGAGCCCGTACTTACAGAAACAGCACTCTCCTACCTCTCACTCACAGGTAATATGCTCATTTTCTGTGTCGGTGTCAATCTCACCTGGGGCAAGATGATAAAAGTTGCAAATATGCTCCCCACAATCTTTGTTGCAGTTATCTGGGCATTGATTGAAGGATTGATAAAATGATAAACAATAATTTGTCGAGGTCTTCAGATAAACATTTCGTAATAAAAACAATCTTTGTAGGGACCGATGCCCACATCGGTCCGATTGCGTAGTTTACGGAGCAATAACGGTGATACACCGTTCAATATCAATAAACTGAATGAATTAATTTGTTCGCTTTGCGGAAATCGAAGATTTCCGATTTGTCTTCGACAAATGCGGACCGATGTGGGCATCGGTCCCTACACATTATTCAATCATCCCGACAAATTCTGATTTACCGAAAGGAGCAACAAAATGCTATGCCACCCCTTTCCGCCTTTATATAATGAAAATTCAAAAGTGCTTATTCTCGGCAGTTTTCCGTCGATGAAATCACGTGAGCAGATGTTCTTTTACGGTCATCCCCAGAACAGATTCTGGAAAGTTATCTCTGCCGTAACGGGCAAGGATTTACCCGAAACAATCGAAGAAAAAAAGGATATTCTTCTCTCATCGGGCATCGCATTATGGGATGTCATAGCATCCTGTGAGATAACGGGAAGCTCCGACAGTTCAATAAAAAATGCAGTTGCAAATGACCTGACGGAAATTCTCAATAATGCAGAAATAAAACAGATTTTTGTCAACGGCAAAACTGCTGAAAAATACTATAATAAATATATCCGTGACACAATCGGCAGAGAAGTTGTCTGTCTACCCTCAACATCACCTGCAAATGCGGCGTGGAGTGTTGAAAAACTTATCAGCGAATGGAAAATTCTCAATGAATTCATCTGCCCCGTAATTGAACAGATAAGCCATACATACACCGCACCTTACAAAATCAAACGTATTTCCTGCCGTGCAATTATTATTAAAGACGGTAAAATTCTTCTTTCTCACGAAACAAACAAAGGGAACTATATGTCACCGGGCGGCGGAATCGAAAACGGAGAAACAAGCGAAGAATGCGTTGAACGTGAAGTTCTTGAAGAAACAGGTTATATTGTAAAAGCAATCAAACCTTTTATAACAATCAACGAATACTGTTACGACACACTTTATGTCAATCGCTATTTTATCTGCGAAATAACCGGCAACGGTCAAAGGAATCTGACAGAAAACGAGAAATTCAAAAAATTAGAACCTGAATGGGTTAAACTGAGTGATGCTGAAACATTATTCAGCACATACGAATCCCTTCCGCCTGATAAAGCAAGCTTATATTTAAGAGAATATACAATTCTCAAAAAAATCAAATCTGACTTGTAATTTCATTTAGAGAATGATAAAATATATTCAAGGAGGTAATCATATGGGTTATTTTAAAATTTTTATTGCACTTATCATGTCATTTGTGATGTTTCTTTCAAACGGTATAACATCACTTTTTCCCGGTACTCCTGCTGAGCCGAAATCTGAAGAGGAACTTCTCAGCATTGCAGATCTTTTTGAAAAATATGAACTTTCTGATGAAATTTATGTTATAAACGGTGGCGTTTCAACTGATGAGCGTGCCGCAATTCAGTCTCTTCAGGGTCTTGTTGCAAGAGACAAGGCAACAATTTTCATCAACTACGGCATGGATTCAAAAACAGAGCTTGCTTTCCTTGAAAATGCAGGATATAAACTTATCCGTACCGATGAAAACGGTGCAAACTGGACACTTAAAAATCTTGTTCCCCGTTTTTCATCTTACATAACAGATAACAGCTATGTTCTGTTCACTTCGACAGAAACAACAGAACAGATCAATATGGCATTCAACTATGCAACGGTTTACGGCTGTCTTGCAATCCCCGAATCCTGTGAAGAAACAGCAAAAACACTCGGATTGAAGAAAGCTTATGACCTGACCGAAAAAGAAATCACAGTCAATGATCAGGATGCTTTCTATGAAGAACACAAGGCATTATTCAGAACAGATGCTCTTGTTCATCAGAATTATATGGTTTCGGGACTCCGTGATTTTGCCGTTCAGCAGAATATTTTCATAACATACGCTATGGATTCGGATTATGTTGAACGCACATTCCGTGATAAAGTTCTTTCAGAGCTTGAACCGTCATCAATCGTTTTCGGCTGGTGTCAGTATGAAATTAAATTCACAGAATCAGTTTCATCATTCGGTCATTTTGTTATTCCCTCTGACCATTGCTTCAATATGACAATTCTCAATGCATGTGAACCTCAGCAGATAAGCGAAAAGAAAGATGTCAAAGCGCCCGAACTTGACCCCGAAAAGCATTATATCGCAATCGTTTACAGTGACGGTGACAATGCGCAGTGGATTTCAAACGGATATCAGGAATTCCACACCTGGCAGAGCTACGGTATTGATACACCGATAACATGGACATTCGCTCCCCTTATGAATGAATTTTCTCCCGTTGCAGTCAAAAAAGCAACTGACAAGCTCGGCAATTGTTCATTTATAACAGGCCCCTCAGGTGCAGGTTATGCGAGAGTTTCAAAGATGTCAGCCGAAAAGCTTGAAGCATACTCGGATTTCACAGCCGCAACAATGCTCGCATCAGGTCTTACAACAATGACACTTCTTGACGAGCCTCTCTCTCTTCCCGGTTTCCTCTGGGAAAACAAGCTCAGCTATTTCGCAAGATATGACAATATCAACGGCGGTATTCTTCAGATTGACCCCACAAGATATGCAGGCGGAGAAGGCAAAGTATTCTTCGTTGATGACAAGCCTTTTGTAAGCGTACGTCTTTCACTCTGGTACCCTTCGGGAAATGCCGATGAAGTTACAAACGAATGGCTGAAGGAACAGGCAGAAATCGTAAACAACTACTCTGCCGACATCAATTCAATAAGCGGTTATTCGGTTATAAATGTTCATCCCTGGACAGTTGGTCCCGATGACCTTGCATACTTTGTAAGTCAGCTTGATGACGGTGTTGAAGTAATTTCAGCAGATGAACTTATCGCAGCAGTTACTCAAAATATTCCGCACAAAACCGCAAAACCCTAAAAGTATAAAAATAACGGACTCAGAGAAATCTGAGTCCGTTTTCTTATATAATCAAAATCAATAAAGTGACATAACAGCTTTTTCAATCTGTGCGGCAACTTCATCAACAGTTCCGTCAGCATTGATAACAACAATATTTTCACTTTCTTTCAGAGCATCAATAACATTATAGAAACGTTTTCTGATGCTGGTGAGATATTCTTCCGTTTCGTAAATCTCAATTTCTTCTTCGCTTCTGTTTGCATTTATTCTTTCCATACTTTTTTCGGGAAGAAGGTCAAGGAAAATGCACAGGTCAGGCTTTCTGATATCTTCGCACCCGAGATTAAGACTCATCAGCCAGTCAAGACCGACATCAACACCCTGATATGCAAGAGTTGAGTAATAATATCTGTCTGAAATAACAGTATCCCCCTTGCCGATATGCATATTTATACCATCTTCGGGATTTATGTTATGGTCAATTCTGTCTGCAGTAAAAAGAAGAGCAAACTGACTTTTTGAAACTTTTTTTCTGCCACCGAGAACTTCACGGCACATTCTGCCGAACTCGTGAGGAGTGGGCTCTGCCTGATTGATGACATTGATCCCCTTTTCTCTGAGCTTTTCGGTTATGATGTTTGTCTGTGTTGTTTTGCCTGAGCCGTCAAGACCTTCAATGACGATAAATCTGCCTTTTTCCATAAGTGTTACCTCATTTTATAAAGTTCTTCGCTGAGTGCGAAAAGTTCTTCCGTTGTAAGCTTTTCTGCTCTTACATTTGTATCGAGCCCTGCGTTTGTGAGGGCTTCAAAAATCTTATTTTTAGCCATTCCCAGCCCTGATGACAAACCGTTTGCCGCAGTTTTTCTTCTCTGTGAAAAAGCAGCTTTCACAACAGAAAAAAAGAACTTTTCATCAGTAGGATTAATAGCAGGAGTTTCTCTGACAGAGAGTTTAATAACTTCACTGTCAACATTGGGAGAAGGCATAAACGATTCTCTGGGAACAAAGAAAAGCTCCTCGGCAACCGAATAATAGTTGACCGCAACAGACACGGCACCTGCATCCCTTGAACCGACTCTGGCGCAGAGTCTTTCCCCTGCTTCTTTCTGAACCATAACGGTAATTGCCTTTATCGGAAGATTGCTTTCAAGAAGCATCATAATGATAGGTGATGTAATATAATACGGAAGATTTGCAATAACGTGAATATTTATACAATCTTTAAAATTCTCTTCAAACAGTCCGGGAAGGTCTGTTTTCATTACATCGGCATTTATGACATCAACATTACTGAAGTCCTCAAGTGTGTCTGCAAGAACGGGTATAAGTCTTGTATCGAGTTCAAGAGCCACAACTTTTTTTGCCTTTTTTGCAATTTCCTGAGTAAGGACACCTACACCGGGACCGATTTCAAGAACGCCGTCTTCTTCTGTAACACCCGATTGTCTTACAATTTCGGGGCACACTTCGGGATCGATGATGAAATTCTGTCCCAAAGCCTTTGAGAATGTAACTCCGTGACGGGACATAACCCGTTTTATTGTATTTATATCTGTAAGGTTGTACATAAAATACCTCAATAAATCATAATTTGTCGGGATAGTTAGGAGTGCGGAGTTAGGAGTTAGGAGTTTCGGAAGCCCTGTCGGGCTTGTTCCGCTACGCTCTATATAAATGGGGTTTAAGGGGCTTGCCCCTTCCTTCACTCCTCACTCCTCATTCCTAATTCCTCACTGAATAATTTGTCGGGCTCAAGCCCGACAAATTATTGGTTAGTTTTCATTCTTCTGCTGTCTTATATCTCTGCCTTCAAAACTGAGAATCTGATATTCACCGATAATTCTTGAAGCAATTCTTCTTGTATATCTTGCATCAAGCTGCTGAACACTCACATTACTGCTGATAATAGTCGGTTTTGATGAAAGAAGTCTTGTATTGACTATATTATTAAGTGTTGCGATTGTAAAATTATTTGTGAATTCGGCACCGAGATCATCAAGAATAAGAAGGTCACAGTCAAGGAGCATATTCTCCGTTGTCCCGTCTGATTCATTGGATTTACCGAAATGCTCTCTTTCAATTTCTGAAAACAGATTCTGAACTGAGCCGTAAACAACGCCGAAGCCTTTTTTGATCACTTCACCTGCAATTGCAAGTGAAAGATGTGTTTTTCCCAGTCCTGTTTCACCTGTCATAAAAATGCTGTATGAATCAAGGTCAAAGCTTTCTGCATAATTTTTACAGAATTCGGCATTACAGGACATCAGGTCATAGACGTCCCTGTCATATTCATAAAAATCAAGACAGAAATCTTCAAATGATGATACTTTAAGAGGTGATGTACTGCAGAGCTGTTCATAAGAAAGCTGTTTGATGAGGTCAATATGACATCTGCAGAGTTTTCCGTTATACAGTCCCGAATCGGAACAGTTTTTGCATATGTAAGGAGGCTCAAGATAATCGGCCGGATAATTCATTTCTGCAAGAAGTGATTTTATTTTTGCCTGAGCCTCAAGATTCTCGTTACGGAGAGTTTCAATATATTCAACAGTTTTGTCACCCATACCGATAACTTTCACAAGCCCGTATGCAGATTTTCTCATTCTTTCTTCAAGCTCTGCTATTTCGGGACACTGAACAATCACCTTTGCGTGACGTTTTGCAGCTTCGGATTCAGCCGCTATTCTTCTCTGAGCAAGTTTTTCTGCTGCAGCTCTGAGTATTTTTTCATTGTTTGCCAAATCTTATCACTGTCCTTTTTTTGTTTTTTTCGGGTCAACCATTTTACTTCTTCTGACAGCCTGTTCGACATCATATGAAGGAGGCTTGTCATACTTCTGTGAAGATTTTACGCCTGTTCTGTTTTCGGGAGCAGATGCTTTCACACCTTCGGTGAATTCTTTTTCTGCTTTTTCAATTTCGGCAAGTGTTCTGAATCCGCTTTCGTGCCAGGAACGGAGAATTCCGTTCATATAGCTCCAGTTGAGTTTACCTTTCATTTCAACGGTACGCTCATATGCATAATATATAATGTCTGTGTCAAACGAATAATCATTTATCCACAGTTCAAGAAAATCTTCCTGTTTCTGTGTAGGTTTCGGATTTTCAACACCTGTAAGACGTCTGAAATCATCCCACACATTCTGTGCATTTTCCATTCTTGCAATCTTGTTGCTTGCCGATTCAAAATCGGTTATTCCGCATTCAGCCCACGAAGCTCCGATTTTCATTATGTAAGCAAGTGAGCCCTGTTTGCCGACAGTTTTTGCATAACTGCATATCATAATAATGACTTCGGGAGGCAAAGAATAATGATCGTGAAGAATGAGAAGTGATGACTGCGCATCATAACCAAGAGTTCTGCCGAAAACTTCCTGAGCTTCGGTAAACATTGAACGGACTGATTCCGATTCACCGATACGCATAGAAATATCTTTAATTGACGGTTTCACAAGAACGGGTTTTTCTTTCTTTTCTGCAGGAGGAACAACAGCAACAGGTACTTCTTTTTCCTTTACGGGAATGGAATAAACTGCCTGAAGTCTTGCATTTTCGGTTGCTGAGAAAGGCTCTTTTTCTGCGGGAGCAGGAGCTGTTTCACCGTCTTTTATAACGAGCCCTGCATCTATCCAATAAAGCATAGCATCGTCAATTTCATCTCTGGGAATACCCGTATCCTTTGATATAATATCAATATCGGGTGTTACGGACGGGTTTCTGTAAAGCCAGAGAAGCACCTTCAGCTGAGCCTTGCCCGCCATACGAAGATGCCTGTCTGCTATCTGTGTCGGAATAACAAAAACCGAAGAATATGAAGATGGATTTATTTTGTACATAATATTACTTCTTCCCCGTGGACCCGAAACCACCATCACCACGTTCAGTTTCATCAAGGATGTCACATTCAATTACATCCATAAGACTGACGGGCATAATAACCATCTGTGCAACTCTTTCACCGGGTTCAACGGTATAAGGCTCATTGAACTGATTGACAAGACCTACAATTACTTCTCCCCTGTAATCGCTGTCAACAACACCGACACAGTTTGCGGGAGCAAGCCCGTGATTGATTGAAAGACCGCTTCTTGCGAAAATAAATGCGCCGTAAAGAGCTGAAGGCAGAGCGATTGCTATGCCTGTGGGGATTTTTACACATTCGTGAGGTTTTACGGTGACAGCTTCATCAATACAGGCATAAAGATCCATACCTGCACTGCCTCCGGTTGCTCTTTTCGGAACAACGGCATTATCACGCAGTTTTTTTATTTTAAGCATTTCCATCAGAATTCACCCTGACCGCTCTTTTTTATTTTTGCAAGTTCACGCCTGAGAAGGTCTCTTTCGCTTTTTGCCTGTGCGGCATCAGCAAGATATTCCTTGAGCTGGAATTTCATCGTTTCGCACTCTTCTTTAGCCTTTCTTGTTGTATCCGCATAATTGAGAAGTGCAAGAACTGTTGCCTGTGAAGGAGCAATACCTACAGAAGCACTCATAATATCTTCAATTTCGGCATTGATTTCATCTGCAAGAGAAAGTGCATATTCTTCATCGTTGTCAGTTGCTATCATATAGGGTACGCCTGCAACGGTAATTTTGATTTTTTTCATTTTCATCATTCCAAATCATAAAACTTTTCAGTTTATTATATATCTTTTTCATCAAAACTTCAACACTAAATTTAATTTTCTTCCCTTTTTCTCATGAACGGTATCAGAAAACAGACTGTTTTCTTCCGTTTTTGCAAACAGCAGGAACATATTATTAACTATTTTTTAAGAATGTTGAAAAATTATTGACTTAACAAACTATTATGTTATAATTATTCTGTAATTTAATACAATAAAAAATCATCGGAGGTTTTTTTATGAAAAAATTCACAAAAGTGATTTCCGTCATTCTTGCAGTGATGTTTGCATTCACAGCTATGGCTTGTCTTGCTTCAGCTGAAACAACTGTTGTCAAGTGCAACTGCTGTCTTAACAGTTCAGATTCTGCAGGCGACACAATCACAAAGTTCCAGGGAGACAGAGATATCTATCTTGTACTTGACGTTTCAGGCAGTATGAGCGGTGAACCCATCATCAAGCTCAAAGAAGCTGCAAAGCAGTTCTGTGCTAAGATGATTGATGACAAAACAGGAAACAACAGAATTGCTATCGTTACATACGGCACAACTGTTGAAACATTCCCCTTCTCATCAAACTATGCATATCTTGCAAACGTAATTGACAGCTTCACAGCAAAGGGCAGCACAGCTATGTACGATGCTCTTATGGCTGTAAAGGATATCAATGAAAACTACGGCAACGAAGATGCTTCAAAGCATGTTGTTGTTATGGCTGACGGTCTTCCCAATGAAGGCGCAACTCTCACAAGCGGTAAGTACACATCAAAGAACAGCACAATGTACTACAAGCACGGCAATGCTGTTTATTCAACAGCTGCAGGTATGTGGGAAGAATATCTCATTTACTCAATCGGTTTCTTCCACAATCTTGGCGGCAGCCAGCTCAGATTCGGCCAGACACTTATGAAGGACATCCAGAATGCTCTTTATCTTGAAGTGTTTGATCCCGACAAGCTTATTGATGCTTTCACAGGCGTAGCTGACGGCATTCTCGGTGATTGCAACGACGGTTGCGATCCCGCATGTAACTGCGAAACATGTGACTGCGGCGGCGACTGTAAGTGCTCACCCTCATGCAAGTGCTATGACAGACACAACAATGCAGAAGCAACAACAAAAGATCCTGCAAACAATAATAACAATAACAACAATGCAGATTCAACAACAAAGATACCCGAATCACTTCCTCAGACAGGTGATGCATCTGTAGCAATCACAGCTGCTGCTGTTATTATGCTCGCAGGTATTGCTGCTGTTGCAACAAAGAAGCGTGAAGATTAATTCACATAAATAACATTATTTACGAGTGCTCATACGGGTACTCGTTTTTTATTTATAAATTGTTATATTGCACATAAAACACAGGAAACATTTTGAAAAGTTTCCTGTTATTTTTATATTAATTTTTTATTATATACTTGCTCTTTTATTATAATATATGTTATACTATATTGAATAAAATTATCATGGATGTGTTTGACATTATGAATAATTACGCATATGAAGCTGTCAGACTGCTGACAGAAAGAAAAATGAAAATCACAACTGCAGAATCGTGCACAGGCGGTATGATTGCGCAGATGATTACAGACATAAGCGGAGCATCTTCCGTTTTTGACTGCGGAATTGTTTCCTATTCTAATGAAATAAAACATTCATTACTCGGAGTATCGGAAGAAACACTGAAAACTTACGGAGCAGTAAGTGAAGAAACTGTCAGAGAAATGGTTTCAGGTGCACTTAAAATTTCAGGCGCCGATATTGCCGTTGCAGTAAGCGGTATTGCAGGGCCTTTGTCTGACAACACTCAGAAACCCGTAGGGCTTATTTATATTGCAGTTGCAACAGACAATAACGTGCATATAAAAAAACTTAACAACTCTTTCAACGTTAACATAAGAGAAAACAACAGAAATTCAGCGGCAAATGAAGCACTTAAGCTCGTTTGTGAAATTCTTGAGAACAAGGCGGTGTAAGTTATGAATGACAATAATAACAACATCAACAATACTCCTAAAAAAGTGCAACCGATAGCAAAAACAGGTGTAACAAAAACATATTCTGTCCCTGATTCGGCAGCACCTTTCAAGGCTGATAATTCAGACCTCTTCAGATCTGTTTACAAAGAACAAAAAACACAGACAGAACAGCAGACTCAGGAAGTTATGATTACAAAAAAAACTGCAGTACAGAATATTCCCGTTACTGCTGCAACAATCCCTGTTGCTGACCCGAAGAAAAATCATAAAAAAGCCGAAGAAGATAAAAAATTCAATATTATTTTTATAGTTCTGATTATACTTACTGTTGTATTCTTCCTTGCGTCAACAGCTTTCCTTGTTTTCAAGCTCGTAAAACCTGAAGAAAACAATGAAGAAGGTTCAATAACAACAATTCCCGCAAACACAGTCAGCGCAACGCTTGAATCACCTTTCAACTATCAGAAAGTATACGGAGTAACATTCCCCGAAGGAATGAAAGAGGAATTCAAAGACCTGTATGCACAGAATCAGGATTTTGCAGGCTGGATCAAAATTGACGGAACATGTATCGACTTCCCTGTTTATTACAGCACAGAAGCTTATCTTTACTATCTGAAACGAAGCAATTACGGTGTTTATACAAAATACGGTGTTCCTTTTCTCGATATGGAATGTGACCCTGTCAATCTTTCAAGAAACACTGTTGTTCACGCTCACAACTTCGGTGAAGGACTTCTCTTTGATGACCTTCATAAATTCCAGGATGTTGAATTTGTAAAGCAGTATCCTATTATTCAATTCAGCACACTTTACAAAGATTATAAATTCAAGGTTATCGGTGCTTTCCATACAAACGGTTCAAGCAAAGGCGATAATGATTACCTCTTCTACTATATTGCAGCTGACTTCGGTGAAAAGAGCCTTATGAAGTTCCATAATGAAATACTTCAGAGAAGCCACGTGCACACAGGCGTTGATGTTCAGCCCACAGACAAACTTATCACACTTTCAACCTGCACATATTTCTTTGACAGAGGCGGAGCCCTTCAGGATGCAAGATTTGCAGTTATCGGCAGACTTGTAAGAGACGGTGAAAGTGAAGCTATTGACACAAGCCTTGTAAAAGAAAACGACAATGTAAGATATCCTCAGCTTTATTATAATGTATTCGGCGGCACAAACCCCTGGGTAAATGCATCAAAGTGGGTGCCCGAAGCCGAATAACACAAATCTCAGAAAGAAGATGAACACATGCACAATGATAATACAAACAACTCCGGCAATCAGAATGATGTAATCGCAGACCTTGAATCGCTGTCTGCAAAATACGGTTTTAAATTCGATGCCGGTGCATACAAAACATCTTCAGCAGATACATTCAATGCACCTTCAGCTCCCGCAGCACCGAAAACTAACTATACCGAAACAAGACATACAAGACCTGCCGGTGTTCCCAGAATATATTATGATGAGAACTCAGCACAGTCTATAAGACTTGTATACGGTAATGAGAGTCAGCCGCAGGGACCCGAAGGCAGAAGAGTTATTTATTCAGAACCCGAAACAGAATCAATTGCAGAAAAAAGAAGAAGAAATGCTATTGCACAGAAATCAGAAAAAGGTTCTGTAGGTTTCGGCAGTCAGCCGTATGTAAGACACGTTGCAAGCAGCGAAACTGCAATGAACCGTGACGATGGCGACAGATTCACAAGAGAATACAACGAGAGAAAACTCAACCGAACTCCCGTAGCCGAATCAACGCCTGAAAACAATATTCCGAAAACAGGCCCCAGACTTGTAGCCTCCAACCCTGAATCAAAAAACAGAACTCCGAGATATCAGCATTATGAACCCACAGCAGGTGAAAAAGCTGAAAAGTTCTTCAGAGCTTTCCTTCCATGGAAAGGTGACCCTGCTAAAGAAATTGTAAGAAAAATCATAATGGATATTTCTGCAATTCTTGTTATTTACTGTTTCGGATATTTTGTTGACAACTACATTCAGCACAAAGAACATATTGAAGAAAAACAGCAGATGGTTGAAATGCAGTCAGATGCACCTTCTGATAATCTTGAGGCACGCTGGGATGCAATAAAGAATAAATATCCCGATATTCAGTTCCCTGAAGGAATGAATATCAAATATGCCGAGCTTTATGCTAAGAATCAGGACCTTGTAGGCTGGCTTAAAGTTGCAAACACAAATATTGACACTCCCGTTGTTCATCATATAGAAGACAGGGAAAATGCCCCCGGCACAAACGACTTCTATCTCAAGCGTGACTTCTATAAAAAGGACAACAAATACGGTAATGCATATCTTGATGCATTCAATTCAGGTGCAGAGCTTGACACAAATAACATCGTTTACGGCCATAATATGACAGACGGTCTGTCATTTGCTCAGCTTGAAAAATACTATACAGTAAACGGTTTCAGAGAATCACCCGTTATACAGTACAGCACACTTTACAAAGACTACTATTTCAAAGTTTATGCAGTTTTCATTTCAAACGGTTATCCGTCAGGTGATAACGGTTACCTGTTTGATTTCACCGTTACAAAATTCACAGGTGAAGAAAACTTCAGCTCATTCATCGAAGCAATCGATGAAAGAAAACTCTATGACACAGGTGTTGACATCAACCCCTCGGACAAACTCATCACTCTTTCAACCTGCTCTTATGAAATCAAAGAAAACCAGATGGGCAGACTGACCGTTATAGGCAGGCTTGTAAGACCCGGTGAAAGCACAGCAGTTGATTTCTCACTTGTAAAAGAAAATCCCAATCCGAGATATCCTCAGATATGGTATGACGAACACAATATGGAAAATCCGTTCAAGAATGCTTTCAGATGGGTACCCCAATAAACAATAATGTAACAGGAGATGATGAATATGAATATTAAATCAATCATATTTGCCGATGCAACAAACGAATCGTTTGCGTTTACACAAGCCGTTCTTTCGGATGCATTCTCTGCTGTTACGGGATATGACGAAAACACACTGATAAGTGTATTCCCGACTGTGCAGAGCGGTATGAAGGATATTGCCTCCGCTCTGAAATCAAGCAGTATTATTGCTATTTTTGCAGATGATAACCTCTATCACGAAGCAAAAGAAACAATATGCAAAGCGTTCAGATTCGAAATGATTCACTCTGAATCTGTTGTTGAAAAACTCAGACAGTTTGAAAACCACGAACGATATCTGACACACGCACTCATCCCCGGAAATGCAACCGAATTCTCTCTTTCAGACGGTCTTTTCCCCGGTTTTGCCGTAAGGTCAAAGAGTCAGTGCATCTTTTTCCTTCCGTTTTCACAGGACAGAACTTTCATCACAATGAAAAAGTTTGTATTCCCTTATATTTCAAGATTCTTCGGTGAAGTTCTGCCTTCATTCAGTGAATATGAAACAGCATATGCCGCTGCAATCCTTGAAGATAAGTTATACGAAACAAATGCTCAGGTAGCTCTTGCAAACACTCCTGTATGCAAATACATAGCACTTGCAGGTAAGAAAATCGATTGCTGGAGCGACACTATTTCATATGCTCCCTATGATAAGGAAGATATAAACCGTACTGCAGAAGGTGTTGCGGCTATAAAGGCGGCTGAGTATTATGAATGTCAGTTCGGTGCAGCAGTAACCGAAGGACCGAAAGACGATTACGGCTGTTTTACGGCTACAATAATTATTTCAAACAATAAAACGGCAACTATAAGAACGCTGTCATCAATCCCCGATGAAGACCACGACGATTTTATGAACACCGTTGTGACAGAATTTTTCCTTATGCTCGCAAACGAGCTTGAAAGCACACCCGTTGCTGAAGAAGAAAACGAAAAATACGTAAGTCCCAGGTCGGTTATTCACGGCAGCCGCATTTTCCTTTATATAGCTTTACTTGCAACAACATTATTCCTCAGTTATGTTGCAGTATCGTTTGCAGACCTGCCGATTTTCTCTTAAATTATGAAAAAATTCCTTTATATTTTACTACGTATTCTGAAAACGATTCCCGTTCTTGCAATCGTTTTCAATACTGTCACCGTTTCGGAGTATCTGCCTGAAACAAGAAAAATTCAGTATGATATTGACTCTGACGGAAAAGTTTCTCAAAAAGATGTTGCCTATATTCTGACGTTATCTTCCGTTTCATCAAAAGACATTCCGTTATCGGTTATAAAAAAAGCCGATGTGGACAATGACGGCAGAATAACGGCTTATGACGGATATATTGTAAGAAAGAATCTTACAACACCATCTGTAATTATTCAGGAAGCCGAGCCTGTTGTTTCACCTCTTGTGGGCAACAACTTCATTTCATCAGATATGAACGGTAACGCAGTCCCCGTTATTGACACTTCAGCAGGAGCATATAATGTAATCAGCAACGAAAAAATGTATATCTATCCTGACCTTTCTCAGGTTATGACATTAAGAGATACATTTGTGATCATCGCATTTGGCTGGGGTCACGGAATCGGAATGAGCCAATGGGGTGCTGTGGGACTTGCAAGGGCAGGTTATTCCTACATTCAGATTATTCAGCATTATTACAGAAATGTTGCAATTATGAAAGAATCACCTCCCCCCACCGTAAGATGTGCGGGAAGAGATGTTGACACGGTTGAAATGCTTGCAAGGATAGTTGAAAAGGAAATTGCAGGTATCACAAACCACAACGACCCCATCGATGCAAATGCTCTCAGAGCTCAGGCTGTTGCTGCTTACACAAATATGAAATATGATAATTATGCCGTTAGCGGGTGTTCATATGTAAGCTCCTATTCATCCTGCCGTGAAGATGTAAAAGCAGTTGCAAGAGAAATTGCGGGACAGTATATGATATATAACAATACAGTCCCCTACGCATTCTATTCTGCCTGCTCGGCAGGTGTTGCGGCAAACTACAGCGACATTCTCGGAAGCACTTCAAAAGATATGAGTTATCTTTATAACTCTGCCTCATATTATGACTGCTATACAAAAGGATATATCTCAGCAAAAGCATATTCTCCTCAGGATATAAAGAATTATATAAGGTCTTTCGACTCTTCAATTCAGCTTTCGGATAATCCTCAGGACTGGATAAGAATTTTAAGGCACGACGATGCAGTAAATGAGAATATTGGTTATGTATCAGCGATGCAGATAGGCAACAGAACAATCTCTGAAGCCGCAGGCATAAAATTCAGAAACGAAATTATGGATTATGAAGTAAAATCCCCCTGTTTTGCAATTATTTATAACGGTCAGTATTTATAAAACTGTCGTTATAACTATAAATGATAATTATTCTTTAAAAGAAAGGTGATAAATTATGTCAATTCTTATTACAGGCGGTGCCGGTTACATCGGTTCACACACTTGCGTGGAACTTCTCAGTGCAGGTTATGACATAGTTGTTATTGACAACTATTCAAACAGCTGTAATGAATCACTCGAAAGAGTAAAGAAAATTTCAGGCAAGGAATTCAGCTATTATGAATGTGATATCAGAAACAAGGAAGGTCTTGACAAGATTTTCAAGGAACACAACATTGAAGCTGTTATTCATTTTGCAGGTCTTAAAGCTGTAGGTGAATCCTGTCAGAAGCCTCTTGAATATTATGACAACAACATTGGCGGCACAATTGCTCTTGTTGAAGTTATGAGAAACAACGGATGTAAGAAAATGGTATTCTCATCATCAGCAACAGTTTACGGTGAAGAAAATCAGGTTCCTTTCATTGAAACAATGAAAACAGGCACAACAACAAATCCCTACGGCACAACAAAGCTTTATATTGAAAACATTCTCAAGGATATTTATGCTGCAGACAATGAATGGAGCATTGTTCTTCTCCGTTACTTCAACCCCGTAGGTGCTCACATCAGCGGTCTTATCGGTGAAGCTCCCTCATTCCCCAACAACCTTATGCCTTACATTTCACAGGTTGCTGTAGGCAAGAGAGAATTCCTGAGCGTTTTCGGTAACAACTACCCCACTCCCGACGGAACAGGTGTAAGAGACTACATTCACGTTGTTGACCTTGCACTCGGTCACGTAAAAGCTATTGACTTTGCTCTTCCCCGTACAGGCGTTGAAATCTTCAACCTCGGCACAGGTAACGGCACAAGCGTTCTCGGTCTTGTAAAGGCATTTGAAGAAGCAACAGGCGTTCCCGTTCCCTATAAAATTGTTGAACCCAGAGCAGGTGACGTAGCTTATTCTTATGCCAACGCTCAGAAAGCACTCGATATCTTAGGCTGGAAGGCTGAAAGAGATGTTACAAAGATGTGTGAAGACACATGGAGATGGCAGAAGAATAACCCTAACGGTTATAATTCCTGATAAAATGACAAAAAGATTTATTGCAGTTGTGTTGCTGCTGATTTCGGTTCTTCCGTTAACCGTTTCGGCGGCACCTCAGAACGGACTGCCCGTACCGGACTGGATAACTACAAAGACAAACAGCGATTTGTCCGTAACAGTCACAATATCTTCGCCACCCCATATGATTGATGCCATTGACTACTATGAGTACAGCACAGACGGTTTCAATACATTCAGAAAGCTCAGCGACACATCAGGCGGCGAATTCATTATTACCGAAACAACTGAGTTTTCGGTAAGATATTATTACAACAGTATCTGTTCACCCGTTTACACATTACCTGTTATAATAAACAGATCAACAACTGTAAAATGTCAGTCAACAGGTATTGCTCTGAAAATCCCTGAAAAATCTTCAATTCCCAAAGACATAACAGTTTCGGCATTTGAAATTGTAAACGGATTTGATTACAATGCCGCAAAAAGTGCATTACCTGCATCAGTTCAGTTCAGAATGTATTCGGTATCTGTCCTCAGAGGCGGAAAACCCTATTCATCGGAAGAACCGTTCAGTTATATGTTCCCTCAGGAAGGCTTTGCCCCCGAAAACAGCAACATATATTATATGGACTCTTCAAAAAAACTGATATTACTTGAAAGTTCTGCAGGTGAAGACAGTATTGATTGTTCAGATAACAGAACAGGTATTTTTATCGTTTCCTGTATTACCGCATACAAAAAAGGTGATATGAACAATGACGGTAAAGTTCTTGCAAATGATGCACGATACGCTCTTCGTGTTTCAGCTATGCTTGAAAATTGTTCTCAGTTACAGCTTTCAGCCGGTGACATAAACAAAAACGGAAAAATTGAGGCATCAGATGCAAGAAAAATCTTGCGTTTTGCCGCACATCTTGATATAATATAAAACATTATAAAGGGGAATGCTTATGGATATCCCTTCTTTACTTCTGAAAAAAGCAATAAGTACCGTAAAGAACGGTGCTGAGAAAAAGAACAGCAAATTCCCGTGTCCCGCTCTTCCTGAGGGAAAGTTTGATTACTCCGAAGCAAAAAGTGACCATTTTACATTCGGTTTCTCAAAAAAAGTAATTATGCCCGAAGAAAAGATACCCGGAAAGAAAACATATTACATCGCAGGATACAGAATAAACAATCCCGCAATAGGTATTCTTGACAATCTTCACGCAAAAGCACTGTGGATTGATGACAACACCGAAAGAGGCGGCGTTGTATTTGTTTCGGTTGATTGTGTCGGTCTTTTCGGCCAGGACATTGCTCTTATAAGAAAAAGACTCGAGAGTTTCTGTGTTATTTCCAACTGCAGAAGCGTAAACATCTGTTCAACCCACACCCACGCAGGTATTGATACTATGGGTATGTGGGGTCCGCTTCCCAAAACAGGCAGGGACAAGGACTTTCTGGAGATTGTTTACTCAGGTATTGTTTCTGCTGTTGAAGAAGCTTACAGAAACAGACGAAACGGTCAGATTTATCTCGGTTATGCAAAAGCTGACAAAGGAGCTCAGGATATGGGCAGACCGCCTCACGTATATTCCGATGATATTACAAGACTCCGTTTTGTTCCCGATGACGGTTCAAAAGAAGTTTATTTCATAAACTTTGCTTCACATCCCGAGTCACTCTGCAGTAAGAATTCACTCGTAAGTGCTGACTTCCCTTGCTATGCGGCTAAATACATCGATAAAACAAATAATGCGGAAATGATGTATTTCCCCGGAGCTATCGGCGGAGTATGCATGAATGCGATGGATGAAAACAACATTGTTTCAACCATTAAAACGGGTGAAAGATTCGGTGAAATAATCTGTTCAATAAAAGAAGAAACAAAGCTTTCACCTTATATAAATATATTAAGACAGGAGATTTATCTCAACTGTGATAATCCTGTTTTCTGGTTTATTTCAAAATTCGGCATTATTCCCGAAAAAATGATTGCAACGGGCGAAGGAAAACTGAACCTCGGTATGAAATCAGAAATGTCATATATTCAGTTCGGTGAACTCAATATGGCTCTGATTCCGGGTGAACTTTTCCCCGAACTCGCTTACGGAGGATATCTTTCAAAGGAAGAATCATCAATTGATGCTCCTCCTGAAACAAACCCGACTCCTCTTTGCGAAATCGCAGAAGACGACAAACTCTTAATATTCGGTCTTGCCAACGGTGAGATAGGATATATATTAGCTCCCAATGATTATTTCCTTGATCCTGCACTTCCGTTCATTAACCAAGCAAAGGATAAAACAGGCAGAAACCATTACCCTGAAACAAATTCACTGGGACCTCAGACAGCTTATAAAATAGCTGACACATTCAAAAAAATGATTGAAAAAGTTAAAAGTACTGATATGTAATATAAAGGAGATGATATAAATGTATGTAGCGGTTATGGGCTTCGGAACAGTCGGCTCAGGTGTAGCTGAACTCATCTACAAAAACCACGACAGCATTGTCAAGAAAAGTATGCAGGATTCACTCGAGGTGAAATACATCCTCGATATCAGGGATTTCCCCGATAATCAGTTTGCAGATAAAATGATAAAGGATTTCAACATTATTCTCAACGATCCCGAAATTGAAATTGTTGTTGAAACAATGGGCGGTGTAACATTCGCTTATGACTTCGTTAAGAAGCTTCTTCTTGCAGGCAAGAGCGTTGTAACATCAAACAAGGAACTCGTAGCAAAGCACGGCTTTGAGCTTCTCACAATCGCAGAAGAAAAGAATGTAAACTTCCTCTTTGAAGCGAGTGTAGGCGGCGGTATCCCTATCATCAGACCTATCACACAGTGTCTTGCTGCAAATGAAATTGATGAAATTGCAGGTATCCTCAACGGTACAACAAACTATATCCTCACAAAAATGATTACCGAAAAGCAGAGTTTCGATGAAGCACTTGCAAAGGCTCAGGAACTCGGTTATGCAGAAAAAGACCCCACAGCAGACGTTGACGGTCATGATGCGTGCCGTAAAATCTGTATTCTTTCAGCTCTGAGCTTCGGTAAGCACGTATATCCTGAATCAGTTCAAACAGAAGGCATCAGAAACATCAAGCTCAGCGACGTGGCTTACGCTGCTTCATGGGGCGGTGTAATCAAACTTATTGCAAACGCAAAGAAACTCGATAACGGTCAGGTCAATGTAACTGTAGCCCCCAGATTTGTTCCCTATCATTCACAGCTTGCAAGTGTTGATGATGTTTTCAATGCTGTTCTTATCAAGGGTGACGCAACAGGTGAAGTTGTGTTCTACGGTAAGGGTGCAGGTAAGATGCCAACAGCTTCTGCTGTTGTTGCAGACGTTATCGACGCTGCAAAACACACAAAGAAAAAGAAGAACTTCGGCTGGGCAGATGCTGAAGAAAACTATGTTGCAGACTACCTTGCAGCTGAAACAGCTCTTTATGTAAGAGGAACAACCGACAACAAAGATGCAGTTATCAAGGCTCTCAATGACAAGATCGGTGCTGTAAGAGTGCTCACAAGAGACGGTGCTCCCGAAAACGAAATTGCTTTCGTTACAAATCCCGATGCAGAAGGTAAACTCAGAAACGGTATTGAATCAGCAGAAGGACTTAATGTTGAATCAATCATCCGTGTTGCAGATCTGTAAATTTAATAAATATCAAACCCGCTGTCGGCTGACAGCGGGTTTTTTGTATGCAAAATCATAAATTGTCGAGGTGTTTCAATTTACAATTTACAATGTACAATGTACACAAAAACCGCCGATATCGCTACATCTGCACGATTGTAAATTGTACATTGTTAATTATTAATTGGCTCTACAAATTATTGTTTACACAACCATTCCGCCATTCACACCGATAACCTGTCCCGTGACATATGATGCGTTATCTGATGCGAGGAATGAAACGGCTGATGCAATTTCATCTGCTTTTCCGAGTCTGCCGACGGGGATTTCTTCGCACAATGCGGATTTATCTTCATCTGAAAATGAAGCCATCATTTTTGTGTCAATTGCACCGGGGGCCACACAATTGACTGTAATCCCAGAGGGGGCTACTTCCTGTGCCAGAGCCTTTGTAAGACCGATAAGACCTGCTTTTGATGCAGAATAATGAACTTCACATGAAGCGCCTACCTGCCCCCACATAGAGGATATATTAATAATCCGGCCTTGTTTTTCGTGAATCATAAAGGGAAGAACTGCCCTGCACATAAAAAATGCACCTGAGAGGTTGACATTTATCATATTATGCCAGTCTTCATCCGTTATATCGGTAAAAAGCTTCTGCTGAGCAATTCCCGAATTATTCACAAGAAGATACGGTGTTCCCATATCCTCTTTTATTTCATTTATAACTCTATTAACTTGTTCAGATACCGAGATATCTGCTTTGTAAACCTTTATATTGCTTCCTGTTGCAGAAAGCTCCGAAGCTAAAGCTTTGGCCTCTGCTTCGGAGCGATTATAGATAACTGCAACGGAAAATCCGTCAGAACATAAATTTCTTACAACGGCTTTTCCTATACCGGAAGCTCCGCCTGTTACAACGGCAACTCTTCCGTTATTCATATCAGGCTGAAATACTTGCCATAAAAGCCTTGATGAAGCTTGTAACTGATGCTTCTTCAATACCTTTGAGTGTAAGCTGATTTGAAGGAATCTGTGATGTGATTGAATCAACAACGATCTGCATTGTCATAGCGCCACTGAGATCATAGTTTTCAACCTGAATAAGCTTGTCACCGATTGAGTAGAGCTTAACGATTGTATCATCATAAGTATATATTGTGCAAAGACCGGGGTCACCGTTGATTGATACAGAATACTGAGTGATATCAGCATCTGTGTCACCCTGATCGTTTCTGATATCCTGGAATTCAGAAACATTGATGCTGTCTTCAATACCGAGAGCATTGATAAGCATCTGTGAAAGTTCTGTGTAAGTGTTTGCCTTGGGAAGAACAGCGTATGTCTTGTCACCGAGAACAAGAACACCGAAAGAAATACCGCTAATGTTTGCTGTAAGCTGAACATTGGTACCGTCTGTAGCCATAGCTACAGGCATTGCTTCACCTTCGCTGTAGATTGTGCCTTCAAGATAGTACTTACCGCCGATGAAGAGGTCAACACCTGTACCGAGGTTATTCTGGACAGTTGATTCGCCTTCTTCAATTTTGATATCGCTCTGAGCATTTGAATTGTTAACTACGGGAGCATCTGCAGCATTTGAATTATCAACAACACCACCGGGAGTTGTATTATCTGCACAACCTGCAAAGAAAACAGTCATACAAAGAAGAATTGCAAGTACTGCACAAATTGATTTTTTCAAAATAATCACCTTTTTGTAAAATATTTTTTAACAAATTAATAATACACTATTTCCTCTAAAAAATCAAGTATTATTTTTAAAGGAAAGTATACAACTGAACTCAAGAGTCTTCATCTTCGGAAGCTTATACTGTTTCTTGAGTGTTGCAATTGCAGGAACGTCACCACCGACACCGTGCTGACCGCCGTCAATGTTCACTGTGAGATAATCTTCTCTTTCAAGGTAGCATTCGTGGTCCGCAACGGCAAGTGCATCGATTGTGTAAGGATGTACACTTGCTTCAAAAGGCTTATTCGCAGCATCAACACGGAGTTTTACATCATTGCCGACTTCAAGCCATCTGACATCACAACGGTTTGCATTTTCCTGCGGGAAGAGGTAATCGTGAACGAAGTCTTCACACTTATCGAATGAGTAAACACCAAGGAAAGCACCTGTCTTACGGTCACAGTAGTTCTCATGAGGACCTTTACCGTAATACTTCACACCGTCAACACCTTCTTTAAGAGCAAAAGTGATACCGTATCTGGGCATATCAACAGGAGTAACGTTACGGCAGGTAAGAGTAACAGTCACCTTACCGTCGGGAGTTATGACATAATCTGTAACGATGTTGTCAATATACTTTGTTGTCCATTTAATGCTTACTTTTGCACAGCCATCAGATTCGGAAACCTTGATTCTGTTGACTCTTAACATCTTTGTTGCACTTTCAAATGCGTGAAGACCGATAAATGTCTTTACCCATTCAAAAGGCACCTGTGCAATACGTTCATTGTCTGTATTTGCTCTGTAGAACTGAGGTTTCACGCCCTTTCTGAGCATTTCTTTTCCGTCAAGCTTGTATGAATAAAGCTCACCGCTCTTCTTTGAGAAACGAACTGCGAAACCGTCACCTTTTACAACATAATCGCTAAATGTTTCGTTCAATCTGACTGAGCCTTCTGCTGATGCAGTCTTATATGTATATTTACCGAAAACAAACTGCTCTCTTGCAATAATGTGACCTGCGGGAAGCTTCATAAGGTCAGATGTAAGAACAAGATAAACATCAAGGAATGTTTCACCGTTGAAAGTCAGGTCAAAAGGCACCTGAACTGAAGCTGTTTCAAGGTAGTTTGTATCGGGAAGGCTTACTGTGTCTTCTGCAATAATACCGTTTTCATCAGAGAGAACAAGCTTAAGATTGAACTTATCAAGAGATGTGAACATAAATCTGTTAAGAAGATTTACGGTGTTGCCCGAGAATGTGAAATCAACCTGCTGATAGCACTTGACAACTTCATAATAATGAGGATTAGGTGAACGGTCTGCTCTGAAAACGCCGTTGAAAGCAAAGTTGCCGTCATTGGGCTTATCACCGAAGTCACCGCCGTAATTCCACTTATCTCTGCCATCGGGAAGCTTTGTTCTGATAGACTGGTCTGCGAAATCCCAGATGTAGCCGCCTGCAAGTCTGTCATACTTTTTGAAATCTGACCAGTAATCAGCAAAGTTACCCATACTGTTACCCATAGCGTGGCTGTATTCACAGAGAATAAAGGGCTTGTCACGGTACATTTCGGGAGTGAGACGGTAGCCCATACCTGCATTCCACAATGCTCTTGAATGGATGTGTGTCTTGTTTTCACCGATTTCAGCCATTTCTGTCTGAACTGTATACATTTCACTCATTATATCAGAAACTTCAATATGTGAATCGGGTTCATAGTGAATGGGTCTTGTGTTGTCAATTGAAAGAGCAACCTCTTTCATATCTGCAAATGATTTGCCGTTACCTGCTTCGTTACCGAGTGACCAGAACAGAATACAGGAGTGGTTCTTAAAAGAATTGACCATATTTGCCATTCTGTAACAACACTGTGCACTCCACTGAGGATTGCTGCCGGGCACGATGTGTGCAAGTCCGTGAGTTTCAAGGTTGTTTTCACTCATTACAAGAAGACCGATTTCATCACAAAGCTCATAAAAACGTCTTGAATTGGGATAATGACAAGTTCTGACATTAGTGATATTGCTTCTCTTGAGAAGCTCGAGGTCTGCCCTGATAAGGTCTTCGGGGACAGCGTGGCCGTAATCAGGATGGAAATCGTGACGATTCACACCACATATTTTAAGAGGCACACCGTTGAGAAGAATAAAGGGTCCTCTCTTTGTGTTTTCGTTGTATTTTTCGATTTTTACTTCTCTGAAACCGAACTTATGCTCACGCAGGTCAACAATTGTGACATCTGAAACAAGGCTTACCTTAACATTGTAAAGATAAGGATTTTCGTGACTCCAGAGTGTGAAGTTTTCAGTTGCGATAACAAAAGATTTCTTCACATCTTCTTTTGCATCAAGTGCTTCAACCAAGCATTCGTCTGATGCGAAAAGATTTCCTTCTGCATCAAAAAGTTCGATTTTAAGTTTTCCGCCGTCAAAAGCTTTACCTCTTGACTGAAGGTCGACATCAATTTTGAAATCAGCCTTTTTATAATTATCCTTCATTTCACTTCTCATATAGAAGTCACGGATATATACTTTAGGCTTGAAGACGATGTTTACGTCACGGAAAATACCTGAAAGACGCCACATATCCTGATCTTCAAGATAACTGCCGTCGCAGAACTGATGAACAGTAACTGCAAGTCTGTTCTTACCTTTGTGTACGAACTTAGTTATATCATACTCAGTTTCATTGAATGTATCTTGAGAATAACCGACAAATTCACCGTTTACATAAACTTCACCGCAGGAATTTATACCTCCGAAATGAATAAAAACGTTGTCATCTGTTGCGGGGAGTTCAAAATCCTTTATGTAAAGTCCCGAGGGGTTCTTTTCATCATCAATATAAGGGATATTGAATGTTGAAATGGGTTTGGGATAGTTTATATTTGTATAATTAGGAACACCGTAGCCTTTTATCTGCCATTCGGAAGGAACTGTAAGGTCATCAAAATCTGCAGCGTTGAATTCGGGATACTGATAACCTTCAATTGCGGATTCACTGTGAGGAAGGAATCTGAATTTCCAGGTGCCGTTAAGATTAATAACTTTCTTTTCTCTGTTTTCAGGGTTAACGGGGAAACCTGCACCTGAACGTGCTTCAGTATTGACATTGAATACATTGATATCCTGCCATAACGGTAAAGTTTTCATAGCAACCTCCTATTTTGCGTATAAACATATTCATTATAATTATATCAGACAACTGTATAAAAGGCAAGTGCAAAATTGGCTGATTTACACTATGAAATTGACGATATCTCTTGACAATGTATTTATAATGTTTTAAAATATATCAGTATTGTTATGTTTGGAGGTAACAAAATGCTTAATACTGAAAAAACAATGGAAAAAATTGTTGCCCTTTGCAAAGGCAGAGGTTTTATTTTTGCAGGCAGTGATATCTACGGCGGTCTTGCCAACACATGGGACTACGGCCCTCTCGGTGCAAGACTCAAGAACAACGTAAAAGACACATGGAGAAAGAGATTCATTCAGGAAAGAAAGAACAGCTACGAAGTTGATGCTGATATCCTTATGCATCCCAGAGTATGGGAAGCAAGCGGTCACGTTGCATCATTCTCAGACCCTCTTCTTGACTGTAAGGAATGCAAAATGCGTCACAGAGCAGACAACCTTATTGACGATTTCGATGAAAATGCTCACGCAGACGGTATGACAAAGGAAGAAATGTTCCAGTTCATCAAGGATCATTCAATCCCCTGTCCCAACTGCGGTAAGCACAATTTCACAGACATCAGAGAATTCAACCTCATGTTCCAGACATTCAGAGGTGTTACAAATAACAGCAAGAGTGTTATCTATCTCCGTCCCGAAAATGCTCAGGGTGAATATGTAAACTATCTCAACGTTCAGCGTTCAATGAGAGCTAAGCTCCCCTTCAGCATCGGTCAGATAGGTAAGGCTTTCAGAAACGAAATCACACCCGGTAACTTCACATTCAGAACAATTGAATTTGAACAGATGGAATTCCAGACATTCTGTAAGGAAGGCACAGACACAGACCTTTACGATTACTTCAAGAACTACGGTATGAAGTATTATCAGGATCTCGGCATTCCTGCGGATCACCTTCGTTTCCACGATCACGAGAAGC
>JAFYVE010000056.1 GCA_017549285.1 Clostridia bacterium
CACGTCTTGCCCTGAGAATTTCAGCAAAGCTTGAAACTCCCACAGAATATATGAAAATAGTTGCTGATATGACTCAGGACGGCAAAATTACAGCAGCTGACGCAAGAAAGATTCTCCGTAAGTCAGCAAAACTTGAGTGATAATACTAATCCATAATTATTGCAAATAAAAATAACGGGACAGCAAAATACTGCTGTCCCATTGAATAAAGAAGACTGTTTGTTTCTTGTCATTCAGTAAAATGTTTTGCTTTTGCAAAAAGTTCAGATCTGTTTGTAATTTCAAGCTTTCTGAAAATGTTTGCTGTATGTTTTTTTATTGTGCTTTCCGTGACAAACAACTCCTGTGCAATTACCTGACGTTTTTCGTTGGCAAGAATAAATCGCAGAACTTCTTTTTCCCGCTCGGAAAGTGTTTCAATCAGTTGCCATTTTTCGAAAATGCTTTCTATCTGTGGCTGAGTGAAAAATCTTATTACTTCTTCATGTTTTTCTTCAACAGTTTCAATGTCAATTTTTGTGTTTTCAATATATACTGTATCAAGAAGACCGTAATCCTGCAGTATTCCGTAAAGGAAAAGGATTAACCCCTCCGTAACAATATAGGATACCGATAAAAACTCAAATGGTGTTTTTATCATATTTTCAATAAGCCATATTACAATATTACCGATAAGGACTGTTGCAAGAAAAACTGAATGCTTATTGCTTTTTACAGTTTTTCTCATTGTTGAAATGATGATAATTGCTACCATAGAACCGAAATACCCGAAAAGATATACTTTGTAAATCGGATGAAGCGGACCATATTCTTTTATAAGAGTGGGTACGGAATTGATTATTTCAAACGAAACATCTTTGTAATAAATCGGCAGAAAACCACCGCTGATTGTAATAACCAGCATTGCAGAGTTAATGATAATCAGAATCCACGGCAGAAATTTCGGATATTTCATTCCCGAAAGATTCATTATCATCATCAGCAGAAAAAACGGCAGAAAGACATTACCGAAATAAGATATCCTGTTTGCAAAAAGTGCAAATTCAAGATTCTGTGCCATTGACAAAAGGAAATAACCGAGGTCACAGACTGCAACCGATACGAATAACAGCAGAAGCCATATTTCACGTTTGCGGTCAACAAGGCAGTAGATACCTATCATTATAAGAGCAACTGCAAACGCAAATCCGTATAAAATTGTCATACCACACCGCCTTTCTCTTCCGTGTTAAGTTCAAAACCGTTTCTGAGACAGAATGAATAGAATTTTCCTAACATAGCAACCTGAGGAGTCCTGTTTTCTCTTTCCCAACGGCTGACTGTTGCATAGGAAATTCCGCATTGATCTGCAAGCTCGGTCTGACTGAGGCTTAATACCATTCTGACATATTTTACCTGTTCGGGAAATGTCATCTGTTTTATATTTAAAGAAAAAATATTCATAAATCCAATCCTCTCATATAGCATAATATAGCATAATCTGAATCCGGTGTCAAATTTTAAATGTCTTATCATTTTGTGCGTGTTGAACAAACTGACTGTTGTTTTTTTGACATGGTAGCCTTGATGGTAGACCTTTTTTTAACAAAGTAACCCTTCGGGCTACTCCTTTTTATACAGCTATTACAGTAAAATGAACTCATAAAGGAGGTTTTGCCTATGCTGAATTCTGTCACAAAAAAATTTACTGACAAATCCACAATCAGGCAATTTGAATTTGTTTTTTATTGTGATTGTTGTGAAAAACCTGTCGTACCTGTTACATACGATTTTATTTCAGGATTCAAGGATAAGGTTTTTCTTACGGGTGATGAAAGAGAAGCCAGAGCAATCATCTATGCAAGTGACCACAAAAAAGCTTATGAAAGGGCAAACATAGAAGCCCGTTTTGAGCTGAATAAATGTGATCTCTGCGGCGATATGGTCTGTGATGATTGTATCATTTTTGATGCGGATTTAAACGGTAAAATTTGTTGTAAAAGTTGCTATGAAAAAAGCAAAAAAGGAGAATGAATATGAAAAAGTTTATTACATTACTTATTTCAGTTGTTATGATTTTTGGTATGATGCCTCTTAACGCATTTGCCGCTGATGTTATTTCAACCGTGAAAATCGGTGATATTTCGGCACCTGTTGCAGGTGAAAAGCCCGATTATGTTGCTACATACGGAAGTGGTTACAATTTTACTACAACTTTTGATAATCAGAATATGAATTATGGTATTGCATGGGTTGATATAACAACCGGTACAGCAAAGAGTATGACTTCTACTGATGTTTTTCAGGTGGGGCATAAATACAGAGTTGCAGTTGTTGTGAAAGCTCAGTCAGGCTATCTGTTCAGCAAAACAGATAATTTCACAACTTCTGTTGCAGGCCTTATAAACGGTAAAAAAGGTAATGCTTATGCCATTACAGGTTACAACGCAGGTGAATATGTAGGCATTACTTACGAATTCGCAGTGTGTGATTATGCACGCATTTCTTCTTGCGGTGTTACAGGTCTTGACATTCCTGCAGCAGGTGAAAAGATTGACTTCACAGCAGTGCCCAAAGATGATTCTTATACAGTAAGTTCAGTTTACTGGAGAGATGCTACAGCAAACAGCAGTGTTTCTGAAGGCTCAGTTGCTGTTGCAGGTCATAAATACGAAGTTGAAATCTGGCTCAAAGCAAAAGATAATTACAGATTCAAGGTTGACGGTGAGGGATATCCTTCTGTTTCCGCAAAGATAGGTGCATACAATGCAACAGTAATTGAAACAACTTCAGAGGGTGTTGTTGTAGGCATCACAGATTCATATATTGTTCCAGATGATATCACTGCAGTTACTGTTTCAGGCATTGATGCTCCCGTAACGGGCGCAACTGCTGATACTACAGCTTCCTGCGGCTCAGGTTATCAGATTAAGAAGATTGTCTGGGTTGATACAACAGGTGAGTATAAAGACCGTATTTATGATATAACAAAGTTTGAAGCAGAAAGAAAATATACCGTACAGGTATATCTTGAAACAATCGGTAATTACAGATTCGCAACTGACTATGACGGTGTAACCGATGTTGATGCAAAAATCAACGGTGAAAAAGCAATTCTTTACAGTGATTATTCAACTACTACAGTTGTAATCGGTTATGAATTCACAGCAACAGCGCCCAATGTGATTGACAAAGTTTATGTAAACGGTATCGATACTCCCGGATTCGGCAAGGCTCCCGATATGGAAGGCACCTGCGGTGAGGGTTACGAAATTACAGAAATTATCTGGGTTGATACAACCGGCGAGTACAAAGACTACGTTTACGGTATCACAGAATTTGAGGTCGGTCATAAATATACGGTTCAGATTACACTCAAGGTAAAAGACGGATATAAATTCTTAACAGACGGTTATTATAACGAAGTTGTCGGTGAAATTAATATGGAACCTGCAATTGAATACGGTTCACATTCAGATGCAGAGCTTACAATCGGTTATGAATTCCCCGTTGTTGAAGCTCCGGAGCATACACATGAATACAAGGCAGTAGTCACAGCTCCCACATGTACACAGAAGGGATACACAACATACACCTGTGCCTGCGGTGATACATACAAAGCTGATGAAACAAAGGCAACAGGTCACAGCTTCGGTGCATGGGAAACAGTAAAGAAAGCTGAAATCGG